>NZ_CP098362.1:326758-653516 GCF_030388245.1 Paracoccus sp. TOH
CCGCCGGGTGATCGCGCCGCGCGCGCAGGTGCAGGCGCTGGTCGCGGCGCTGGGGGAACGGCTGGGCAAGACCGCGCTCGGCCTGCCGGGCGAGGAAGCCACCCGCATGGGTCCGCTGGCCAGCCTCGATCAGCGGCAGGAGGTGCGCGAGCGCATCCGCGAGTTGCAGGCCGTGGCCGAGATCGTGGCCGGCGACCCCGGGGAGGTGCGCCTGGCTTCCGGCGATGCCGGCAAGGGCGCCTTCCTGAACCCGGTGCTGATGTATGCCGAAAAGCCCTTCGCGGCCGCCGCCGTGCATGAGGTCGAGGCTTTCGGCCCCGTCTCCACCGTCATGCCCTATGACGACCTGGACGAGGCGATCCGGTTGACCCGGCTGGGCAAAGGCTCGCTGGTTTCCTCGGTCTTCACCGACGATCCCCGGGTGGCCGAGGAGGTGGTGCTGGGTGTCGCGCCCTTCCACGGCCGGGTGCTGATCGGCAACCGTGCCTCGGCCAAAAGCTCGACCGGTCACGGCTCGCCCCTGGCACCGCTGGTCCATGGCGGGCCGGGCCGCGCCGGCGGCGGCGAGGAGATGGGCGGCATCCGCGGCGTCAAGCATTACATGCAGCGCACGGCGGTGCAGGGCACGCCGCGGCTGCTGTCGGCCGTCACCGGCCGCTGGATCGAGGGCGCCGATGCGCAGCAGGGCATGCATCCCTTCCGCAAGTCGCTGGCCGAGCTGCGCATCGGCGACCAGCTGGTCACGGCGACGCGCACCATCACCCGCGAGGATGTCGAGCATTTCGCGCATTTCACCGGCGACACCTTCTATGCCCATATGGACGAGGCGGCGGCCAAGGCGAATCCGTTCTTCGACGACCGCGTGGCGCATGGCTATCTGATCGCCAGCTTTGCGGCCGGCCTGTTCGTCGAGCCGAACCCCGGCCCGGTGCTGGCCAATTACGGCGTGGACAACCTGCGCTTCCTGACCCCGGTCTATTTCGGCGACACGCTGCAGGTGCGGCTGACCTGCAAGGAGATCAACCCGCGCGAGAATGCCGAGCATGGCGAGGTGCGTTGGGACTGCCAGGTCACCAACCAGAAGGACGAGGTCGTGGCGCAATACGACGTGCTGACCATGGTGGCCAAGGAATGGCCGCTGGCGCGGGCGGCGGAATAAGCCGGAAAGGCGGGGCGGTGCTTCGGGATCGCCCCTCCCTTCCGAAATTGCGATCGACGCCGCCCGGCCATCATGATCGACCTCTCCGATCCAGATCCGGCTGAAATCGACGCTGTTTTTGACGAATGCCTCGACCTTCGCGCTATGCTGCCCCCGCTGTCGAAGATATGCGGTCGAAACGGTCATGAAAGACGGCTGCTCGGGGGTGAGCACCCGGTTCTATCGCTGTTCCCGCCAAGATGACAGGCTGCCGGCTTGCCTTGCGGTTTCCTGCCAGCGCCGCGAACGGCAGCGGTTGCCGCCTTGGCCAAGATCAAAAGCGGGATGGCGGTGCCGGGTCTTGCCGCGTCACCGCACCGCCTTGATCCCCTCCAGGATCAGGGTGGTCGCCACGTCGGCGTAATCCTCGCGCGTGATGCGGCCGCCGTCGCGGAACCACATGTAGACCCAGTTCATCATGCCGAACAGCGACATGGTGACCGGGGTCAGCAACGGGCGCTGCGGGTTGTCGAGGTCGGGATTGATCTGGCGCAGGACCACGGCGAAACGCTTGACGATATGCCGCTCGACGCCAAGGATCTCGGTTTTCTGCTCGTCCGACAGGGCCGAGGTGGCGTTCAGCTGCACCTTGTGCTGGTTGTCGGCGCCGCGATAGCTCTCAAGCACCGTGCCCACCAGCCGGCGCAGTCGCTGCTGCGGCGGCAGGGTGGGGTCGTCGGCCGCCTCGATGGCGGCGTCCAGCTCCTGCAGATGGGTGATGATGATCGCGAAGATCAGCGCATCCTTGCTGGGATAATAGTGGTAAAGCAGTGCCTTGGAGATCTGGCCATGCGCCGCGATCTGCGACATCGAGGCCTTTTCCATCCCCTGCTCGGCAAAGACCGCGGCCGCGCTGTCAAGGATGCCGCGCCGCTTTTCCTCGAAATCAACCGCTCGGGTGCGAGCCATGGGTTCCTCTTTGCATCGCGTGCCCGCCTGATGAATTGACGGGAAAAATCAGGGGGGCGCGAGCCCCCCTTGCTTGCGTTTAGCGGTTTTGCGCCGCCCTGTCACGGGCAGCGCCTCGCCGCGCTTGCGTCATTCCTTGGGGCGGTTGTCGATGACGCGCTTGGCCTTGCCCTCGGAGCGGGCGATGGTGTCGGGATCCTGCACCTCGATCCGGGTCGAGACGCCGACCACGCTCTTGATGTGATGCGCCAGCACCTTGGCCGAGGCGGCGCGGGCATCGGCATCGGCCATCGCGGGCGCGCATTCGACATGGACGGTCATGGTGTCCATGCGCCCGGCGCGGGTCAGCTCGATCTGGAAATGCGGGGCCAGGCCGTCGCATTTCAGGATCTGTTCCTCGATCTGGGTCGGGAAGACGTTGACGCCGCGCAGGATGATCATGTCGTCGCTGCGGCCGGTGATCTTCTCGATCCGCCGCATGGAGCGCGCGGTCCCGGGCAAGAGCCGGGTCAGGTCGCGGGTGCGGTAGCGCACCATCGGCAGCCCTTCCTTGGTCAGCGTGGTGAAGACCAGCTCGCCCAGCTCGCCATCGGGCAGCACCTCGCCGGTCACCGGGTCGATGATTTCGGGATAGAAATGGTCTTCCCAGATATGCAGCCCGTCCTTGGTCTCGACGCATTCCATGGCGACGCCGGGGCCCATGACCTCGCTGAGGCCGTAGATGTCGACGGCGTGCATGTCGAAGGCTTCCTCGATTTCCTCGCGCATGGCGTTGGTCCAGGGCTCGGCGCCGAAGATGCCGATCTCCAGCGAGGATTCGCGCGGGTCGAGGCCCTGGCGGCGGAACTCGTCCAGGATCGACAGCATGTAGCTGGGCGTCACCATGATGATGCGCGGCTTGAAGTCGTTGATCAGCGTCACCTGCCGCTCGGTCATGCCGCCGGACATCGGCACCACGGTGCAGCCCAGCCGCTCGGCCCCGTAATGCGCGCCCAGTCCCCCGGTGAACAGCCCATAACCATAGGCGTTGTGCAACATGTCGCCGGTCCGGCCGCCGGCGGCACGGATCGAGCGGGCGATCAGGTTCGCCCAATGGTCGATATCGGCCTGGGTATAGCCCACCACCGTCGGCTTGCCGGTGGTGCCGGACGAGCCGTGGATGCGCACCAGCCGGGACTGCGGCACGGCGAACATCCCGAAGGGATAGGTGTCGCGCAAGTCCTGCTTGACCGTGAAGGGGAATTTCGCGATGTCGCGGAGCGACTTCAGATCCTCGGGATGCACGTCGTGCTCGATGAAGCGCTTGCGGTAGAACGGCGAGTTCTCGAAGGCATGTTTCAGCGACCGCTTCATGCGGTGGAACTGCAGCGCCTCGATTTCGTCGCGCGAGGCGGTCTCGATCGGGTCGAGATCCTTTCGGTTGGGGGACAGGTCTTGCATGGTTTCCTCCCTTGCGATGCGGGTCCGGTCAGGCTTCGACCGGCAGGTGGGTGCCTTTGACGGTGCGCGAATGGCCGCGGAATTCGGCCACATGCTCGCCGTCCTGATTGGTGATGCGGATGTCGTAGATGCCCGAACGGCCGCGGCGCGACACCTCGCGCGCCTCGGCCGTCAGCCGGTCGCCGATGCGGCCGGGGATCAGGTAGGTGATCGAGCAATGCTGGGCCACGACCAACTGATTGTAGCTGTTGCAGGCGAAGGCGAAGGCGCTGTCGGCCAGGGTGAAGATATAGCCGCCGTGACAATTGCCGTGCCCGTTCGACATCGCCTCGGTGATGGTCATCGACAGCGTCGCCTGGCCGGGCGCGATGTGGTCGAGGCTCATGCCGAGCCGCTGGCTGGCGGAATCGTCGTTCCACATCGCTTTTGCCGAAGCCTCGGCCAGCTCCTGCGGGGTCATCTGCGGGACGGGTTTCACGGCGGCGTCCTTCATTGTCCCTTGAACTCCGGCTTGCGCTTTTCGAGGAAGGCGGTGACGCCCTCGACATAATCGGCGCTGCGGCCGGCCTCGCGCTGGCAGTCGCGCTCCAGGTCGAGTTGCTGGTCGAGGCTGTTCGTGGCGGCGGCCTGGATCAGCCGCTTGGTCAGGCCAAGGCCCAGCGTCGGCCCCGCCGCCAGAGCGGCGGCCAGCGCCCGGGCCTCGGGCAGCAGCGCCTCGTCCTCGACCGCCTTCCAGATCAGGCCCCAGTCGGCGGCCGTTGCGGCCGGCAACGGCTCGGCCAGCAGGGTCAGCGCCTTGGCGCGCGGCTCGCCCAGGATGCGGGTCAGGTTGAAGCTGCCGCTGGCATCCGGGATCAGGCCGATCTTGGAAAACGCCTGCACGAACTTCGCCGATTTCGCCGCCAGCACGATGTCGCAGGCAATGGCGATATTGGCGCCGGCGCCGGCGGCGACGCCGTTCACGGCGCAGACGACCGGCTTTTCCAGGCTGCGAATCAGCCGCAGGGTGGGGTTGTAGAAGGTCTCGAGCGTCTGCCCCAGATCCGGCGCGGGGCCGCCCTTGCGCGGGTCGCGGTCGCCCAGGTCCTGCCCGGCGCAGAAGCCGCGGCCCGCACCGGTCAGCAAAACCGCGCGCACCTGCGAATCATCATGGGCGCGCTGGAATCCGGCGCGCAGCGCCAGATGCATTTCCTCGTTGAATGCGTTAAGCTTTTCCGGCCGGTTGAGCGTCAGCGTCAACACACCGTCGGCAAGAGACGCAAGCACGGTATCCGTCATTCGTGAACTCCCTTGCCCCAGAATTTTTGGGGTCCTCGAAGATTCATGTTGCATAAACCGACCGGCCGGTCAATGATAATCTCCAGTCCAGGGAGGGATAGCATGACCGCGTTTTTCGACCACCACCGGCCGATGCTCGATGCCGCGCTTCGGGCTTTGCACAGTCGCGCATTCTGGACTCCTTTTCCCGAAATCCCTAGCGGCAAGATCTATGGCGAAACCGCGCGCGAGGACGGGGCTTCCGGCTTCGAGGCCTTGCTGGGCAAGCCCTTCGACCTGCCGGGCCATCCCGAGGAGACCCGACTGGGCGCCGAGGAATCGCCCTATGGCCGCGCGCTGGGGATCAGCTATCCGGCTGCCGCGCCGCAAACGCTGATCGCGGCGGCGCAGGCGGCGGCGCCGGCCCTGGCCGAGGCCGGGGTCGAGGCCCGAATCGGTGCCTGTCTGGAAGCGCTGGTGCGGCTGAACCGGGCGAGCTTCCTGATGGGGAACGCGGTGATGCACACCACAGGGCAGGCCTTTGCCATGGCCTTCCAGGCGGGGGGGCCGCACGCCCAGGATCGTGGGCTGGAAGCCGTTGCCATGGCATGGGAGGAAATGTCCCGCTTCCCGGCCGAGGCGCGTTGGGAAAAGCCGCAGGGAAAGGCCGCGCCGCTGCTGATCGAGAAGCATTGGTCGCTGGTGCCTGCCGGGCTGGCCCTGGCCATCGGCTGCAATACCTTCCCGACCTGGAATTCCTATCCCGGCATCTTCGCCAGCCTGGCGACCGGCAACCCGGTGATCGTGAAGCCGCATCCCGCCGCCATTCTGCCGCTGGCGCTGGCGGTGCGCACCCTGCGCGAGGTGCTGACCGAGGTCGGGCTGCCGGCCGATTCGGTGCTGCTGGCGGTGGATACGCCGGAAGCTCCGGCCGCCGCGCATCTGGCCACCGACCCGGCGGTCAGGCTGATCGACTATACCGGCTCGAACGCCTTCGGCGCCTGGCTGCGCCAGAACGCCCGGCAGGCGCAGCTGTTCACCGAGGAGGCCGGCGTGAACAGCGTCGCCATCGCCGCGACCGAGGATTTCACCGGCATGTGCGAGAACCTGGCCTTCTCGCTGGCGCTGTATTCGGGACAGATGTGCACCTCGCCGCAGAACATCTACGTGCCCGAGGCCGGGATCGACACCGACCAGGGCCGCAAGAGTTTCGACGAGGTGGCGGCGGCGCTGGCCGCGGCCATCGACGGGCTGCTGGCCGATCCGGCGCGGGCCGCGGGGGTCTGCGGCGCCATCGCCAACCCGGCGACGCTGGAGCGGGTGCAGCAGGCGCGGGGATTGGGCCGGATCGTGCGCGATTCGCATCCCGTGGGGCAGGGGCGCAGCGCCGCGCCGCTGCTGCTGGCCATGCGCGACGGCGACGCGGCGGTCGAGGGCGAATGGTTCGGCCCCATCGCCTTCGTCATCGCGGTGCCGGATGCGGCGGCCGGCATCGCCCGCGCCGCCGACCTGGCGCGGCGCAAGGGCGCGATCACCGCTGCGCTTTACGACACCGATGCGGCGCGCGTTGGCGCGGCCGCACGCGCCTTTGCGCAGGCCGGCGTCAACCTGTCGGTCAACCTGACCGGCAACATCTTTGTCAACCAGTCGGCGGCCTTCAGCGATTTCCACGTTACCGGGGCCAACCCGGCCGGGAATGCCAGCCTGACCGACACCGCCTTCGTCGCCAGCCGGTTCCGTCGCGCCATGTGGCGGCGTCCTGTGGCGGCCTGACCGTTTCACGTTCTCTGGGAGGAGGAAAACCATGATCAAGACCACCCTGACCACGACCGTTCCGGCCGCGCTGATCGCGCTTGCCTTGGCCTCGGCCGCCAGCGCCGAAATCAGGATCGGAGCCTCGGTTTCGGCGACCGGCCCGGCCGCCTTCCTGGGCGATCCCGAGGCCAAGACGCTGGAGATGCTGGTCGAGGACCTGAACGCCAAGGGCGGCATCAATGGCGAAGAGATCGCGCTGGTGCTTTACGACGATGGCGGCGACGCCAACAAGGCACGCACCTTCGCCACCCGCCTGATCGAGGATGACGAGGTGCAGGCCATCATCGGCGGCACCACCACCGGCACCTCGATGTCGATCCTGTCGGTGGCCGAGGATGCCGAGATTCCCTTCATCTCGCTGGCCGGCGCCATCGACATCATCGACCCGGTGAAGCCCTATACCTTCAAGACCCCGCATACCGACCGCATGGCCTGCCAGAAGATCTTCGAGGACATGCAGAAGCGCGATATCGCGAAGATCGGCATGATCTCGGGCACCGACGGCTTCGGCGCCTCGATGCAGGCGCAGTGCAAGGAGGTGGTCGGCGATTACGGCATCGAGATCGTGGCGGACGAGACCTATGATCCCAAGGACGCCGACATGACGGCGCAGCTGACCAAGATCAAGAACGCCGAGGGCGTGCAGGCGGTGCTGAACCCGGGCTTTGGCCAGGGTCCGTCCATCGTGACGCGCAACTACAAGCAACTCGCCATCGACCTGCCGCTCTATCAGTCGCACGGCGTCGCCTCGGACGGGTTCATCGAACTGGCTGGCCCGGAGGCGGCCGAGGGCGTGCGCCTGCCCGGCACCGCGCTGCTGGTCGCCGAGCTGCTGCCCGAGGGCGACGCGCAAAAGCCGGTCGTCACCGCCTATAAGGCGGCCTTCGAGGAAAAGACCAAGACCCCGGTCGGCACCTTCGGCGGCTATGCACATGACGCCTTCCTGATCCTGACCGACGCCATCATCCGCGCCGGCTCGACCGAGCCCGGGGCGATCCGCGACGCCATCGAGGCGACCAAGGGCCTGGCCGGCACCACCGGCATCTATTCCTTCACGCCCGAGAATCACCTTGGTCTCGACCTCTCGGCCTTCCGCATGCTCGAGATCAAGGGCGGCGACTGGACGCTGGTCGAGTAAGCGGCTGAATTCCGGCCCTCGCGCCCTAGGGGGCGCGGGGGAATGCGCCTGCCACCCACGCACAAGACAGACGCCGGAGAGCACATGTCAGAGTTCTTGCAGTTCCTCTTTTCCGGGGTGACGGTCGGCGCGGTCTATGCGCTGGTCGCCCTTGGCTTCACCATCATCTACAACGCCTCGGATGTGGTGAACTTCGCCCAGGGCGAATTCGTCATGCTGGGCGGCATGATCACCTGGTTCGCCCATGCTGCCGGCCTGCCGTTGCCGCTGGCGGCGCTGATCGCCATCGTCGCCACCGCCGCGCTGGGGGTGGCGATCAACAAGCTGGCCATCGAGCCGGCGCGCGGCGCGCCCGTCGTGTCGCTGATCATCATCACCATCGGCGCCTCGGTCTTCCTGCAGGGCGCGGCGCAGCTGGTGTTCGACAAGCAGATCCACAGCTTCCCGGCCTTTTCCGGCGATACGCCGCTGCGCATCGGCGGCGCGACCATCCAGCCGCAAAGCCTGTGGGTGATCGGCGGCGCGCTGCTGGTCTTTGCCGGCCTGTGGCTGTTCTTCACCCGCACGCTTCTGGGCCGGGCGGTGCTGGCGACCTCGAACAACCGGCTCGCGGCGCAGCTCGTGGGCATCAACACCAATTTCGTGATGACGCTGTCCTTCGCGCTGTCGGCCGGGATCGGGGCGCTGGCCGGGGTGCTGGCGACGCCGATCACGCTGACTGCCTATAATGTCGGCATCGGCTTCGCGCTGAAGGGCTTTGCCGGCGCCATGCTGGGCGGCATGGGCAATCCCAAGGGCGCGCTGGCCGGCGGCTTCCTGATCGGGCTGATCGAGGCGCTGACCGCGGGCTACCTCTCCTCGACCTACAAGGAGGCCGCGGCTTTCGTGGTGATCCTGCTGGTGCTGTTCTTCATGCCGCAGGGCCTGTTCGGCCGCAAATCGACGGAGCGGGTGTGATGCCGAAACTCTCCGCCAAGTCCGCCACGCTGCTGGTGCTGGCCGCGCTGATCGCGGTCACGCCGTTCTTCTTTCCCTCGGGCTATTACTACCGGGTCGGCGCGCTGATCTTCGTCAACGGCCTGGCCGTGACCGGCATCGTGATCCTGACCGGCTATGCCGGGCAGATCAGCCTGGGCCATGCCGGTTTTGCCGGCATCGGCGGCTATGCCTGCGCGCTGGCGCCGACGCATCTGGGTCTGCACCCGTCGCTGGCGGTGGTGCTGGGCGCGGCGGTCTCGGCCGTGCTGGCTTACCTGGTCGGCCGGCCGATCCTGCGGCTCAAGGGCTATTACCTGGCCGTCGCCACGCTGGGCTTCGGCATCCTGGTCTCGATGGTGCTGAACAACGAACGGGCGCTGACCGGCGGGCCAGACGGCATCGAGGTTCCCGACCTGGGCCTGCGCGGCGTCCTGAAGGACTGGGGGCTGGAGCTGAGCAACGGCCAGTTCTGGTATTTCCTCTGCGGCATCGCGCTGATGATCGGCGCCTGGATCGCGCTGAACCTGCATCAAAGCCCGACCGGCCGCGCCCTGCGCGCTTTGCACGGCTCGGAAATCGCCGCGCGCACCGTGGGCGTGGACGTGGCGCGGCTCAAGCTGCAGGCCTTCGTCATCTCGGCGGTCTATGCCTCGGTCGCGGGATCGCTGGTGGCGCTGCAGAACAAGTTCATCACCCCCGATATCGCCGGCTTCATGCATTCGATCGAGATGGTGACCATGGCCGTGCTGGGCGGCGCCGGCTCGGTGCTGGGCGCGATCTTCGGCGCGGGCGTGCTGACGCTGCTGCCGCAGGCGCTGACGGTGCTGGCGGAATACGAGCAGCTGGTCCTCGGCCTGGTGATGATGCTGGTGATGATCTTCCTGCGGGACGGACTTCTGCCCTCGATCCTGCGCAAGCTGCGGGGGACCGGCGAATGACGCTGCTTTCGGTCGAGGGTCTGGGCATCACCTTCGGCGGCCTCAAGGCCGTGAACGATGTCAGCTTCAAGGTCGAGCCGGGCGAGATCGTCTCGGTCATCGGCCCGAACGGCGCCGGCAAGACCACGCTGTTCAACATGATCTCGGGCGTCTATCAGCCCGGTTCGGGCCGCGTGGTGCTGAAGGGCGAGGACGTGACCGGGATGCGCCCCGACCTGCTGGCGCGGCGCGGCATGTCGCGCACTTTCCAGAACCTGCAGATCTTCCAGGCCATGACGGTGCTGGAAAACGCCATCTCGGGCTTTCACCTGCGCGAAAAGGGGCCGGTGCTGGCCGACCTGCTGAACCTGCCCGCCTCGCGCCGCCGCTCGCGCGAGGCGCGGGACGGCGCGCTGGCGCTGCTGGCCCGCGTGGGCCTGGACCGCGCCGCGGATCGCGAGGCGGGGAACCTGTCCTATGGCTCGCTCAAGCGGCTGGAAATCGCGCGGGCGCTGGCGATGAACCCGGCCGTCCTGCTGCTGGACGAACCCGCGGCCGGCTGCAACGCCGTCGAGACCGAGGAGATCGACCACCTGATCGCCGAGGTCGCGGCATCCGGCACCGCCATCCTGCTGGTCGAGCATGACATGAAGATGGTGATGCGCATTTCCAGCCATATCGTCGTGCTGGACCATGGCGAGAAGATCGCCGAGGGTGCGCCGGCCGAGGTCAGCCGCAACCCAGCGGTGATCGCCGCCTATCTGGGAACCGAGGAGGGTGCCGATGCTGACGGTTGAGGGCTTGCGCTCGCGCTACGGGCGCATCGAGGTCTTGCACGGCATCGACCTGCATGTCGATTCCGGCGAGATCGTCACCGTGGTCGGCGCCAACGGCGCGGGCAAGACCACGCTGCTGCGCTGCCTTTCGGGCGTGCAGCCGGTCTCGGCCGGGCAGATCACCTTCCGGGGCGAGCCGCTGGCCGGGGTGCCGGCGCATCGCCGCCCGGCGCGCGGGCTGACGCAATCGCCCGAGGGCCGGCAGATCTTCACCAATCTCACGGTCGAGGAGAACCTGCGCCTCGGCGCCTTCCTCTACAGCGACGAGCGGGTGGAAAAGGACATGCAGGACGCGTTCCAGATGTTCCCGATCCTGCGCGAAAAGCGCAACCTGGCGGCCGGCGGGCTGTCGGGCGGCCAGCAGCAGATGCTGGCCATGGCGCGGGCGCTGATGGGCCGGCCGTCCTGCCTGCTGTTGGACGAGCCGTCGATGGGTCTGGCGCCGATCATCGTGCAGCAGATCTTCGACGTGGTCAGCGGGCTCAAGGCGCTTGGCGTCACCGTGCTGCTGGTCGAACAGAACGCTTTCGGCGCCCTGAAGATCGCCGACCGGGGCTATGTCATGGAAACCGGCCATATCATCATGCAGGGACCGGCGGCGGAACTGATCGCCGATCCGCGCATCCGCGAAGCCTATCTGGGGATCTGAGGAAATGACCGTCACCATCGCCCGCCAAGGGGAAATCGCCATCGTCACCGTGGACAATCCGCCGGTCAACGCGCTGTCCACGGCGCTGCGGCAGGGGCTGTGGGACGCGGTGGGCGCGCTGGACGCCGACGCCTCGGTCGCGGCGGTGGTGCTGGTCTGCGCCGGCCGCACCTTCATCGCCGGGGCCGACGTGACCGAATTCGGCAAGCCGCCGCAGCCGCCGCACCTGCCCGACCTGGTGGACCGCATCGAAGGCGCCGCGAAGCCCTGGGTCGCGGCCATCCACGGCTCGGCGCTTGGCGGCGGGTTCGAGGTGGCGATGGGCTGCCGCTTCCGGGTGGCCGCGCCTGACGCCTCGGTCGGCCTGCCCGAGGTTGGCCTCGGCATCGTTCCCGGCGCCTCGGGCACGGTGCGCACGCCGCGCCTTGCCGGCGCCGCGCTGGCGGTGGAGCTGGTGACCTCGGGCAGGCCGATGCCTGCGCCGAAGGCCTTCGCCGCCGGGCTGGTCGATGCGGTGATCCAGGGCGACCTGCGCGACGGCGCCGCAGCCTTTGCCCGGCAGGCGCTGACGCGGCCCTTGCCGGCGCCGGTCTCGGCCCGCCCGGTTGCCGCGCCCGCAGCGGGTTTCTGGGCCGAGCAGGAGAAGGCCGTCGCCAAGACCGCCAAGGGCGCCGCCGCGCCGTTGCGGGCGCTCGATTGCCTGCGCAAGGCCGTCGAGGCGCCCTTTGCCGAGGCCATGGCCTTCGAGCGCCAGACCTTCCTGGAACTGCGCGGCTCGGACCAGGCGGCGGCGCTGCGCCATGTCTTCTTCGCCGAGCGCGCCGCGCCGCGCCCCGCCGCCCTGCGCGGGGTGGAACCCCTGCCGCTGCGCCGCGCGGCCGTCATCGGCGGCGGCACCATGGGCGCGGGCATCATCGCCGCCCTGTGCGAGGCCGGCCTGCCCGTCACCCTGATCGAGCGCGACGACGCGGCGGTGGCGCGCGGCCTGGCCAATCTGCGCGGCATCTTCGCGGGCGGCGTCAAGCGCGGCAAGCTGACCGAGGCGCAGGCCGAGGCGCTGACGGCCGGCGTCACCGGGACCACGGATTATGCCAGCATCGCCGATGCCGATCTGGTGATCGAAGCGGTGTTCGAGGAAATCGGTGTCAAGCGCGCCGTGTTCGAGCAACTCGCCCGGGTCTGTCGCCCGGATGCGGTGCTGGCGACCAACACCTCCTATCTCGACCCGCGCGTCATCGCCGAGGTGCTGCCCAATCCCGGGCGTTTCATCGGCCTGCATTTCTTCAGCCCGGCCAATGTGATGAAGCTGCTGGAGATCGTGCCCGCGCCGGACACCTCGGACCGCACGCTGGCCACCGGCTTTGCGCTGGCGCGGATGCTGAAAAAGATCCCGGTCCGCGCCGGCATTTGCGAGGGCTTCATCGGCAACCGCATCCTGAAACGCTATCGCGCCGCGGCCGAGGCGTTGGTCCGCCAGGGCGTGCCGATTGCCGAAATCGACGCCGCCATGCGCGGTTACGGCTTCGCCATGGGGCCGTTCGAGGCGCAGGATCTGGGCGGGCTCGACATCGCCTTCCTGCAGCGCGAGGGCGCGCGGGCGGCGGGGCAGGACGTGCCCGAGACGCTGGGCGACATCCTGGTCCGCGCCGGCCGCAAGGGCCAGAAAACCGGCGGCGGCTGGTATGACTATGCGCCGGGCGAGCGCCGGCCGCAGCCCTCGGCGGTGGCGGCCGAACTGCTGGCGGACCAAATCCGGCCCGGCCCGGCGATGAGCCGCGAGGAGATCGCCCAGGCCCTTGTCAGGGAAATGGCCGCCGAGGGCCAGGCAATCCTGAACGAGGGCGTCGCGCAAACCCCCGCCGACATCGACCTGGTCGAGATCCACGGCTACGGCTTCCCGCGCTGGCGTGGCGGGCCGATGTTCGCCACCGGCCGCAAGGGCTGATACCGCGCCGATTCCGGCTTAAAAGCCGGGCGGATTGCGCTACTCTGCCTCCATCAATGCAGATGGAGGCAGACAGATGGCAGAGCAGGGGATCAGGACCACCCGGGGCCGCGGCCGGCTTTACGACAGCATCCTCGACACGGTGGGCGACACGCCGACCATCCGCATCAACCACCTCGGCCCCGAGGGCGTGCGGCTTTACGTCAAGGCCGAGTTCTTCAACCCCGCCGCCTCGGTCAAGGACCGGCTGGCGCTGAACATCATCGAGGCGGCCGAGCGTTCGGGCGCGCTGAAGCCCGGCCAGACCGTGGTCGAGGCGACCAGCGGCAATACCGGCATCGGTCTGGCCATGGTCTGCGCGCAAAAGGGTTATCCGCTGGTCGTCACCATGGCCGAGACCTTCTCGGTCGAGCGGCGGCGGCTGATGCGCATGCTGGGCGCCAGGGTGGTGCTGACGCCCAAGGCCGAAAAGGGCACCGGCATGTACAACAAGGCCGTCGAACTGGCCGAGAAGCACGGCTGGTTCCTGGCCCATCAATTCGAGACCCCCGCCAATGCCGATATTCACGAGGCGACCACAGCGCAGGAGATCCTGGGCGATTTCGCCGGCGAGCGGCTGGATTACGTCGTCACCGGCTATGGCACCGGCGGCACCGCGACCGGCCTTGCCCGCGTGCTGCGCCGCGAGCGTCCCGAGACGAAGATCGTCCTGACCGAACCGGCCAATGCGGCGCTGGTCAGCAGCGGCATCGCGCAGGAGCGCACCGCGGACGGCTCGCCCGCCGTCAGCCACCCGGCCTTCGAGCCGCATCCGATCCAGGGCTGGACGCCGGATTTCATCCCGCTGGTGCTGCAAGAGGCGCTGGACTCGGACGGTTACGACCAGCTGATCCCGGTGCCGGGGGCCGAAGGCATGGCATGGGCACGAAAACTCGCCGCGCGCGAAGGGATCCTGACCGGCATCTCGGGCGGCGCGACCTTCGCCGTCGCGATGCAGATCGCCGAGCGCGCCGAGCCCGGCTCGGTGATCCTGGCCATGCTGCCCGATACCGGCGAGCGCTACCTTTCGACGCCGCTGTTCCAGGAGATCCCCGAAGGCATGGACGAGGAAGAGACCGCGCTGTCGAATTCGACCCCCGGCTACCGGATGGGCTAGCGCAGCCCGTCGCGCAGCTCGGCTTGCAGCGCCTTCGGCCGGGGTAGGCCGGGCATCCCAAAGACCTTGCCCGAAAGAGACGATCCGATGCGCCGCAGATCGCGGCGATAGAGCGGTGACGCCGGCGGGTAAGGCGGCGCTGGGAACGCAACCGGCCGGCCCGCGGGATCTGCGTGCCGGCCGGTCGGTATCTTCTGCCGCGGCGGGGATCAGTCGGCGCTGGCCTCGTTCAGGCGCAGCCCGGCGGGGGCGCCGTGCAGGCCGCGGACCGGGGCGATCTCGGCCCCGTCATCGCCGGCCAGGGCGCGGTCGAACTGCTCGCGGTCCAGCGCGCCTTCCCAGCGGCTGACGACCACGGTGGCGACCGCATTGCCGATGAAGTTGGTGATCGAGCGGCATTCCGACATGAAGCGGTCCACGCCCAGGATCAGCGCCATGCCGGCGACCGGCACCGTGGGCACCACGGACAGGGTCGCGGCCAGGGTGATGAAGCCCGCGCCGGTGACGCCCGCCGCGCCCTTCGAGGACAGCATGGCGACGAGCAGCAGCAGGATCTGCTGTTGCAGCGTCAGATCGGTATTGGTGGCCTGGGCGATGAACAGCGCCGCCAGGGTCATGTAGATATTGGTGCCGTCCAGGTTGAAGCTGTAGCCGGTCGGCACGACCAGCCCCACGACCGAGCGCTTGCAGCCGGCGCGCTCCATCTTCTCCATCAGCGAGGGCAACGCCGATTCCGATGACGAGGTGCCCAGCACCAGCAGGATCTCGGCCTTGAGATAGGAGATCAGCCGGAAGATCGAGAAGCCGTTGAGCATGCAGACCGTGCCCAGGATCACCACGATGAACAGCGCCGAGGTCAGGTAGAAGGTGCCGACCAGCGTCGCCAGGTTCACCACCGAAGCGATGCCGTATTTGCCGATGGTGAAGGCGAAGGCGCCGAAGGCGCCGATGGGCGCGGCCTTCATCAGGATGTCCACCATGCGGAACACGGCATGGCTGATCGCCTCGAACAGCGCCACGACCGGCTTGCCCTTGTCGCCGATCAGGATCAGGCCGATGCCGAACAGGATGGCGACGAACAGCACCTGCAGGATGTTGCCGTCCACGAAAGCCGATGTGATGGTGGACGGGATGATGTCCATGACAAAGCCGGTCAGGCTGGTCTCATGCGCCTTGGCGGCATAGTCGGTGACCTTGCTGGCATCCAGCGTCGCCGGGTCGATGTTCATGCCGGCGCCGGGCCGGATGACATTGGCGGTGATCAGCCCGACGATCAGCGCCAGCGTCGAGAAGGTCAGGAAATAGCCGAAGGCCTTGCCGACGACCGAGCCCACGCCCCTGAGCGTGCCCATGCCGGCCAGCCCGGTGACGATGGTCAGGAATATGACCGGGGCGATGATCATCTTGACCAGCTTGATGAAGGCGTCGCCCAGGGGTTTCAGCGCCTCGCCGGTCTGGGGATAGAAATGGCCGATCAGCGCGCCGGCGACGATGGCGCAAAGGACCTGGAAATAGAGATGTCTGTAGAAGGGGCGCGGACCGTGGGCGGCCGGCGCTGCCGAGGTGTCGATTTGCATAGAGGCCTCCTCCGACCTGCGAATGACGGGTATGTGACAGCCATGATAAGTCGTCGGGTCTTGACGCCCAAAAGCCGGGCGCATGGCGGCAATGCGTTGTAATCATGTCTTTTTGCTGCGATCCGGGCAGGAAAACCGTGCGGTTTCCCACACAGCGAGGGCGTGCTAGTGTGGAAATCCACACAGGCGGGCGCTGATCCCGCAGCCAGAGGAGAACCGGCGGCAATGGTTGATTCGGCGGCGGGTGCGGTCGGTGGAAAATTGGCGGGTGCGCGCCGCGCCGCGCTGGCCGCCGTCATTCTTGTCGCCTGCCTTGGCCTGCTGGCGCTGACCTTCGGGCTGGTGCGCGAAAGCGCGGTCGCAGAGCTGGCCCAGCGGCTGGAGGTGACGGCGCGCACCCGGGTGCAGGCGCTGGAAAGCGTGCTTGCCAAGCAGCGTGCGGTCGCGGCGGTGCTGTCGGACGACACGGTCATGCGCGAGGCGCTGGCCGATCCCAACCCGGCCCATGTCGCCCGCGCCTCGGTCAAGCTGGACCGGCTGCGCGGTCAGACCGACAGCGCGGTTATCTATCTGCTGGACCGCGACGGGGTCGCGATCGCCGCCTCGAACTGGGACGAGGCGGTCAGCTTCGTCGGCTCGGACTACAGTTTCCGCGACTATTTCAGTCAGGCGCTGCTGCGAGGCGAGGCGACGCAATTCGCCCTTGGCACCGTCAGCAAGCGGGCGGGCCTGTACCTGTCGCATAACGTGCTGCTGGGGGGACAGCCGCGCGGCGTGATCGTGGTGAAGGTCGAATTCGACCAGACCGAGCGCAACTGGGCGCAGGCCGGCGAGCGCATCTTCGTGACCGATGCGGCGGGGCAGGTAATCCTGACCAGCCAGCCGGGGCGGCGCTTCGGCGCCTTGCCCGCCGCCGGCGCGGGCGAGGTGGCGGCGGCGCTGCCGGTTCCCGGTGCCGATTGGCGGCTGGTGATCCGCGCGCCCTCGGCCGGGGCCAGTCAGGCGGCGGCCTTCGCCACCGGGACGGTCGGCTTCCTGCTGTCGCTGATGCTGGGTGCCGGCTTCTGGGCGGCGCGCGCCCGCACCCGCGCCGCCCGTCGCGCCGAGGCCGAACGCCGCTACCGCGCCGATCTGGAGCGCGCGGTCGAGGAGCGCACCCGCGACCTGACCGCCGAGATGCGCGAGCGCCGCGCCGCCGAGCAGCGGCTGGTGCAGATGCAGGGCGAGATGGTGCAGGCCAACAAGCTGGCGACCCTGGGCCAGATCACCGCCGGCGTCGCGCATGAGGTGAACACGCCGCTGGCCACCATCCGGCTTCTGGCCGAGAACGGCCAGCAGTTGATCCCGCCGGGGGCGGCGCCCGAGGTGGCGGAAAACCTGGGCCAGATCCTGCGCATGTCCGACCGCATCGCCCAGTTCACCACCGAACTGCGCAGCTTTGCCCGCAAGGCCACCGGCGACCTGGGGCCGATCCCGCTGAAGGAGGCGCTGGACGCGGCGCTGCTGCTGGTCGCCAGCCGCCGCCGGGCCGAGGGCATCCGCATGGTGCTGCCGCAGATCCCCCCGGGCCTTGCCGTGCGCGGCGAGACGGTGCGGCTGGAACAGATCCTGGTCAACCTGATCCAGAACGCGCAGGAGGCGCTGTCCGGCCGCCCGGATGCCGAGCTCCGCATCGCCCTGACCCAGTGCGACGGCACGGTGCGGCTGACCGTCTCGGATAACGGGCCGGGCCTGACGCCGGAAATCGCCGCCACGCTCTTTACCCCCTTTGCCACCAGCAAGCCGCAGGGGCTGGGGCTGGGCCTGGTGATCTCGCAAGAGATCGCGCGGGATTTTGGCGGCAGCCTGACGGCCGAGCCGCCGCAGCCGGGCCGGGGTGCCACCTTCCATCTCGACCTGCCGGGGATGCCATGACCGAAGCTCCGCTCGTCCGCCTTGTCGATGACGATCCCGACCTGCTGGCCGCGCAGGTGCAATCGCTGAAGATCGCGGGGTTCCGGGCCGAGCCGTTCACCGAACCCGCCGAGGCGCTGCGCGGGCTTGGCCCCGACTGGCCGGGCGTGGTGCTGTCCGACGTGCGCATGCCCGGCATGGACGGGTTCCAGGTCTTCGAGCGCATCCATGCGCTGGACCCGGACCTGCCGGTGATCCTGCTGACCGGCCATGGCGACGTGCCGATGGCGGTGGCGGCGCTGAAGCGGGGGGTCTACGACTTCCTGACCAAGCCCATCGGCGGTGGCCCGCTGGCGGCGGCGCTGGCCCGTGCCGTTTCGTCCCGCGCGCTGGTGCTGGAAAACCGCGCGCTGCGGCAGCAGCAGCAGGCCGGCGCCGCGGCCGAGACCCGGTTGATCGGCCAGAGCCCCGTCATGATGCATCTGCGCGAGACCGTGGGCCGGGTGGCCGAGACGGGGGGCGACGTGCTGATCCTCGGCCCCGGCGGCTCGGGCAAGGAGACGGTGGCGCGCGCCATCCACCGCCAAAGCCCGCGCCGCGCCCGCGCCTTCGTGCATGTCGCCTGCGCTGCGCTGGACGAAACCCGCTTCGAGGCCGAGATGCTGGGCGCCGAGTCGCAGGGGCGCAACCCGCGCCTGCCGGGACGGCTGGAAAGCGCGCATCGCGGCACGCTTTACCTTGACGAGATCGACGCGCTCTCTCCGGCGCTGCAGGCGGCGCTGCTGGCGCTGATCGAGGCGCGCGAGATCCGCCCGCCCGGCGCCGCCGCGCCGCGGGCGCTGGATCTGCGGGTGATCGCCTCGAGCAGCGCCGATCTGGCGCGGCTGATGCGCGAGGGGGCGTTCCGCAGCGACCTCTACTATCGGCTGGCGGGCATCACCCTGACCCTGCCGCCGCTGGCCGAACGCCGCGAGGACATCCCCGAGCTGTTCCGGCATTTCCTGATCGAGGCGGCGGCGCGGCTGGACCTGCCGGCGGCGCCGGTCACCGGCACGGTCAAGGCGCGGCTGGCTGGCTATGGCTGGCCCGGCAACCTGCGCGAGCTGCGTCAGTTCGCCGAAAGCCATGCGCTGGGCCTGTCGCCTTTCGATGCGGCCGGAGGAGGAGAGGACGGGCCGGGCCTGGCCGGGCTGGTGGCGGAATACGAGGCCGAGCTGATCCGCGACGCCCTGCGCCTGGCCGAGGGCAACGCCACCCAGGCGATGGCCCGGCTGCGCCTGCCGCGCAAGACCTTCTACGACAAGCTGAACCGGCACGGCATCAGGCCCGCCGATTTCCGCGTCAACGACGGCTAGCGGGCCGGCCCGCCGGTGATACCGGCTTTATTTCCCTGCCAGCGCGATCAGTTCGGCCACCGATCGCGCGTTCAGCTTTTCCAGGATGCGCGCCCGGTGGTGGTCCACCGTCCGCGGGCTGATGCCCAGGGCGGCGGCGATTTCCTTGCTGGAGATTTCCGAGGGCCGCGCCACCATGCGCTCGACGATCTCCATCTCGCGCGCGGTCAGGCGCTCGAACCGGGCGCGATGGTTGCGGTTCTGCTCCTCGTCGGCAAGGCGGGCGCGGGTGATGGCGAAGGCGGTCTCGATGCGTTCCAGCAGGTCGGTCTGGCGGAAGGGTTTTTCCAGGAAATCGACCGCGCCGGCCTTGATCGCCTGCACCGATTCGGGCACGCCGCCGTGCCCGGTGATGAAGATGATCGGGATCGCCATGCCCATGGCGTTCATGTGCTTTTGCAATTCCAGCCCGTTCATGCCGGGCATGCCGTAATCGAGGACCAGGCAACCGGCGCGGCGCGGGTCGTAGCTGTCCAGAAAGGATTGCGCCGAGGCATGGCTCTCGACCGCGTAGCCGCGCCTTTCCAGCGCGCGCGCCAGGGATCTGCGAATATCGTCGTCGTCGTCGATCACGAAGACCGTCAGGGAAACCTCGGACATGGCAGCCTTGCGTTAAGGATCGCAAAGGGTATCGGTCAGTTTTTGCCGGGCTGCAAGCCGGCCGGCATCCGCGACCGTCTCAGCCATGCGCGTGGACCGGCAGCGTGAACAGGAATCGCGAGCCGCGGCCGGGCAGGGTCTCGTGCCAGAGCGTCCCGCCATTCGCCTCGACGATCGAGCGGCAGATGGACAGGCCCAGCCCCATGCCGTCGGACTTGGTGGTCTCGAATTGCGAGAACAGGTTGATCCCCGGCGCGATTCCCGGGCCGGTATCCTCGACGGCGATGCGGACCATGCCGCCGTCGCGCGCGGCGCGCAGGATGACGCGGCGGTCGGCGGCGGGGTCGGGGGCCAATGCCTCGATGGCGTTGCGCAACAGGTTGACGATCACCTGCGCGACCTGGACGCGGTTGCCGCGCACCGGCGGCAGGTCGGGATCCAGCAGGGTCTGCAGGCCCACCCGCGCCTCGGTCGCCTCGGCCTGGACGAGCCGCAGGGTCTGTTCGATCAGCGGTGCCAGATCAAGCGCGGTGCTGCCGCCTTCGTCCTTGCTGATGAAGCCGCGCAGGGCGCGGATGATCTCGCCCGCACGCAACGACTGGCCCTCGATCTCGGCCAGGATGGTGCGCAGGTCGTGCAGCGCCGGCGGCGGTCCGTCCGGCTGCTCGTTCAGGATCAGCAGCGCCGTGTCGGCATTCTGCGCGATGGCGGTCAGCGGCTGGTTCAGCTCATGCGCAAGCCCGGCCGCCATCTGGCTCATGGTCTTGCCGCGCGCCAGATGCGACAGATCCCGGTTCAGCTGGAGGATCTGCGTCTCGGCTCGCTTGTTCTGGGTGATGTCGTCCATGGTCAGCACCGCGTGCAGGGGCTTGCCGTGCTCGTCCCGGATCAGGATCTCGTTCAGGGTGATCCAGATGGTGCTGCCGTCCTTGCGAATGCAGCGGATCTCGCGGTTGACGGCAAAATCGCTGTCATCGGTGTTGAAAATCGCCCCGACGAAGGTCGGGTCGTCGGGATGGAACAGGTCGCGCAGCCGCATCTGCGACAGGTCCCGGGCGCTGTAGCCGGTCATCTCGCAGATCCGCGCGTTCACGCGGATGAAGCGGCCGCTGTCGGGCTGGATCTGCGCCATCCCGCGCGAGGACATGTTGAAGGTTTGGCCGTATTCGCGCTCGGTCTTGCGGCGCGCGACGATCTGCTGAACCAGCGCGTCATTGGCGCGCCCCAGTTCCTTGTAGGTGCGGGGCAGGGGGGCGTCGGGGTCGAGCTCGCCCTGCGAGATCAGCGCCGTGCGCACTGCGAAGGCCCGCACCGGCCGGTGGATGTAATCGGCCAGTGCCAGTCCGATCAACCCGGTCAGTCCGGCGACCAGTACCGCCAGCCAGATGTTCAGTGTGCGGTTTTTCTTCAGCACGCCGGTGAAGTCGTTCTCGGGGGCATAGACGGCGATGGTCCAGGGCAGCTTGTCGCTGATCACCGGCATGATGGTCGAGACATAGGACGCGCCCTGATAGTCGAATTGCGACGGCGTCTCCTGCTGGACCGGCAGGGCGCCGGCCAGCGCCAGCGGCCCGAAGGCGGCGCGGGCGATCGGGTCGCCAAGCTCGCGGATGTCGGCAAAGCGCAGCGTGCCGTCGGCGCTGCGGGTCTTGATCAGGCTGGCATCGGGATGCGCGATCACATCGCCGTTATGGTTGATGATCAGCGCCCGGCCGTGCTGGCCGATGTTCAGCCGCGACAGGAATTCCGAGATCATGCTGATCTCGATATCCACGCCGACGGCGCCGCGTACGCGGCCATTTTCGTGCAGCACCGGCGCCGCCAGGGTGATGCCGGGCTGCTGGGACGAGAAGAAGATGTAGGGATCGGTCCAGATCGTCCGCCGCTCCTTGCAGGCCTTGACATACCAGGGCCGGTCGCGCGGGTCGTAGGTGTCGGTCGGGTCCAGCTGCCGCCCGACTTCCGCAAAAGTCGCATCGCGCCAGATCAGTTCGACCCGGCGCTTGCCGTTCTCGATCGAGATGATCTTGGAACGGTATTCCGCCCGCCCGTCCGGGCTGCGCATGACCATCACGAAGGTGCCGTCCTCGCGCCCGTAATACAGCCCGGCGAATTGCGGCGCCATCTTCAGCTGCTGGAACAGCAGCTGTTCCAGCACCGGCGTGTCGTGGCTGGCGATGACCCGGTTTTGGGCCAGCTGCGCGGCCAGCTCCGCCGCGCCTTGCGCCGGGCTGAGGAAGCCCTTGGAATGTTCGATGGTGTTAATGCCGACATCGCGCAAGAGGTCGCGGGCGTGCCGGATCAGCGCCCGTTCCGACGTGACGTAAGATGAGAAAACCACCAGCAGGATGGCCAGGAATTGCAGCCCGGCCATGCCCACGGCCAGCGAGGCGCCCAGCGATTTCTTCATCAGCGGGGATCTCCGGGCAGGTTCCGGCTCTCGGCGGCGGAGCCGCGGAGGCATCGCGTCATGGTCATGCGGGCGTCTTTCGGATGCGGGTGGAGGCGGGCGCCGGCCCTGGCGGGGTCGTGTTTAGCATTTTGCAAGGCGCGCCGCATCGGTCCGCCGGCATTTCCCGCGCCGGCGTGTCTTTGGCACATACGCAGAATTGCCTAGGCAATGGCGCGGAATTTATTCTTCCGGGTTGGTGTGGAAGAGAGCGGGCATTGGAAGCGCGGCCCCGCCGCCGCTCGGGTCAGGTTCCGGGCGGTATTTCAGGGGCAAATGGATTTCGGTTGCGACTTGTAACGAGTGGGCAGGGTTATTGCCCGACATGACAAAATGGCCGGCACCATGGACATTGCTGCATGGTGCCGGTCAGTTTGTGTCGTTCTTGCGGCAAGGCCGGGTTCAGGCCGGTTCGGTCTCGCGCCGCAGTGCCGGCAGGCCGACGCCGGTGGCGTCGAAGCCGCCGTCCACCGCCAGCGTCTGGCCCGAGACGAAGCTCGCCTTGTCCGAGCACAGGAAGACGATGGCCTCGGCGATCTCGCGCGCCTCGCCGTAGCGGTTCAGGGGAATGGCGTCATAATAGGCCGCGATGATCTCGGGCGCGTGCACGGCCATGGCCAGCTTGGTCTTGACCGGGCCGGGGGCGACGCAATTGACGCGGATGCCCTGTTCGCCCAGTTCGGCGGCGAATTGCTTGGTCAGGTGGATCACCGCCGCCTTGGAGGTGCCATAGGCCACCCGCAGCGTCGAGGCGCGCAGCCCGGAAATCGAGGCGATGTTGACGATGGCGCCCCGGGTCTTGGCCAGTTCCCCGGTCGCGGCCTGCGTGCACAGGAATACGCCGTCGAGATTCGTCGCCATGACCTCGCGCCATTGCTCGAAACTGGTCCGGCCGACCTGCGAGAACAGCGCGACCCCGGCATTGTTCACCAGCGCATCGACCCGGCCGAAGCGCTCGACCACCTTGCGGATCACCCCGTCGACGGCCTGCGGGTCCGAAATGTCGGCCTCGATGGGCAGGACGTTTTCCAGGGGATCGCAGGCGCGGTGCAGTTCCTCGGTATCGCGGTCCACCACGGCCACGGCCCAGCCCTGTTCCAGGAAGATCTCGGTGGCGGCCAGGCCGATGCCGCGGCATCCGCCGGTGATGATGGCGGTTTTCATGGTGTCTCCTCTTTCGGTTCGATGATCAGTTCCAGCGTCACGCCCACGGGATTGGCGCCCCGTTCCAGCGTGCCGCGCGCGATATGGCCGTGGATGTCCACGACCTCGATCGGGACATGCGCCGCGCCCTGGGCCAGCCGTGCGCCGTCGAAGCGCAGCTCGGTGGCCAGGCAATCCATGCGATGCCCCTCGGCGAAGCGGATATGGTCGATGCTGCCCACGCCATGCAGGCGGGCGTCGCGGATGCCGTGGCGCGCGGCCAGCGTCTCGATGGCTGTGATCACATCCTCGCCGGGCAGGATGCGGGCGAAAAGCCCGGGACCGTCGCCGCCGCCCTGCGGGGTGAACAGGGTGAAGGCGGTCTCCGCGTCGGGCAGCGCCTCGAACCATGTCCCGGCCGCGCCGAGCCCCGAGACCACCACCTCCTCGGCGACGGTCGAGTCGAAGGGCAGCAGGTGGCCCATCCTCCTGGCGCGCCCGTCCGACCAGATGCCGTGGCAGTGCAGGAAGGGCGCGCCCTCTTTCCAGCCCACGGTGGCCGTGGCGCTTTCGATGGTCCAGCGGCCGGCCGGCGCATGGGTGTGGGAATACCAGGCCGCGTGCAGCCCGTCGGTGGACAGCGCCGGCAGCACATAGCGCATCGGCCCGCAAACAAGGCCCGCCAGCGAGAGCACGCCGCCCTTGCAGCCGTGATCGGCGAACAGCTCGCCCACCGCCTGCATGACCGTCTGGCCGGCGCGCAGTCGGCCGCGGATGGGCCGCAGCGTGGCGCGGCGGGCCTGCGCACGTTCGGCCGTTCGGGGGCCGGGATGGACCATGCTCATGCCGGGGCCTGCTCCAGCAAGCCGCGGGCGTCCAGTTCCTCGCGGATCATCTTCTTGGTGATCTTGCCATAGGCCGATTTCGGCAGGCCGTCCCAGAACAGGAAGCGCCTGGGCAGCTTGTAGCGCGACAGTTTCGGCATCAGGAACGCCGCCAGTTCCTCCTCGGTCACCGGGGTGCTGGCGACGCAGATCGCCCAGCCGACCTCGCCCCACAGCAGATCGGGCACGCCCAGCACCGCGACTTCGGAAATGGCGGGATGGGTCAGGATCTTTTCCTCGATCTCGCGCGGGTAGACGTTCGAGCCGCCCGAGATGAACATGTCGCTTTCGCGCCCGGTGATGTAGAGGAACCCCGCCTCGTCCATGTGGCCCAG
This sequence comes from Paracoccus sp. TOH, assembly GCF_030388245.1. Classification (NCBI taxonomy): domain Bacteria; kingdom Pseudomonadati; phylum Pseudomonadota; class Alphaproteobacteria; order Rhodobacterales; family Paracoccaceae; genus Paracoccus; species Paracoccus sp. TOH. Next base: position 351,272 of record NZ_CP098362.1, read on the forward strand.
GTCGCCGGTGCGGAACCAGCCGTGGCGGAAGGCCTTCGCATTGGCCTGCGGGTTCCGGTAGTAGCCGGCGAAGACGGCGGGGCCGATCACGCAGATCTCGCCGGTCTGGCCGGCCGGCAATTCGCGGCCCTGGTCGTCCTGGATCTGGATCTCGATGCCGGTGCGGGCATGGCCGCAGGTGCCGATGCGGACGGCCGGGCCGTCCTCGGCCTCGTGCAGATGTGCGGGCAGCACGGTGATGTTGCCCGTGCATTCGCCCAGGCCGAAATATTGCACCAGCACCTTGCCGAGGGTGCGCAGCGCCTTCTGCTGATCCACCCGATACATCGGCGCGCCGGCATAGATCACATAGCGCAGCGACGAGGTGTCGGCCGTCTCGGTCGCCGGATGCTCGACCAGCAGCTTCAGGATGGTCGGTACGGTGAACATGGTGGACACCCGCCAGTCCCGCACCAGATCCCAGACCTGCGCCACGTCGAAACGCTCGGTCGGCAGCAGCACGGTTTTCACCCCGCGCGCCACCTGGGTCAACTGGTGCACGCCCGCGCCATGCGACAAGGGCGCGATGACCAGCGAGGCGTCGTCTCCGGTCAGGCCCGGCATCAGGTCGGCCAGGTGGTTCGTCACCACGAAGGCCATCTGACCATGGGTCAGCACGCTTGCCTTGGGCCGGCCCGTGGTTCCCGAGGTGAAGAAGAACCAGCAGGGATCGTCGCGGTCCACCGCCGCCACCTGCGGGCGGCTTCCCATGTGCTCGGCGGTGATCGCCTGCACCGAGGCGCCGAAACCGGCCTGCCCGAAGACCAGCGTCGTGACGCCGCAGGCGGCGGCATGATCGGGAAAGGCGGCATTGCAGAACATCAGCGTCGCGCCCGAGGATTCGGTCAGCCAGGCCACTTCCTCGGGCGTCTGGCGAAAGTTCGCGGGCACCCAGACGCCGCCCGCGCGCCAGGTGGCGAACATGGCCTGCATCATCTCCATGCAGTTCTGCGACTGGCACATCACCCGGTCGCCCTTTTGCAACCCAAAGCGGGTCTGAAGCGCGTGGGCCAGGGCGTCGGCGCGGGCCTCGAACTCGGCCCAGCTCCAGCGCGCCTCGCCCATGACCAGCGCGATGCCGTCGGGGTCGCGCCGGGCGGCCTGGGTCAGGAAGGTGGCAAGGTTCATCACCCGGGTCGAGACCGGGATCACGCCGCCGGCCGGGTCGATGGCGGGTCCGGTCATTTCACGCGCTCCAGGATCGAGCAATAGCTGGCGACCGCGGCGCCGCCCATGTTGAAGACGCCGCCCAGGCTGGCGCCGGGCACCTGCATGGCGCCCGCGTCGCCGGCCAGCTGCATCGCCACCATGACATGCTGCGAGACGCCGGTGGCGCCGATCGGATGACCCCGGGACTTCAGCCCGCCCGACGGGTTCACCGGCAGCGCGCCGTCGAACCGGGTCACGCCGTCGCGGATGACGCGCCAGCCCTGGCCGCGCGGGGCCAGGCCCATGGCCTCGTATTCGATCATCTCGGCGGTGGTGAAGCAGTCATGCGTCTCGACCAGCGACAGGTCCGTGACGCCGAGCCCCGCCTGATCCAGCGCCGACGCCCAGGCCCGGTGCGGGCCGTCGAAGGCGATGGGATCGCGCCGCGACAGCGCCAGCAGGTCGCCGGCCTGGGCGCGGGCGCGGAAGCGGATGGCGCGCTGCAGATCGGCCGCCACCTCGGGCGCGGCCAGCACCAAGGCCGCCGCCCCGTCCGAGACCAGCGAGCAATCCGTGCGCCTGAGCGGCCCGGCGACGCGCGGGTTCTTGTCCGAGATGGTGTTGCAGAAGCCGACGTCGAAGGGCCTCTGCATATGCGCATAGGGGTTGCGCATGCCGTTTTCGTGGTTCTTGGCGGCGATCATCGCCAGTTCCTCGGACCGGTCGCCGTGGCGCTGGAAATAGCTTTCGGTGATGCGGCTGAAGACGCCGGCGAAGCCGCCGGGGATCTCGCCCTCCTCGGGGACATAGCTCGCGGACAGCAGGATGTCGCCGACCTGGTCGCCCGGGGTCGCGCTCATCTTTTCGGCGCCGATCACCAACGCCACCTTGCCGCGTCCCGAGGCGATGAAATCGGCCGCCGCATAGAGCGCGGCCGAGCCGGTGGCGCAGGCGTTTTCCGTGCGCATGAACGGCACGCCCGCCAGGTCCGGCGTGCCCATGGCGACCAGCGCGCCCTGGAAATCCTGGCGCGAGAAGCCGTTGTTGTAGACGCCGACGAAGATGCCGTCGACGGCATCGGCGCCAAGGCCGGCGTGGTCCAGCGCCGGCCGCGCCACCTCGGCCATCAGGGCCATTGTGTCGGGCGCCTCGGACCTGCCGAATTTCGTATGCGCCCAGCCGACGATCAGCGGATCGGTCATGCGATGTTCCTTTTCTGTTGCGTCTCAAGCGCCGCGAGCCGGGATTCGACCAGCCGCGCCTCGCGGTGCAGGGCGGCGGCCAATTCGGTCCGGCGTGCCTCGCCCATGCGGTTCTCGATGGCGGCGATGGAAAGCGCGCCGGCCGGGCGGCCGTCGCGCCACAGGATGGCGACGCCCAGGCCCCAGGATCCCGGCACCACCCGGCCGGGATTCAGCGCCTCGCCCGTCGCGCGGGCGCGGGCCAGGTCGTCGGCCAGCGCGGGGGCCAGGCCGGGAGCCAGAAGCTCGATCAGCGGCGCGGCCTTCTGCAAAAGCGCGTCGGCCTCGGGCACCGGCAGGGCGGCAAGCAGCGCCAACGCCCCGGCACCGACGCCCGCGGGCTTGCGGTCGCCGCGCATCAGCGCATGGGTGCGGATCGGGAAATCGCCCTCGATCCGTTCCAGGCACAGCGTATGGTCGCCCTGCGGCACGGTCAGCAGCACGGTGTCGCCGGTCTCGTGCGCCAGCCGCAGCATGGATTCGCGCGCGTGATGCAGGATGCCGTGGCGCTCGGCGGCGAATGTGCCCAGCAGATAGGCCTCGGGGCCCAGGTGATAGCGCCGGGTCCGGCGATCCTGTTCGACCATGCGCGCCGCCGCCAGGGCCAGCAGCAGCCGCCGCACCGTGGGCCTTGTCAGCCCGGCGGCGCCGGCCAGTTCCGTCAGCCCCAGCCCGGCGCTGCCGCCCCTGCCGACCAGCGACAGAAGCGACAGCGCCCGCGCCACCGCCTGCGCGCCGCCGCCGGCGGGCTCGGGGACGGGGGCGGCGGGGGATGGGGCCGGCGCCTGGGTCATGTCAGACCAGCTTCCGGCCGATGGCGGTTTCCAGGATCTCCCAGGCCTCGTCGCCATAGGTCTTTTTCCACTCGGCATAGAAGCCCGCCTCGCGCAGCTTGTCCGCGAAGGGCTGCGGGTCCACGTCGTTGAACACGAAGCCCTGGCCCTCCAGGTCGCCGCGCAGCGAGGTGTTCAGCGCCATCACGTCGGCGCGCTGCTTCTCGGCGCCGGCGTTGAAATGCTTGGCGACGATCTGCTGCGCGTCCTCGGGCAGGGCGCCCCAGGCGCGACGGTTGCCCAGCAGCCAGAACCCGTCCCACATGTGGTTGGTCATCGAGAGATATTTCTGCACCTCCCACAGCTTGGCGACCTTCATGATGGCGAGGGGGTTTTCCTGCCCGTCCACGATGCCGGTCTGCAGCGCGGTGTAGACCTCGGCGAAGTTGATCGAGGCGGGCGCCGCGCCGAAGGCCGAGAACAGCGAGGTCCAGAGCGGGCTGACCGGCACGCGGATCTTGAAGCCCTCGAAATCGGCGGGCGTGGTGATCGGCTTGGTCGAGGAGGTGGTCTGGCGGAAGCCGTTGTCCCAGATCTTTTCCATCACCACCAGGCCGGCGCCCTCGATCTGCGCGCGCTCATAGGCGCCCAGCTCGCCGTCCATCGCCTTCCAGACGGTGTCGTAATCCGGGAAGGCGAATCCCACGCCGTTGATCGAGGCGTTGGGCACCAGCGTCGACAGGATGATCGGCGAAAGCTGGAAGAACTCGACCCCGCCCGAGCGCAGCTGGCCCAGCACGTCGGTATCGGCGCCGAGCTGGTTCGAGGGGAAGATCTGGATGTCCACCGCGCCCGAGGTTTCCTCGAGGATCGCCTTGACCGCCTCGGTCAGCCGGACGTTGCTGGGATGCTCGAGCGGCTGGTTGTTGGCGATCTTGTAGCTGAACTCGGCGGCGCGGGCGGCGCCCGGCCGGATGAAGGGCGCGGCCAGCGCGCCGGCGGCGGCACCCATCAGGACGCTGCGGCGGGTGATTGTCATGTTTTCCTCCTCCCCGAAGGTTGTTGACGTCAAAGCAAGGCGGTCGAGAACCAAGGCACGGCGGCGATGGCCAGCAGGCCGATCAGCAGCGCCGCCAGATAGGGCCAGATGCGGCGCATGACCTGGTCGGCGGGCACATTGGCGATCTTGCAGGCGATGTAGAAGCCGATGCCGATGGGCGGCGCCATCAGGCCGATGTTCATGGCGGTGACGATGACCATGGCGTAATGGATGTCGTGGATGCCGAGGCCGCGGGCGATGGGGAACATGATCGGCGCCAGCAGCACGATGGCCGGCAGCCCCTCCAGCACGCAGCCCAGCACCAGGAAGATCACGATGCTGGCCAGCATGAACACCACCCAGCCGCCCGGCAGGCCGGTGACGAAACCCATCAGGTCGCGGGCAAAGCCGGATTGCGTCAGGGCCCAGGCCATCGCCGAGGCCGCACCCAGGATCAGCAGGATCGCGCCGGACATGGCGGCGGTCTCGACCAGCATGGTGCCCAGCTTGTGCAGCGGGATGCCGCCATAGAGCACGACGCCGATGAGGAAGGCGTAGACCACGGCGATGGCCGAAACCTCGGTCGCGGTGGCGACGCCGCCGCCGACCAGGCTGCGGATCATGAAGGGCAGCACCAGCGCCGGGGCGGCGATCACCCCCGCCTTCAGGATCAGCGCGGGCGTGACGCGGGTGACGCCCGACATGTCCTCCTTGCGGGCCTTCCAGCGCGCCAGGACGGCCAGCACCACCAGCAGCACCATGGCGATGGCGAAGCCCGAGGTGAACAGCCCGGCGATGGACACCCCCGCGACCGAGCCCAGCACGATCAGCACGATCGAGGGCGGCACGGTATCGGCCATGGCCGCGCCGGTCGCCAGCAGCGCCGTCATCTCGGACGGCGAATGGCCGCGCCGGCGCATTTCCGGAAACAGCGCGGGCGCCACCGTCGCCATGTCCGAGACCTTGGAGCCGGAAATCCCCGAGACGAGGAACATCGAGCCCAGCAGCACATAGCTCATCCCCGCCTTGACGTGGCCCAGCAGCGAGGCGAGGAAATTGACGATGGCCTTGCCCATGCCCGTCGCGTCCAGGATGCAGCCCAGAAGCACGAAGACCGGAACCGACAGCAGGATCAGCGAGGACATGCCCTCGTCGATGCGGCCCATCATCACGAAGATCGGCGCATGGCTGGCAAAGGTCAGATAGGCCAGCGTTCCCAGCGCGAAACAGAAGGCGATGGGCACGCCGCCGCAAAGCAGCACCGCGACCAGCAGGCCCAGCCAGATCGGCAGGTTCCAGTTGCCGATGGAGAGCAGCGTCGGCCGCGCGAACCACAGCAGCGCGATCAGGGCGCCGGCCAGGACCACCGTGCCGGCGATGATCCGCCATTCCCGTGTGCGCAGCACCGAAAGCAGCGACAGCGCCGCCATCAGCCCGATACCTGCCGGCAGGGCCGAGGCGCGCCAGGACATCGGCAGGCCCAGGGCCGGCGAGGTCACATAGCTTTCCTCATAGGCGTATTCGACCGCCACCGGCAGCAGCCGCAGCAGCAGCACGCAGACCAGCACCTGGCCCGCCACCTCCACCACGCGGGCCAGCCGTTCGGGCAGCAGCGGCAGGAACACGGTCAGCTTCATGTGTTCGTGGCGGTCCACCGCCAGCGTCGCGCCCAGCATCGCCATCCAGATGAAGCTGATCGAGGCGACCTCGTCGCCCCAGATCAGCGGCTTGCTCAGCACGTAGCGGAAGAACACATTCGCCAGCACCGTGACCATCATCACCACCAGCAGACCGGCGGCGGCGATCTCGACCGGGCGCATCCAGCGCTCGGCGCGCTTCGGTTCGGTCATGGCCTCGATGCCGCCAAGCGCCAGCTCGCCCTCCGGCTGGGTGTCGGTGAGTTGCATTGTCTTCCTCCCTGCGCGGCGGGCTCTCCCTTCCCCTGTCTGCATCCATCATGTGGACAGCTTGACAGCCGCGTCTTAGGGGATTTCTGCGGAACTCATGCCCAATTGCAAGAAATAAATTCCACATCATGCCAATTTTGGCGGTGGGCAAGCCGGCGATGCATATCCATGTTCCATATGGTGGAATAAATGCTGCGCGTTTTGCAGCTGCAACAATCCCATGTTCAGCCCCGGCTGGAATGATTTCCCAGTTCCTGGCCGAATTTGGAACAAAAAACTCGGTTAATATGATGGATATTTGACGAAAGAAGAAAGGCCATGATTCGCACCTTGCTTCTCCCCGGCCTTGACGGGGCACCGGCGCCGCATTGGCAGCATTGGTGGGCGCGGTCCGAATGCCGGCATCGTCGAACAGCCCACGTGGACGCGGCCCTGCCCGGACCGATGGCTGACCGAGATCGCCGGCGCCCTGCTGATGCATCCGGGTTCGGTTCTGGTCGGGCATTCGCTTGGCGCCGTCGCCGCGGGTGAAGCTGTTGCTGCAATGGTCGCAGTTCAGGGTGGGCGGTGTGCTGCTGGTGGCGGGGCAGGCGCTGCGCCGCCAGATCAGTCCGGCAGCCTTTCGGCGGCTGGTCCTGTTCTGCCTGCTGCTGCTTGGAACCTGCTGCTTGGGACTGAAATGCTGCTGTGGCCGCTGCTTCGCCCGGGCCCGGGCGGATCACCGCGCCAGGCGCGAAAGCCCCGCTTGCCCCTCCGGACGGCGGGTGCGGCGTGTTGTCGCATAACAGCAAGTCTATGCAAATACGTGATTATTTCGCTCTCGACGGCCTGTCTTTCAAGTCCGGGCATTTTGCCTGTCCTGCCGCGCTTCTCGGGAACGCCTGAGATTCGTGCAGGAACTTTCTTGACCCCTCACGGTTTTGTGGGAAGATTGAACCAGAGCGTCTACACGCAAGGGTTGCTCGAAAATGGTCGATTCCGCGAATGAAACCGATCACCCCAAGCATCGCAAGCGGGATGAAATCATCGCTTTCCTGATCCTCGCCGTGGTGATCTGGCCGATCCTCTCGGTCGGGATCGTCGGCGGTTACGGCTTCCTGGTGTGGATGTGGCAGATCATCTTCGGCCCCCCCGGACCCATGCATTAGGAACAGCCATGCGCGAGCCAGACAGGAAACCGATCCAGCGACGCGACATTCTGACCGGCAAACTGAAACAGGCAGAGCCGCGTTTTCTCCACATTTCCAGCGCCATCGTCACCGCCCGGCCGGAACGGGCCGATGCCGTCGCCGGCCGCCTTGCCACCCTGCCGGGGACCGAGGTGCATGCGGTCCGGGGTGCCAAGATCGTGCTGGTGCTGGAGGGCGGTTCGGTGGGCGAGATCGGCGGCCGGCTGGCCGAGATTTCGATCATGGAGGACGTGTTCTCGGCCAATCTGGTCTTCGAGCAGGTGTTGGCCGCCGATGAGCAGGAGGCGCCGGCATGAGCATTTCCAGACGCGATCTGCTCAAGGCGCAGGCGGCGGGGGTTGCCGCGCTGGCCGCCAATATCCCGCTGGCGGCGCCGGCCCAGCCGGTGCCCGGCGGCGTCGAATCCCTGCAGATCACCTGGTCCAAGGCGCCCTGCCGGTTTTGCGGCACCGGCTGCGGCGTCATGGTGGGCGTCAAGGAGGGGCGGGTCATCGCCACCCATGGCGACCTGCTGGCCGAGGTGAACCGGGGCCTGAACTGCGTCAAGGGCTATTTCCTGTCCAAGATCATGTATGGCGCGGACCGGCTGACCCAGCCGCTGCTGCGCAAGAAGGACGGGGTCTATGCCAAGGACGGCGAATTCACCCCGGTCAGCTGGGAGGAAGCCTTCGACATCATGGCGGCCCAGGCCAAGCGGGTGCTGGCGGACAAGGGGCCCACGGCGCTTGGCATGTTCGGTTCGGGGCAATGGACCATCTTCGAGGGCTATGCCGCGACCAAGCTGATGCGCGCGGGCTTCCGGTCGAACAATCTGGACCCCAATGCCCGGCATTGCATGGCCTCGGCCGCCTATGGCTTCATGCGCACCTTCGGCATGGACGAGCCGATGGGCTGCTACGATGATTTCGAGGCGGCGGATGCCTTCGTGCTCTGGGGCTCGAACATGGCCGAGATGCATCCCATCCTGTGGACGCGGGTCACCGACCGCCGGCTGGGCCATCCGCATGTCAAGGTGGCGGTGCTGTCGACCTTTACCCATCGCAGCTCGGATCTCGCGGACATTCCCATCGTCTTCAAGCCCGGCACCGACCTGGCGATCCTGAACTACATCGCCAATCACATCATCCAGACCGGCCGGGTGAACCGCGATTTCGTCGATCGCCACACCACTTTCGTCAAGGGCGCGACCGGCATCGGCTACGGGCTGCGCGACGACGATCCGCGCGAGATGGCCGCCCGCACGGCGGAAGATCCGGCGGCGACCACGCCCTCGACATTCGAGGAATTCGCCGAACTGGTCAGCGAATACACGCTGGAGAAAGTGTCCGAACTGACCGGGGTCGAGCCGGGCTTTCTGGAGCAGCTGGCCGAGCTTTACGCCGATCCCGAGCGCAAGGTCATGTCGCTGTGGACCATGGGCTTCAACCAGCATGTGCGCGGGGTCTGGGCCAACCAGATGGTCTATAACATCCACCTGCTGACCGGGAAGATTTCCGAACCGGGCAACAGCCCGTTCTCGCTGACCGGCCAGCCCTCGGCCTGCGGCACGGCGCGCGAGGTGGGCACCTTCGCCCATCGCCTGCCCGCCGACATGACGGTGACCAATCCCGAACACCGCAAGCATGCCGAGGAGATCTGGCGCATCCCCGAAGGCCTGATCCCCGAACAGCCGGGCCTGCATGCGGTGGCGCAGGACCGGGCATTGCATGACGGCAGGCTGAATTTCTACTGGATCCAGGTGAACAACAACCTGCAGGCCTCGCCCAACAACAGCAACGAGGCCTGGCCGGGCTATCGCAACCCGGAAAACTTCATCGTCGTCTCGGACGCCTATCCGACGGTGACGGCGCTGGCCGCCGACCTGATCCTGCCCGCCGCCATGTGGGTCGAGAAGGAGGGCGCCTATGGCAATGCCGAGCGGCGCACCCATGTCTGGCACCAGCTGGTCGAGGCGCCCGGCGAGGCGCGCTCGGACCTGTGGCAGATGATGGAGTTCTCGAAACGCTTCACCACCGACGAGGTCTGGCCCGAGGAAATCCTGGCCGCCAACCCCAATTATCGCGGTCAGAGCCTGTTCGACGTGCTGTTCCGCAATGGCAGCGTCGACAGATTCCCGCTTTCCGACCTGGATCCCGATTACGCCAACCGGGAATCCCAGGAGTTCGGCTTCTACGTCCAGAAGGGCCTGTTCGAGGAATATGCCAGCTTCGGCCGCGGTCATGGCCATGACCTGGCCCCCTATGACACCTATCACCAGGTCCGCGGCCTGCGCTGGCCGGTGGTGGACGGCAAGGAAACCCGCTGGCGCTATCGCGAGGGGCTCGACCCCTATGTCGAGCCGGGCGCGGGCGTGCAGTTCTACGGCAATCCCGACGGCAAGGCCCGCTTCCTCGCCGTGCCCTACGAGCCGCCGGCCGAACCGCCGGACGAGGAATACAACATCTGGCTGGTGACCGGCCGGGTGCTGGAACACTGGCATTCCGGGTCGATGACCATGCGCGTGCCGGAACTGTACCGGGCCTTCCCCGGCGCCCGCTGCTTCATGCATCCCGAGGATGCCCGCGAGATGGGCTTCAACCAGGGGGCCGAGGTGCGCGTCGTCTCGCGCCGGGGCGAGATCCGCACCCGCATCGACACCCGCGGGCGCAACCGGATGCCCCGCGGCGTGGTCTTCGTGCCGTGGTTCGATGCCAGCCAGCTGATCAACAAGGTGACGCTGGACGCCACGGATCCCATTTCCAAGCAGACGGATTTCAAGAAATGCGCGGTCAAGATCCTCTCCGTCTGATCCGGCCCGCCGCCATGGCCGGACTGGCGCTGTTCGCCCTGGTCGGCACCGCCCTGTCGCAGGCCGAGCCGGCGGTGCAGATCGTCCCGCCGCTGACCGGCTGGCCCGACCCGATGGCGGGCGAGGAGATCCCGCCGCTGGGCCGCCCGATCACCGACGACGTGCGCCGGATGCGCAACTATCCCGAACAGCCGCCGGTGATCCCGCATTCCATCGACGGCTACCAGCTGACGGTGAACACCAACCGCTGCATGGATTGCCACAAGCCGCAATTCACCGAGGGCTCGGGCGCGCCGATGATCAGCGTCACGCATTTCCAGGACCGCGACGGGCAGGTGCTGACCGACGTGACGCCGCGGCGCTATTTCTGCACCGCCTGCCATGTCCAGCAGACCGATGTGAAGCCGCTGGTGCCGAACGGCTTCCGCGACGGCTACCAGCATGCCGGGGGCCCGTGACATGGGCTGGATCAAGGCGAGCATCCGCTGGGTCTGGGGCCGGTTCATCTGGTTCTGGCGCGTCATCAGCCGGCCCAGCAGCTTTCTCAGCATCGGCTTCCTGACGCTGGGCGGGTTCATCTGCGGGGTGATCTTCTGGGGCGGCTTCAACACGGCGCTGGAAATCACCAATACCGAGAAATTCTGCACCAGCTGCCACGAGATGCGCGAGAATGTCTTTCAGGAGTTGATGCCGACGGTGCATTTCTCGAACCGCTCGGGCGTCAGGGCCAGCTGCCCCGACTGCCATGTCCCGCATCAATGGACCGACAAGATCGCCCGCAAGATGCAAGCCTCGAAAGAGGTCTGGGGCAAGATCTTCGGCACCATCAGCACGCGCGAGAAATTCCTGGAGAAACGGCTGGAACTGGCCAAGCACGAATGGGCGCGGCTCAAGGCCAATGACTCGCTGGAATGCCGCAACTGCCATGCCGCGGTGGCGATGGACTTCACCAAGCAGACCCGCCGCGCCGCCGAGATCCACGAGCGCTATCTGATCCCGGGCGAAAAGACCTGCATCGACTGCCACAAGGGCATCGCGCATCAGTTGCCCGACATGACCGGCATCGAGCCCGGCTGGCAAGAGCCGCCCGAACTGCGCGGCGACGGGCAGGCGTCGCTGGACGGCGGCGGGGATGAGGCGCTGCGGCGCTATCTCGCCACCGCGGACGCGCATTAGCGTCCGCGGGCTCAGCCCTCCCCGGGCCGGTCCCGCAGCCGTTCCAGCGCCTCGCGCAGCGGTGAGCGCATCGGCAGGGCGGCGAGCGCCAGCGCCACGGCGGGCAGGAGAGAGTCCGGCGCCGCCGAGGGCAGGGCGCCGGGATCGCCGGTGACCACCGCACCGACCAGCGCCAGCAGCGGCTCCGCCCGGTCCTGGATGTCCATTCGCGCCGAAAGCTGCCGGAAATCGCTTTCCAGCGCCTTGGGCGGCTGCGACAGAAGCGCCTGCGCCAGCAGGCGGTGCAGCCGCAGCCTGTCGGTCTCGGCCCGGGCGCCGGGTTGCTGCGCCGTCCCGGCCAAGGCCAGCGCCCGGTCCAGCGCCTGCTCCAGCCGTTTCAGCGCCTCTTGCCGGGTCTTGGCGGCGGGGGCCAGGATGGCGCGCTGCCGGTGCAGGTCGGCCAGCAGGACATGCCGGCGCAGGCTGGCGCCGCAGCTCGCGTTCAGCGTTTCCAGCAGGGCGATGGCGGTGCGCAGCTTGCCGTCGTCGCTGCGGTTCAGCAGCGGCGCCGATTCCTGCAGGGCGGTCAGCGGCAGGGTCGGGATCTCGGCGCTGGCGGCCCGGCCATAGCATTCCGCGGCCAGGTCCAGCTTGCCGCAGGCGGCATAGGCATCGCCCAGGGCGGCCGCCAGGTCCGAGCAACCCTGCCAGCCGTTCTCGCGGATCCGGGCGCTTAGCGCCGACAGTTGTGCGACCACCGCCCCGCTGCCCAGAATGTCCAGCCGCGAGCCATGGGCCCGCACCTCGGCCAGCGCCTCGGCCGGCGAGGCGGGGTCGCTTTGCGGCGCCCCGCGCTCCTGCCTGCCGTCGATCAGGCCGAAGCCGGGATGGCCATAGCATTGATAGGCCCCCCAGGTGTTGTCGAGCGAGCCCATGGCGGCGCTGGCGGCATGGGTGGCGCTGCGCGCCTGCCGGACCGCGGTGCCGAAATCGGCCCCGGCGCAAAGCTCGGTGAACAGACCCTGGGCGAAACGCATGGCCGCATCGTCCTGCACCGCCCAGCCGCAGGCCACCACGGCCGGGCAGCCGCGTTCGATCAGCTCCACGGCAAGGCTGGAGGCGAAGCCCGGCCGATCCTGGCGCAGCGCGCCCGAGAAGGGGCCGTCGGCCGAGATCCGGCCCAGGTGGCAGCAGTTCAGGAACACCAGGTCCGGCGGCTCGGGCAGTTGCGCCAGCAGCGGCGCCTCGAGCACGTCGAGCGGCGGCGCGCCCAGCACGATGCCGGTCATCGGCGGATCCTCCGGGCGCGGCTGCCAGCCGGCGACGCCGTGGCTGGCGACATGCACCACGCTCCAGCTGCGCGAGAACAGCGCCGCGACCACCTGCGCCGGGCTGGCGGCATCGCCGATCAGCCGGGTGACGGTAAAGCCGCTGTCCTCAAGCAGGCTTGCCACCGCCGCGGCCTCCTGCTGGGCGCCGGGCAGCGGGCTCAGCGGGCTGCCGCCGCCGCGCGGATCGCCGATCACCAGCGCCGTGCGCCGGCCGCCGCGCCGCGGCAGCGCCGGGCGGTCGCGCTGCGAGACCAGCTGGCGCAGCACGCCATAGCGCACCGCCGGCGGGTTCAGCAGGCTGGGCCAGGCGCCCTCCTCGTCGGGGCGGCGGTCGTCCAGCATCTCCCAGGGGATCGAGGCGCTTTCGCGGTCCAGGATCAGCCGCAGGTTGCGATCTTCCAGGCTGTGCTGCTTCAGCCGCGCCGGCCAGAGCAGCTCGAACAGCGTGCGGCCCGGCGACAGGCCGGTCTCGTCCGCCGTGCCGGGGTCCGAGGGGATCTGGGTGATATAGTGCCGCACCAGGCGGCGGTTGGTGGCGACGGTTTCCGCCTCGACCCGGGCGCGGCCGTCGACCAGCAGGTAATGCAGGGGGCCGTTGGCCGAAGGCGGTGCGCCCGCCCGGCCCTGCGGGTCGGGCGCGGTGATGGTGACCTCCATCCACGAGGCCGGGTCGGCCTCGGGACCGGTGCGGCGGAAGCCGCCCCTGCCCTGGATCAGCCGCTCGGGATGCCGGAAGCGGTCGCGCATCTTCGGGATGCGGTTGCCGACCGCGTGCCAGGCGGTGACCGCGACCTGCTCCACCGCCTCGATGATCTCGACCTCGGCCAGGCGCGGGGCCTCGCCCGCGGGGTCCTGCTGGCCGGCCAGGATGCGGTTGGCCTGCTCGACCGCGTTGAGCAGCGCCGAGACGCTGTCCGAGACCGAAACCACGCCCGCGCCACTGCCCACCAGCACCGCCGAGACGCCGATCCGCGGTGGCGCATCCGGCGCGCCCGTGGGTGCTGCGGCAGGCAGGTCGCGCAGCGCATCGACATAGGCCAGCAGGCCCGAGCGGATGGTGGCGGTCAGCGCGCCGGTGGTCAGGTCCGACATGACGCCCAGGCCCACGACGATGCCGCCCCGGACGCCGCTGTCGCAGCGATCGCCGGCGCAGCCTTGCAGGTGCACGTCCCAGTTGCCGATCAGGCCGGGATGCAGGCCAAGCGCCTCGCGCCGGGCCAGCCGGCCGTGCAGCTGACGGTCCAGCGCCTGCTCGGCGCCCCGGATCGGATCCCCCAGGTTGTGGCCGACCAGGATCGGATGGCTGGCATGGCTCAGATCGCCATGCACCACCCGCACCCGGACCTCGGCCGGCGCCGCCTCGGCCGGGGCGGGGCTGGGCATGCGGCCGCCCATCGCCATGGCCAGAAGCTGCGGCGCCGCGGGGATCAGCGGCAGTTCCGCCTCGGCCGGGACGGCCTTGCGCGGGATGTCGGGGGCTTCCAGGCCGCGCAGGCCGGTGTCGCGCGTCACCTGCGGCGCGTCGGTCCTGCCGTCCAGCAGCAGGCCGGCGATGACCGGATGCAGGGAGCTGTCCTTGCACAGGTCGCCATGCTGGGACGGCGCGTACCAGGCCGGCACGCCCGGCGGAATGCCCGAGGACCACAGCACGGTGCCGTCGCCGCGCGGCGTGGTGGTCATGTGCAGGACCGGACCGTCCGGGCCGGTGCCGACCGCATAGAGCCGGTCGCAGGTCTGGCCCATGCCGGCCAGATAGAGACAGCGGCCGGCGGGCAGGCCGGCATCGCCCTGCATCAGGCGCCAGAACTCCCGCGCGGCCTTGACCGCCGCCGGATCAAGGCCGCGGTTCCCGGCCAGCGCGGCCCAAGCCGCGGCATCCAGCAGCTCGGGCGGCAGCAGCTGCAGCGCGCCGGGCCAGCGGCGCATGATCGCGGCGATGGCGGCGCGGTCCTCGCCCAGGCTCAGGGCCGCCAGCGCCTTGATGGTGCGGGAATGGCCCAGCAGCGCCAGCGCCATCGCCAGCGAGCCGCCATTGGGCGTGCCGAGCATCAGCAGCCGCGACTCGCCGCTGGCGGCGAAGGCGCGTTGCAGCTGCGGATCGCAAAGCGCCGCGCGCGCCACCAGCCCGCCCATGGAATGGCCGATGAAATGGATCGGCCGAGGTCCGCCCTGGCCCAGGCGCTGCAGCACCACCCGGGCCACGGCCGCGCCGGCGACCTGGATCGGCAGCCGCCAGTCATAGGCCAGCGGCAGCGGCTGATGCGTTCGCGACAGATGGGCGCGCAGCCCGCCGTAATAGGTCTCGATGATGCCGGTCGGGCCGACCGAGGGGCTGTCGATGGCCAGCCGGCCCACGCCGCCCAGGCAGATGCCGGCGGGGTTCAACCAGACCCATCGGCCGTTGGCCGACAGATGGCTGCCGGTGATGCCGGGCAGGATGACCGCCAGCGGCGGGGCCGGCCCGCGCAGCAGGGCGGGGGCCGACAGATCCTCGATCACCGCCAGCGCGGTATGGCCCTCCTGTTCGACCAGGCTGACGCCGCGGCGCGGGTCGGCTTCCTCGGCCCGGCGCAGCCGCTCCTCGGGCGAATCGGCGCGGCTCTGGAAGCGCCGGGGGTCCAGCAGCGCGTCCCGCACCTGCCCGGCGGTGGTGTCGTTGGCGAAATAGTTGAAATGCGTGACCCGCGCACCGCGGTCCAGCAGCACCGGCACCGGGCCGCGCGGAATGCCGCCATCCATCGCGGCGGTGTTGACCACCAGGTCGTGGTCGCCGTCGAAGAAATTGTCGGCGAACCACATCGCCAGCTTGCGCAGCGCGCCGGAGGGCTGGATGTCGCCGGCGATGACCACCAGCGCATCCGTCGCCCCCTCGGCCAGCGTTCGACGGCGGTTCAGCAGCGCCAGCAGCGGCGAATGCTCCGGCGCCATGGCGGCGATGCCCGGCAGCGCTTCGGGGCTGTCGCGCGAGGCGGTGGCGGCGCGGGCGAGCCGGCCCAGATCCTCGACCCGTTCCTCGGCTGCCTCGCCCAGCAGCCGGGCGCTTTGCCGTAAGGCGCAGAAGACCAGGTTCAGCCAGCGGTCGAGCCGCCCGCCGGCCAGGCTGGTGCCGCGCGCCGGGCAGGCGACGCGCACGAAGCGGCCGATCTTCACGCCGCGGTCGACCAGCGTCTTGCCCAGCGATTCCAGCCGCGCCCGGGCCTCGGCCGGGCAGGCGGCCAGGTCGGTCTGATCGAAGACCGAGCCGTCGTGGCGCCGGGCGATCTGCCCCAGCGCCAGCAACTCGCCCACCAGCCCGCCGCGGCTGTGGCTGACCAGATGCAGTTCGATCCCTTCGGGCAGCAGGTCCAGCAACGCCTGGGCGTTCTGCACCGGATCCTCGGTCAGGCTGCGATGATCATGGGCGATGATCCGGCCCTGATAGGCCCTGTGCAGCCCCTGCCAGATCGCCGGCTGGCGGGCGACGAGCTTGCCGAAGCTGCCCAGGGTGGACGAGGCGGTGCCATGCAGGAACAGCAGCCAGGGCTTGTCCTGCTGCCCGGCGAAATCGACCGGCTCCAGCCGGCCCTCGGGCGTCCAGCGATGCAGGCCCAGATCCGGGTTTGCATCCTCGATCTGCCGGGCCACCTCGACCGCGGGGGCCGAAACGTCCAGCACGGCCACGCGGTCGATCGCCCAGGTCAGCGCGTCGCGCGTTCCCGGCGGATCGTCTGGGCCGGGCGGCAGCACAAGATCGCGCAGGATCAGCACCTGCTCGCCCGTCGCGGCCGAGCGGCCCAGCACGCCGCCGGCGCCCAGCCGTTCGGCCGCCTCGTCGCCGCGGATCCACAGCAGGTCGCCGTCCTCGGTCTCGATCTCCAGCAATTGCTGCGGGGCCAGGTCCAGCTCGACCGGCTGCGCCTCGGTGCGGGTCACGGCCAGCCGCACGTTCTGCTGCACCGTGGTGCCGGGGCTGGCTGGCGCCGTGGCGGCGGCAGGCATGTGCCTGCCCTGGACCTGGATCTTCATCGCCCTTCTCCGCCGCTGGATGGCTGCTCGTTCTCGCCGGCGATCATCCCGGCCTCGTCCACCACCGCGTTCAGCAGGAACAGATAGGCCAGCGCCGGGGACATCTCGCGGCCCTTGAAGCTGCTGGAAAAGCGGCTGTTCATGTCCGCCCGATGCGAGAAGATCTCGTAGATGCGCCGCTGGACGAACTGGATCAGCGCCGGCCGGCGCATCGAGATCGGGAAGGCGTAGGGCTCATAGGACAGGTATTCGGCGCCGTCGGGCCTTTCGACCAGGCAGGGACCATGCGCGGCGTTCCAGTTCTGCAGCCGGTCGAGGATCAGCTCGCGGTCGCCCATGTAGATGCGACGCTGATTGCTGGGGCCGGCGCAGAACCATTCGATCAGCTCGGCATGGCTGGACAGCGGACAGAAATGATAGTCGGGCCAGGGCATCTGCTCGATGGGCTTGCGCTTGCCGGTCTTTTCCGGGGTCTCGGGCCTGGCCGCGCAGGCCGTATCCTGCAGGTCCAGGAAAGCGCGGGCGCAGGCGGCGTTGCGGTCCTTGCCATCGGCGAGCTTCAGGCAGCGCGCGACCTGCGAATCCATCTGCTTGGCATCGACCTCGACCTTGTCCCGCACCGCGGAAAGCAGCCTGGCGGTGCCGGGGTCGAGCGACTGGATCTCGGCCTCGCGCCTGGCCTCGTCCAGCCGCTGCGCCGCAAGGTCCAGCGCCGCCAGTGCCGCGAGCAGCCGCGGACTGGTGGCGAAGACCTTGGGCGCCGTGGGATCGTCGCCCGCGCGCCGCAACTCCTCGTGCGCGGTGGCCGCGCTCCAGCGCAGCTTGCAGCGTTGGTAGAGCAGCGGGCGCTGAAAGGGCAGCAGCGCGTTGAAGCGGTCGATCTCGCAGGTCTTGAAGGCCACGTCGCGGGCGGTGCTGTTGCCGATATAACCGATCAGCACGTCATGGCGCGGCGCACGCGCCACCTGATCCAGATAGGACACGCCCGAGGCGAAGACGATCGGCGAGAACACGCTGTTCAGCGTGCGCTCGGGGTCCGAGAAGCGCATGGTCACCGTGTCGCAAAGCAGGTCGATCCGCTGCGCCGCGTCCGCAGTCGGGCTCAGCCCGTCGAAGCGGTTCGCTGCGGTGACAGGACGGACCACCAGGTCGTAGCGGGCGCTGCCGGCGAAGATGTCAAAGCAGAGATCGGCCAGGAAGCCCCGGTAGGAGCCGGGCCGGTCCGGCTCGGCC
Source organism: Paracoccus sp. TOH (assembly GCF_030388245.1). Classification (NCBI taxonomy): domain Bacteria; kingdom Pseudomonadati; phylum Pseudomonadota; class Alphaproteobacteria; order Rhodobacterales; family Paracoccaceae; genus Paracoccus; species Paracoccus sp. TOH. The sequence continues at coordinate 369,122 of NZ_CP098362.1, forward strand.
CCCGGCAGGGCATAGGAAAACGGCGGCGCGTCGATGCGCACCCCAAGCACCACGGTTTCGCGCCCGTCCAGCAGGATGCTTCCATCCGGCGCCAGCGTCTGGGCCTTGCCCGCCATCGGCATCAGCAGCAGCGCCAGCACCGTGGCGGTGGCGCCATGCGCCGGCCAGCGCGGCCGGGTCCGGCGCACGCGCTGCGGCAGCTCGCCGAATACCCCGGCCGACAGGAAGGCCAGCACCGCCAGAACCAGATGCCCGGTCAGATCGAAGCGTTTCGCGCAATTGGCCGAGGCGAGCATGCCGAGACCCGGACAATCCTCGGCCAGGGTCGGATTCCAGTATTTCAGATGCTCCATCGACAGCAGCGCCACGCCGATCGCGCAGGCGACGCCATACCACAGGCGCATCGCCTGGCTTTTGCGCAGGTCGGCCGACAGCAGCGCCATGGGAATCAGCACCAGCAGGATGATCGCCTGGCTGGGATAATAGATGACAAAGGGCGCCACGCTGCCAACATAGAGGCTGAAGAAATAGGCCGAGGTCGGGGCGACGAAGAAGGCTCGCAACGCCGCCACCGCGGCCAGCGCGATCACCGAAACCGTCACCCCCAGGCACAGGCAGCCGAAGATCTGCGCCGCATAGCCCGAGCGGCGCTGCGATTTCGCCGAACCCGCCCAGTCGCCATTGTCCCACAGATATTGCCGCAGCGAGAAGGCCGCCAGCAGCGGCAGCCAGGTCAGCGCGGCGATGCGCAGCGTCTCGACCAGCGCGGTGGCCAGCACGCCATAGACGTTGCTGGTTTCGACGAAGGCGCCGATGGGCTCCAGGATGCCGCGCCAGGCTGCTGCGGCATAGAACAGGAAGACCGCGATCAGCGCCAGGAACAGCCCGGCCTCGGGGCCGGTGCCGGCGGTGTCGGGCCGTTCGGTGCGGGTCAGCAGGTCGTGCAGCGCCGGGTCGATGCGCGCCGGCGTCTCGGCCCCGGCTGCGGCCGGTTCGGCGGCATGCTCGGCCGCATCGGCGCTGTCGGCGGGGCTGTCCGGGTCGCGCTCCAGAAAAATCGCCAGGATCCCCACCAGATCGAAGCGCAGCGCCTCGGCCCGGGTGGCGCCGGCGGCCAGGAATTCGGCGAAGCGGGCGCGGCGGGCGCGAAGGTCCTTGTCGAGCGGCTCGGGCGGTTCCTCGAACATGCGACCATGGATCTCGTCCAGCAGCGCCACGGCGTCGGCGACATATTTCCGTTCCATCTCGCGGACTAAGGCCGATACCTCGTGCCCGGGCCAGTTGCCGCGGGCCGATTTGGCCCAGAATACCAGGATCTCCAACTGCGCCAGCAGCAGGACCATCTCGTCATGGCGGGACTGGCGCTGGGTGTCGGGCTGGTTGGTCCAGGCATGGCGGGCCAGCGTGGCCGACCAACGGTCGCGATAGATCTGCAGCCGCCGCGACAGCGCATCGGACGGCCGGTCCGTCGAGCAGGCGGCGTCCAGCGACACGATCAGGTTGCGCATGGTCTGTTCCAGACGCACCGGGATGCCGACGGCGCGATAGGCGCGGTTGCGCAGCCAGCCCTCGGTCACCTTGACCGGCGGCAGCATCTCGGCCAGCCCGGCGAAGGCGAAGGCCAGCATCAGCGGCCATTGCAGGCTGTCGAACTGCAGCTTGTCCAGGTCCATCTGGATGCCGGCCACCGGGATCATCTGCGTGGATTGCAGGATCAGCCGGCCGAAGAAGGTCAGCGAGACGTAAAGCAGCAGGATGGCGCCGGCATAGATGAAATAGGCCCGGATCAGCGCGCCATGGCCGCCGATGTCGCTGGGGCTGAGATCCGAAAGCGCACGCGAGACGGATCGGACATCCGAGCGGACCTGAAAGCGTTTCCAGGCGAAGACGGCGATGAAGATGCAGCCGAAGGCGAAGGCATAAAGAAAGCCCGGCGCGAATTTGATGCCCATCATCGGGATCTGGGCCAGCGCATCGGGACGCAAACCGTTATACGTCCACAGTGACAAGGGAACCCCGGCGGGCCATGGGTTTTCCATGAGGCCTCCGATACCGTTGAATATGGATCAGGCCCGGCGCCGTGGGCCGGGGCCCAGGCTGCGGGTCAGCAGCGCTGCAGGTTGGGATCGCAGGGTCCGGCTTCGGCCGAGGTGATGGTCAGGGCGGGACCCGCGGCAAAGGCCAGGCACAGGCAAAGGACAAGGAACCGCATGTCGAATCTCCATTCGCACCAGTTGAAATTAGCACGGATCATGCAATCCGGTAAGGAATTGTCGGATCAAGGCGTTAAATCCGCGTGAATTTTATTCCCGGGAATTGCGGCCGGGCATATTCTGTGGAGCGGCGGGAATCTCTCCAAGATCTTGTTTGTGACAAACCGGCGGAAGGAATATCGGCGGCAGTTAATCCGCCGCAGGCGGTCTGGAATACCTGTTTCGATGCCTTCCGGCACGGGCTGGAAAACCCCGGGTCCGGGCTTCGGGATGGCCGGACGCCACGGTCGGCAAGAACAGAGCGCGCCGATGGATGCTTATGGTCCCCTGCCTGTGTTCGTCAGCCCGATCCTCGGGCTGGGCGTCGCCCGCGTGCCGGCCGGGCTGTCGCGGCGCATCCAATCGCGCAGATAGGCAGCCTGCAGCGACCGGGGGGGGGTGGACAGGCCAGGCGCGCGGGCCGACATCCGACCGCCTTCCCTTTTGACCAATTCAGTCAGAGGATGGCCCCCCGCCGGCAAGGCCGGCGCGTTCGGCGGCTCCCGGCGGGGATCCTTGGAAATCGCGCGTATGGCTCGGCGATCCCCGTTGACGGCATGATTGTTTGTTAATAATGATTAACAACTTTAAGTTTTACCGTTTCCCAGTGCATATGTCCAAATCCCCCTGATCCACGCCGCACTGGTCGGCGACAGCCGGACGAACAACACATGATCCAAGCGACCCTTCGCCCAGCACTGGCGGGATGTATCATCCTGATGCCATTGGTGGTTTCCGCCCAGACCGCCACCGACAGCTTCAATGTCCGCATCACGATCGCCGAGGAATGCCAGATCATCTCGACCGAGACGCTGGATTTCGGCAATGCCGGCGTGCTGACCAGCGATGTCGATGCCAGCGCCACATTGCAGGTCGCCTGCACCAATTCCACCCCCTATGACATCGGCCTGGACCAAGGCAGCGGGGCAGGGGCGACCACCACCACCCGGCTGATGAGCGCGGGCGCCGACACCATCGGCTATCAACTGTTCCGCGACAGCGGCCGCACCGCCAACTGGGGCGATACCGTCGGCACCGACACCCTGGCCGCGACCGGCACCGGGGCGGCGGAATCCTTCACGGTCTATGGCCGGGTGATCGCCCAGACCACCCCGGCACCGGGAACCTATACCGATACCGTGACCGTGACCGTCACCTACTAAGCGGGATACCCATGATGTTCGACTTGCTTCGCCGCGGCCTTCTGGCCGCTTCGATGGCGCTTGCGCTGTCGGGTCTTGCCGCGGCCGAAGGGCTGCGGGTCTCGCCGGTCCTGCTCGAGGTGCCCGCCCCCGGCGCGGCCGCCACCCTGACCCTGCGCAACGAGGGGCGCGAGACGATCACCGTGCAGGCCCGCGCCTTCCGCTGGACGCAAGCCGGCGGGCAGGAGCAGTTGCGCCGCAGCGGCGAGGTGGTGGTCAGCCCGCCCGCGACCCGGCTGCCGCCCGGCGCCACCCAGACCATCCGCGTGGTGCGCACCGCCAAATCTGCGGTCAGGGGCGAGGAAGCCTGGCGCGTTGTCCTCAACGAGGTGCCTGATCAAGGCCGTAGGCGCAGCGGCGCCGTCGCCTTTGCCACCGAATTGCGCATCCCGGTCTTCTTCATCGGTGGCGGTGCCCGCAATCCCGATGTCGCCTGGGCGCTGCGCAGCAGCCGCGGCGCCACCTTTCTGGTGGCGCAGAACCGCGGCGACACCCGGCTGCGGCTGGCCGATTTGCGGCTCAGCGGTGCCAGCGGCGCCTCGGTTTCGCGGCCCGGGCTGATGGGCTATGTGCTGGGCGGCTCGACCATGCAATGGCCGGTGGCGCCGGCCGGCCGGCTGGGCGGCGGCGCCCGGCTGACGGCGGCGACCAACCTCGGGACGCTGGATGCCCAGGTTCCGGCGCGCTAGCCGGGGCAGGGCATACCCGCCGATCCGAAACCTGCTTGCCCTGGCGCTTCTCGTCGTGCTTGCCGGCCCGCTTTACGCGCAGCAGGCGCCGCCGGCCGGACGCGAGCTGTATCTGGAGGTCTTCGTCAACGGCCGGCCGATGAACCTGATCACCCGTTTCACCGACCTGGGCGGCGGGGTGCTGTCCGCCGATGCCGGCGAGCTGCGCAACAGCGGCATCCTGCCCGACGGAACCGCCACCCGAGGCGAAGTGCGGCTGGACAGCATCCCCGGCCTTGGCTGGCGGCTGATCGAACCCGAGCAGACCATCCGCTTCATTGTGCCCGACGCGTTGCTGGCGCCGCATGTGTTAAGCGCCGCGGCCGATGCCGAACCCCTGCCGGCGGCGGCGGAGGAGGAGGACGCTGCCCCCGCCGTCGATCATGGCTATGGGCTGGTGCTGAATTACGGGCTGGCCTTCGACAGCTGGCAGGGCCAGGCGGGCGGCTGGGATCATGACGTCTCGGGCAGTTTCGACGCCCGGCTGTTCATGCCGCTGGGCACGCTGACCCATGGTTTCGTCACGGCCGAGGACGAGCACGGCGCGCTGCGCCATCGTCGGCTCGACAGCTATTGGCGCAGTGCCTTTCCCGGCCGCGCCGTGCAGGTGCAACTGGGCGACATCGCCACCCGCGGCCCCGGCTGGTCGCGGCCGGTGCGGTTGGGCGGGTTGATGGTCGAACGCAATTTCGGCCTGCGTCCCGACCTGGTCACCCTGCCGCTGCCGGGATTCGAGGGCAGCGCCGCGCTGCCCTCGACCGTCGAGGTCTTTGCCGAGTCGATCCGCACCTATGCCGCCGATGTCCCCGCCGGCCCGTTCCGCATCGACGACCTGCCGCTCTCGGGCGGCTCGGGCATGGCGCGGGTGGTGGTGCGCGATGTCACCGGGCGCGAGACGCAGCTCGACCTGCCCTTCCTGGTTTCCGGCGAGCTGCTGCGCCGGGGCATGGCGGATTTCGCGCTGGCGGCCGGGCGGCCGCGGCTGGGCATCGGCTCGGACAGCGACCGCTATGCCGGGGGGACGTTCGGCGTGGCGACGCTGCGCTACGGGCTGACCGACGGGCTGACGCTGCTGGCCCATGCCGAGGGCGGCGAGGCTCTGGCCATGGCCGGGCTGGGCGTCACCTTCCGCATCGCGCATCTGGGCACCGCCAGCCTGAGCCTGGCCCATAGCCGCGCCGAGCGGGGCCAGGGGTACCTGCTCGACCTTTCGACCCAGCTGAGTCTGGGGCGCGCGCAGCTTTCGGGCCGCATCACCCGCACCGGCGGCCTGTTCACCGATATCGCGGCGCTGACCGCCGATCCCGATCTGGTCGAGCCCGGCCTGGCCGAGTTTCCCCGGCATGCGGCGCAACTGGCGCTTTCCCTGCCGCTCGCGGAGCGGGGCAGCGCCGCCAGCCTGTTCCTGTCCGACCTGCGCCATGCGGATGCGCGGGACGAGGCCAGCATCGGCATCTCCTACAACCGGCAGGTTCTGGGCGATGCCAGCCTGACCCTGACCGCACTGGCGCAGCGCGGCCCGCAAGAGGACCGGGTGATCGGCGCACAGCTGCACATGCCGCTGGGCGGGCGGCGCGATGCCGGGATAATGGTCGAACGTCGCCGCGAGGGCTGGCGCCAATACGCCACCGCCAGCGGGCGCAGCAAGCACCGCGTGCCGGGCTGGAGCTGGCGCCTGCAGGCCGACCGGGGCGAGCGGCTTGCCCTGCAGGGCAGCGCCGCGCGCGAAGGCCGACTGGGGCGCGCGGAAGTCGCCGCCCGCGTTTCGCGGGGCAATCGCGGCCTGGGGCTGCGGCTGGACGGCTCGGTGGTTGCGGCCGGCGGCGGCGTCTTCCTGTCGCGGCGCATCGACGACGCCTTCGCCGTGGTCGATGCCGGCGCGCCGGGGGTCGAGGTCAGCGCCGAGAACCGCCCCGTCGGCCGCACCGGCCGCTCGGGCAAGATCCTGGTGCCCGACCTGCGCGCCTACGAGGCGAACAGCGTCTCGATCGGACCGGCCGGCCTGCCGCTGGATGCCGCGGTGGGGGTGACGAAACAGACCGTGCGTCCCGCCCATCACGCCGGCGCCCGCGTGGATTTCGCCGTCGAGGCCAGCGCACGCGAGGCGCTGGTCGCACTGGTCGGCGCCGATGGCGCCCCGCTGCAGGTCGGCGGCAAGGTGGTGGTGAACGGCACCGACGACGGCGCATTGCTGGTCGGCTTCGACGGCGAGGTCTTCGCGCTGAACCTGCGCGACCGCAACCAGATCCTGGTTTCCTATCCCGACGGCCGCGGCTGCGCGGCGCAGTTCGACTATGCCGACCAGCCCGGAACCCTGACCGAAATCCGAGGAGTGCCCTGCCTGTGACCGCCTTGCGACTGGCGCCCCTGTTGCGCCCGGCCATCATCGCCCTGTCGCTGCTGCTGGCCTCGGCCGGGCTGGCGCGGGCGCAGAGCTGCAGTTTTACCGCCAGCGACATGGTGCTGGGTCCGGTCGACGTGCTGGGCGGCAGCCCGACCGACGCGGTGGGCAATATCGCCATCAGCTGCTCGGCCTTCCTGGGGCTTCTGTCCTCGATCGACATGCGCATCCACCTGGGCGAGGGGATGGGCGGGCTTGGCGGCGGTTTGCGGCGGATGACCAGCGCCGGCACGTCGACCGGGCTCGGGTTCGAGCTGTATCAGGATGCCGCCCGCAGCGTGGTCTTCGGCGGCAGCTATGGCAGCCATGGCGGCCAGAGCCTGCGGCTGGCCGGGGCCAGCATCCTGACCCTGCTGACCGGCTCGGGCATGAACGTGCCCGTCTATGCCCGGGTGCCTACCGGGCAGAACACGGTCGTGCCGGGCAACTATGCCTCGGCCTTCTCGCGCAATCCCCTGGACGTGCGGGTGGATTACCGGACCTGCAACATCCTGCTGCTCTGCGTTGACCGGACGGCCACCTTCAGCTTCACCGTGCGGGGGCAGGTGGTGCCGGATTGCCGGGTCGAGGCGGATGATCTGGATTTCGGCACGGTCGGCCTGCTGGACCAGCCGGTCGATGCCAGCAGCCAGATCCGCGTCACCTGCACCGCGGGGTCCAGCTACGACCTGGGCCTGGGCTACGGGCTGCATGGCGGCGGCGTGAACGACCGCCACATGCAGGATCTGGCGGGCAACCGGATCGGCTATCAGCTTTACCGCGACAGCGGCCGGACGCTGGGCTGGGGGCAGCCCGCTGACGGGCTGGCGACGACCGCCGCGGGTTCGGGCGCGATGCAGAGCTTTACCGTCCATGGCCGGGTTCCGGCCCAGCCCACGCCGCCACCCGGCGCCTATGCCGATACGGTGGTGGTGACCGTGACCTATTGAGCGCCGCCCGCTCGGCCTCGGCCTCGGCCTTGTCGAGGCGTGCCGTGCTATCGTTGCGAAAGCCGTGACTGGTGTCCGTCGCCCCGCATTTGCCGGTGCCCGGGATCGGGTCGTTCTGCGCGGTGGCCGTCTTGGTCGCGGGCGCGGTCCCGGATGCGCGGGCGGTTGACACCGGCCCGGGTCGGTGACTTGGTGCCGGCACGAGGGTGCGGGGGGATGCATGACGCGGTTTTCGGCCAATCTGGGCTTTCTCTGGGCTGACCTGCCCTTGCCGCAGGCGATCCGCGCCGCCCATCGCGCCGGCTTCCATGCCGTCGAATGTCATTGGCCCTACGCGGTGCCGCCCGAGCAAACCGCTGCCGCGCTGGCCGAGACCGGCTTGGCCATGCTGGGCCTGAACACCGCCCGCGGCCGGCCGGGCGAGAACGGCCTGGCCGCGCTGCCGGGACGCGAGGCCGAGGCTCGGGCCGGGATCGAGCAGGCGCTGGACTATGCCCGCGCCATCGGCTGCCCGGCGGTGCATGTCATGGCCGGTTTCGCCGAGGGCGACGCGGCCGGGCGCGTCTTTCGCGCCAATCTCGACCATGCCTGCCGGTTGGCGCGGCCGCATGGCATCGCCATCCTGATCGAACCGCTGAACCGCCACGACGCGCCGGGCTATTTCCTGACCGGCTCGGATCAGGCGGCGCGGATCATCAAGGCGGCCGGGCATGACAATCTGCGGCTGATGTTCGATTGCTACCACCTGCAGATCATGGAGGGCGGCATCTCGCGCCGGCTGCGCCAGCACCGCGAGATCCTCGGCCATGTCCAGATCGCCGCGGTTCCCGACCGCGGCGCGCCCGATCATGGCGAGCTGGACTACCGCCATGTCTACGGCGTGCTTCAGGATCTGGGCTGGACGCGGCCGCTGGGCGCCGAATACCGCCCCGGCCGCCCCACCGACGAGACCTTGGGCTGGCTGGCGGCGTTTCGTGGCCCCGCCGCTCGGGAAACGTCCTGAGCCCTTGCGCCGCCGGGCCTCGGGCCGGTTTCAGGCCACGCGCTGCCCGGTCCATTGCGGGAAGGGATCGGGCAAGTCCTGCCAGTCCTGCGGGGTGAAGCCCGCCGCCATGACCAGCGCATCGTCCAGTGCCCGGCTGATCGCCTCGCGGTCCATGCCGGTGCCGATGAAGACCAGTTCCTGCCGGCGGTCGCCCCAGGGCTCGACCCAGTTGCGGCGCATCTCGGCCAGCGCCTCGGGATGGCTGGGCCAGCGCTCCTGCGGGACATTGGCCCACCAGCCGCCCAGCGGCCGGACGCTGGACAGGGCCCCGGCCAGCGAAAACTCTGCCGCCCAGCCGGGGCGCGAGGCGATCCAGAAATGCCCCTTGGCGCGGATCACCCCCGGCAGTTCGCCGGTCAGAACCTCATGGATCCGCTGCGGATGGAACGGCCGGCGGGCACGATAGACAAAGGACGAGATGCCGTATTCCTCGGTTTCCGGCACATGCTCGGCGAAGCCGTAAAGCTCTTTCGCCCACATCGGATGCATATGGGCGCGGTCGAAGTCGAACAATCCGGTGTCGAAGATCGCATCCGGCTCGACGTGACCGAAATCCGTCTCGATCAGCCTTGCATCCGGGTTCAGCGCCCGGACGATCTTGCGGGCCTGGTCCAGCCGGGCCGGCCCCGCGGCGCTGGCCTTGTTCAGCACCACCACATCGGCGAATTCCATCTGCTCGGTCAGCAGGTCCACCAACCGGCGCTCATCCGCCTCGCCCAGGGATTCGCCACGCTCGGCGATGAAGTCGTGGCTCGAGAAGTCGCGGGTCAGGTTCACCGCGTCGACCACGGTGACCATGGTGTCGAGCCGGGCGATATCCGAGAGGCTGTCGCCGTTCGCATCGCGGAAATCGAAGGTGGCGGCGACCGGCAGCGGCTCGGCGATGCCGGTGGATTCGATCAGCAGGTGGTCGAAGCGCCGCAGCTGCGCCAGCCGGCGCACCTCGGCCAGCAGGTCGTCGCGCAAGGTGCAGCAGATGCAGCCATTGGTCATCTCGACGAGCTTTTCCTCGGCCCGCGACAGTTCGGTGCCTTCGCGGACCAGATCGGCGTCGATGTTCACTTCGGACATGTCGTTGACGATGACGGCGACCCGGCGGCCCTGGCGATTGTTCAGGACATGGTTCAGGAGCGTGGTCTTGCCCGCGCCGAGAAAGCCAGACAGGACGGTGACGGGCAGGCGCGGATCGTCGGCAAGGCGGCTGGCGGACATGGGTATCCTCGATATGAAATGTTATTACATTACATATCTAAACCCCGCGCACCCCGGATTGCAAGCCCGCAGCGGGCGCCGCTTGCGGGACAGCCCGATCGGCCGGGCGGTCGATGACACCGCCCGGCGCCGGCCGAAAAGCCGGCCAAGGCGGCGCCCTTTTTGCGGGCGCCCCCCGTTGCGGCGGCGGCCTATCTCTCTGACGAGAAGTTCGTCTTGAGATAGGTGAGGATCAGCGCCTTGGTTTCCGGCTCGGGTTCGACCATGCCTTGCGCCTCGACCATCCAGGTCCACAGTTCGTCCCAGCGATGGTCAGTGACCCGCTGCTGCTTGATGATCTCGGTCGAATGGCAGGCGACGCATTGGTAATAGGTGTCCTCGGCGCCCTCGCCATCGGGCAGGCCGCCGAATTCCTCGTTCCCCGCCCGCGCCGCGCCGGCATCGACCTTGGCACGGATCGCCGTCGTCGGGTCAAGCGGGTTCGAGCCGGCGGGCCGGCCCGCCAGCGCCTGCATCGGGTCGAGCCTCGCCTCGGCCGCGGCCAGGCCGGCCCCCAGCAGCAGCACCGCCAGGCCGGCGGCAGACGCCAGGCCGGCGGCAGACTTCGTGACGATATCGAACATCGCGTCCTCCCCGGCTCAGGCGACCGCGACCAGCGCGATGCGGTGCTGGATGTTGTTGCCATAGCCGCGCGGGTTCCAGACCGGCGACAGCGGTGGCTGGCCGATGCCGTCCTGGTCGGTGGCCCGCGCCCAGACCTCGTAATAGCCATGCTGCGGCAGGGTCAGGTTCGCGCGCCAGCGCTGCCAGGCGAAGCGGTTCGGCGCCGGTTCCAGCGCGGCCTCCTGCCAGGTCTGGCCGAAATCCAGCGAGACATGCACCGCAGCCACGTCGCCCTTGCCGCACCAGGCATGGCCGCGGACCTCGATCGCCTCGCCGGCCTTCACCTCGGTGCCGGTTTCGGGGAAGGTGACGATGGATTTCACCGGCATCTCGGTCAGCACCACCATGTCCTCCTCGGGCACCTCGGTGCCGGGCGCGACCGGATAGGCCGGGATGCGATAGGAATCGCCGGTCATCTTGGCACCGTCATGCTCCTTGTCGCGGATCCAGATGCGGTTGAGGTATTTCTGCGAGGCCGAGGCCGGATAGCCCGGCACGATCAGCCGCAGCGGGAAACCGTGCAGCGCGGACAGAGGTTCCCCGTTCATCGCCCAAGCGATGATCGCATCCTCCTCCAGCGCCTTTTCGATCGGCACCCCGCGCGAGATCACCTCTTTCTCCTCGTCGCCGCTCAGATGCACGTCGTTGCTGTAATGCCCGGTATAGACGGCGCTGTCCTTGACGCCCGCCGCCTTCAACACCTCGGCCAGCCGCACGCCGGTCCATTCCGGACAGCCGACCGCGCCGACGGTCCACTGGTTGCCCGAGGTGCCGGGCTGGAAGAAGGCCCGGCCGTTGCCGCCGCATTCGATCACCAGCCGCCGGGTGACGGTCTCGAAGCGGGATTTCAACTCGTCGATGGTCAGGGTCAGCGGGGTCTCGACCTCGCCGTCCACGGTCAGCGTCCAGCCCTCGGCGTCCTGGTCCAGCGCCGTTTGCGGAACCAGGCCGTTCATGCGCACGAACAGCCGTTCATAGGGGGTGATGTCGTCGTCCAGCAGATGCGCCGGGGTTTCGGCATTCAGCGGCCGGTCGCCCAGCACCACCAGCCCCTGCTTGCCTGCCATCAGGTCGAGCCCGGTGTCCTGGGCCAACGCCGCCGGCACGAAGCCCGCGGGCAGATTGCGTTCGAACGGCACGGCCATGCCCAGTATTGTCCCCAGCGCCGTCAGGCCGGTGGTCCTGAGAAAGCCGCGCCGCGACCCGTCGATGGCACCCGCGTCGCGGACCGGTTCGGTGTTTCCAGATTGTTCGGACATGGTTCTTTCTCCGTGGCTGGGCAGGCGCCGGGTGTCGGGACGCTGCCGGCTGCTTCTGGTTGCGGGACCGCTCGCGCCGCGAGGGTCCGGGTTGAACGATAGCCTGCGCGGCATCGAAAAGCACGCGGTCAAGGGCGGGCCGTTTCGGATTGCCGAGGGGTTTTGTTCCCCTCGGCGTATTATCCGAAGGCGGCGGGCCGGGCTGCGGTCGGCCCGCCGCTTCCGTCAGGCGGCGCCCTTTTGCGGACGCATGTCGGCCGGGTCGATCCCCGCCACCACCACCGGCTTCTTCATCGCGTCGCGGCGGAAGGGCTCGCCCAGCTCCTGGTTCAAGAGCACCTCGATGAAGGTGGTCTCGCGCTTCTGCATCTGCCGCTCGACCGGCTCGTGCAGCGCCGCCGTCAGCTCCTCCTGCGACTTCACCTGCACGCCGTTCAAGCCGCAGGCCCGGGCGATGCCGGCATAGGAGGTGTCGCGGTCTAGCTCGGTGCCGACGAAGTTGTTGGCATACCACAGCGTCGTGTTGCGCTTTTCCGCGCCCCACTGGTAGTTGCGGAAGATCACCATGGTGATCGCCGGCCAGTCCTCGCGCCCGCAGGCGGTCATCTCGTTCATCGAGATGCCGAAGGCGCCGTCGCCGGCAAAGCCGATCACCGGCACGTCCGGATTGCCGACCTTGGCGCCCAGGATCGCCGGGAAGCCGTAGCCGCAGGGGCCGAACAGGCCCGGCGCCAGGTATTTCCGCCCCGCCTCGAAGCTCGGATAGGCGTTGCCGATGGCGCAGTTGTTGCCGATGTCCGAGCTGACGATGGCCTCTTTCGGCACCGCCTGCATGATCGCCCGCCAGGCCTGGCGCGGCGACATCAGACCGGCGTCGCGGACCCGCGCCTGCTGGTTCCATTCGGTGCCGGGATCGTCATCCTCGTGGTCGAGGCTCGACAGCTCCTGCGCCCAGCGGGACTTGGTCTGCGCCACCAGGTCGCGGCGCTCGGCCCGGCCGGCATCGCCCGCCGTGGCGGCGAGCTGCGCCAGGATGCCGCGCGCCACCTTGGCCGCGTCGCCCTGGATGCCCACCGTGACCTTCTTGGTCAGGCCGATGCGGTCGGCGTTGATGTCGACCTGGATGATCTTGGCCTGCTTCGGCCAGTAGTCGATGCCGTAGCCCGGCAGGGTCGAGAACGGGTTCAGCCGCGTCCCCAGCGCCAGCACCACATCGGCCTTGGCGATCAGCTCCATCGCCGCCTTCGAGCCGTTGTAGCCCAGGGGCCCCACCGCCAGCGGATGGCTGCCCGGGAAGCTGTCGTTGTGCTGGTAGTTCGAGGCCACCGGCGCATCCAGCCGCTCGGCCAGCTTGGCCAGTTCCGGGATCGCGCCCGACAGCACCACCCCGGCGCCCGACAGGATCACCGGGAACTGCGCCTCCGACAGCAGCCGCGCCGCCTCGGCCACCGCATCCTCGCCGCCCGAGGGCCGCTCGAAGGCCACCACCTGCGGCAGCTCGACGTCGATCACCTGGGTCCAGAAGTCGCGCGGGATGTTGATCTGCGCCGGGGCCGAGTTGCGCCAGGCCTGCATGATCACCCGGTTCAGGACCTCGGGGATGCGCGAGGCGTCGCGCACCTCCTCCTGGTAGCAGACGCAATCGGCGAACAGCCGCATCTGCTCCATCTCCTGGAAGCCGCCCTGGCCGATGGTGCGGTTCGCCGCCTGCGGCGTCACCAGCAGCAGCGGCGTGTGGTTCCAGTAGGCGGTCTTCACCGGCGTCACGAACCCGGTCACCCCGGGGCCGTTCTGCGCGATCGCCATCGACATCTTGCCGGTCGAGCGCGTGAACCCGTCCGCCATAAGCCCGGCATTCGTCTCATGCGCGCAGTCCCAGAACGTGATCCCCGCCTTCGGGAACAGATCCGAAACCGGCATCATCGCAGAACCGATGATCCCGAAAGCATGCTCGATACCGTGCAGTTGCAAAACCTTAACAAAGGCTTCCTCGGTGGTCATTCTCATGGCTGTTTCCTCGTCCTTCAGGCAGCTTTGTCGATACCGGCGCGGGGTCCCGGGCCGGCTTCGGCGCGACGGTCCTCAAGGACCATGCGCGCCAGCTTGGCGCCGATCATCATCGCGGGCGCATTGGTGTTGCCCGAGACGATCTCGGGCATGATCGAGCAATCGGCCACCCGCAGGCCGCGGATGCCGCGCACCCGCAGCCGCGGGTCCACCACGGCGCGCTCGTCCGCGCCCATGCGGCAGGTGCCGGTCGGGTGGTAGATCGTGGTCGAGTTCATCCGCGCCCAGGCCAGCACCTCGTCATGGCCCTGCACATCGGCGGTCGGGCGGAACTCCTCGGAGATGGCGGATTTTAGCGGTTCGGTGCGCGCCAGCCGGCGGGCGATCTCGACGCCGGCGACCAGCGTGTCGCGGTCGGTCTGGGTGGCAAGGTAGTTCGGCTCGATCAGCGGTGCGACCCGCGGATCGGCCGAGCGCAGCGTGATGGTGCCGCGGCTTTCCGGCCGCAACTGGCAGACCGATTGCGTGAAGGCCGAGAAGGGATGCACCCCCTCGCCGGGGCTGTCGGCGGACCAGGGCTGGATGTGGAACTGGATGTCGGGCGTCGCCAGCCCCGGCCGGCTGCGCAGGAAGCCGAAGACCAGGCTGGCCGCCATGGTCATCGGCCCGCTGCGGAACAGCGCGTATTCCAGCCCGATCCGCGCCTTGTTGACCAGACTGCGCACCTCGTCGTTCAGCGTCGCCTCGCGGCATTTGAACACCAGCCGGGCCTGCAGATGGTCTTGCAGGTTGTGGCCGACCTCGGGCGCGTCATGGGCGACCGCGATGCCGTGGCTGCGCAGGTGCCCGGCGTCGCCCACGCCCGAAAGCATCAGGATCTGCGGCGATCCGATGGCGCCGGCGCAAAGGATCACCTCGCGCGCGGCGCGGATCACCTGCCGGCTGCCGTCGGGGCGCCGGATCTCGACCCCGGTGGCGCGGCCGTCCTCGATCACCACGCGGTGCACCTGGGCGTTGGTGACCACCTGCAGGTTCTGCCGGTGGCGGATCGGCTTCAGGAAGGCCACCGCCGCGGAACAGCGCCGGCCCTTGTTCACCGTCAGCTGGAAATGGCCGACGCCGTCCTGCACCGGGCCGTTGTAATCGGGATTGTAGGGGATGCCGTTGGCCTTGGCGGCCTCGATCCACAATTCGCAGATCCGGCGGCGCAGGCGCGGGTCCGAGACCTGCAGGGGGCCATGCGTGCCGCGCCCCTCGCCCTCGCCGCGCTGGAAGGTCTCGAGTTCCTCGAAGATCGGCCCGACCTCGCGCCAGGACCAGCCCTCGTTGCCCATCTGTGTCCAGCGGTCGTAATCCTCGCGCTGGCCGCGCACGTAGAGCAGTCCGTTCAGCGACGAGGAACCGCCCAGCACCTTGCCGCGCGGCCAGTGCAGCGCGCGGCCGTTCAGGCCGGGATCAGGCTCGGTCTCGTAGCACCAGTCGAAGTCCGGATTGTGCATGGTGCGGAAATAACCGACCGGGATATGGATCCAGGGGCTCGAGTCGCGGTTGCCGGCTTCCAGCAGGGTGACGCGGATCGCGGGATCGGCGGAAAGCCGGTTCGCGACCACGCAGCCGGCCGATCCGGCGCCGACGATGACGTAATCCGCGAGGTCTGATGCTTGGCTCATGTTGGCATCCTTTGCGGGCTTGCGCCCATGGTTCGGAAAGGGTGGGCCGGGCGGGGCTGCCGCCCGGCAAGGCTCAGCGACGCTCGCGGCGGCCGATCAGCACGGCGCAGACGAACGAGATCAGCGCGGCGAAGACCACATAGGCGCAAAGCCAGAACGGGTCGTTGTCGTTCGCGGCCATCAGCGCCGTCGCGATCATCGGCGTGATCCCCGAGGCGAAGATGCCCGAGAACTGATAGACGAAGGACACGCCGGTATAGCGCACGCTGGGGTCGAAAAGGTCGGCGAACAGCGCCGCCTCGGGGCCGTAGCACATCGGGTAGACGATGCCGAAAGGCAGCGCGATGCCCAGGATCACCAGCAGCGGATCGCCGGTGGACATCAGCGCGAAGGCCGGGAAGACGCTCAGCGCCAGCAGCAGCGAGCCGATGGCATAGGTGCGCGGCCGCCCCACCCGGTCCGACAGCCGGCCGAAGAACGGGATGCAGACCACCATGACGACGGCCGCGCCGCAGACCGTCCACAGCGCGAAGGTCCGCTCCAGCCCGACGTATTTCGTCAGGTAGAGGATCGAGAACACCGCGAAGACGTTGAAGAACACGCCGTCGATATAGCGCGCGCCCATGCCCAGCATGACATTGCCCGGATAGCGCTTGAGCATGTCGACGAAGGGCAGGCCCTGGTCGCGGGCCCGCGATTCCTCTTTGGCCTTCTTGAACTCCGGGCTTTCGCCGATGTTGCTGCGGATCCAGGTGCCCAGCACGACCAGGATGATCGAGGCGACGAAGGCCGCGCGCCAGCCCCAGGCCATGAACGCCTCGTCCGGCATCATGGTCAGCAGCGCCATCACGCCCGAGGCCATGAACAGCCCCAGCGACAGGCCGATCTGCGGGATCGAGGCGTAGAAGCCGCGCTTGTTCTCGGGCGCGAATTCATAGGCCATCAGCACGGCCCCGCCCCATTCGCCGCCGATGCCGATGCCCTGCGCCACCCGCAGCACCAAAAGCAGGATCGGCGCCAGGATGCCGATCTGGTCATAGGTCGGCAAAAGGCCGATCAGCACGGTTGCGCCGCCCATCAGCAGCAGGGTGATGACCAGCATGGTCTTGCGGCCGATGCGGTCGCCGAAATGGCCGAAGATCAGACCGCCGAGCGGCCGGGCGACGAAACCGACGGCGAAGGTCGCATAGGCGAGCAGCACCGAGATCGTCGGGTCGTCCGCCGGAAAATACAGCTTGTTGAAGACGATACCGGCGACGACGCCGTAAAGAAAGAAATCGTACCATTCGATGGTCGATCCCACGAGGCTTGCGAAGACGACCTTTTTGACATCGTGCTCCCGGTCGCCAAATGCGTTGGCGCCAGCGGTTATGACCGCCATGACATCCTCCCTGATGCTGCGACGTTGTTCGATTGTTCAGCTGTTCCCCGGCAAATCCTCCTTTTGCCGGCGAGCCGACGTTGCCTCAGGCGGCCGAGTCATGTCAAAGCATTTTTGGTAGTTGTGCTCTCATTTTTATAAAAGCATGTTTTGCTCCTGGTGGTTGGAGCGGCACCGGCAACCATGTAGAGTTGGGCCGAGAAACGACGGAAACTGCCGATCATGACGAGTATTCAGGACAAGTCTTCCTTGCCGCCGAGCTTTCGGAATCTGCAGATTCTCGAGGTTCTTGCCAGCGAGGGCCGGCCCCTGACCGCGACCGAGATCAACGCCTCGCTGAACCTGCCGGTGCCGACCATCCACCGGCTGGTCGGCAATCTCGAGGCCGAGGGCTTCCTGACCCGCGACATCGACGGGCGCAGCTATCAGCCGGGACCGAAGCTGCGGCAGATGATGCAGGGCATCGTCCGTTTCTGGCACCAGAACCTGCCGCAGCGCGACGTGTTGATTCGGCTGAACCAGCGCCTGGGCGAGACCTGCAACCTGTCGATCCCCGACGGCGATGCGATGCTCTACATCGACCGGGTCGAGACGCATTGGCCGCTGCGCATCCAGCTTCACGTCGGCTCGCGCGTGCCGCTGCACGCCACGGCGGCGGGCAAGCTGTGCCTGTCGCAGATCAACGACGGCAAGCTGGAACGCTATCTGAAACGCGCCGAGCTGCGGGCCTATACGGCGCAGACGCTCACCGATCCCGAACGGTTGCGCGAGGCGCTGCACCAGATCCGCGAGCAGGGCTATTCCTCCGATTCCGAGGAATTCGTGCCCGGCATGATCGCCCTGGCCGTGCCGGTCCTGGATCGTTCGGGGCAACTGGTCGCCACGGTGTCCTTCCACGCCCCGGTGCAGCGGCTGACCCTGGCCGAGGGGTTGAAGCACCTGCCCGACCTGCGCGCGGCGGCCGAGGAACTGACAGAGCTGATGTGACCCGGCCCCGCCTCTGGCGCGTCAGCGCCGGATCATTTCGGCGGCGATGCCGGTGCTGGTGCGCATGATCAGTTCCAGTTCGACGCGGCTGCGGATCATGAAATCGGCATCCGGCTGCCCGATCGCCGCAACGATGGCCTGCCCGGCCGAGATGCCGATCTGTCGCGCCGGGATCCGCACCGTGGTCAGCGCCGGCTCCATCTGCGCCGAGCCGGCGAAATCGCCGATGCCGATCACCGACAGGTTGGCGGGAATCGCGATCCCCAGCCGCGCCGCGGCATAGATCGCCCCCTGCGCGATCACGTCATTGGCGCAAAGCAGGGCGCTCGGCCGGTCCTCGCCGGCCAGCAGCTCCAGGCAGGCGGCCTTGGCCTGGGCGATGCTGTAGGGCACCTCGACCTGCCAGCGGTCCTGCAAGGCGATCCCGGCGGCGCGGAACACCGCCGTCGCCGCCGCCTTGCGGTCCCGCGCCCGGTCATTGTCGAAGGTGACGGGAAAGACCATGCCGATGCGGCGATGCCCCAGGGCCACCAGATGCTCGGCTGCCAGCCGCCCCGCCTCGCGGTTGTCGACGCCGATGCAGGGCAGCGTCGAATCCGCCAGGTAGTTCCACAGCGCCAGCAGCGGCACGCGCTGTTCCGCGATCAGCCGGAAGGTGCCGGCGCTGTGGTCCAGCCCGACCACCGCCAGCGCATCGACGCGATGCTCCAAGAGCTTGCGGACCAGCCGGTATTCGCCGTCCAGGTCGTAGCCATGCGAGGCCAGCAGCAGGGTGAAGCCCTGCGCGCTGACCGTGTCGTTGAAGGCCTGCACCACCTCGGCGAAGATGGTGTTGGCGACGGTCGGCACCACCAGCCCGATGGTGGCGCTGCGCTTGCCATGCATGGCCTGCGCGGCGCGGTTGCGGATATAGCCGGATTTCTCGACCGCCAGTTCGACCTTCTTGCGGGTCGCCGGATGCACCAGGTCGGGGTGATTCATCACCCGCGACACCGTGGCCGGTGAAACGCCTGCAAGCTTGGCAACGAAAACAATATCGGGCTTAATCATCGGACTTTCCAGATATAATCTAATCAATCATGAGAGTTCATGAAAACATTTGCAAGACTGTTTTCATCGCCTAAGGTCGAAGATCACGGCAAGAGGAGGCCGTGCCAGACCAACATTGCAGACATGGTGAGACCCGGCTTCCCGGGCCGCTGATCCATTCACCTTCCCGGCGGCAGCCTGCCGGGAACCGGAGCAAGTACAGGTATGAACATCTCGAATGACATTCTCTCGGTCGACGCGGCGATGGCGCGGGCGCGCGGCGCGCAGGCCGGATACGAGGCGGGGGGCAGCCAGCGCCGCTATGACCGCGCAGCCCTTGCCGCCGGCTGGGCCATCATGCAGCCCGAGCGCAACCGGCAACTGGCCGAGCTGGCGGTCCGCAGCACCGGGCTTGGCAATGTCGCCGACAAGATCGTCAAGAACCACCGCAAGACCCTGGGCCTCTTGCGCGACATCCGCGGCGTGACCACGCATGGCATCCTGTCCGACGACCCCGAGACCGGCATCACCGAGATCGCCCGGCCCATCGGCGTGATCGGCGCGGTGGTGCCCTCGACCAACCCGGCGGCGACGCCCGCGAACAACATCATCAACGCGCTGAAATGCGGCAATGCCATCCTGCTGTCGCCCTCGCCCAAGGGCGTGGCCTGTTGCGAGATGCTGCTGGGCTTCATCCATGCCGAATTCGACCGCATCGGCCAGGATCGCGACCTGGTGCAGATGCTGCCCGGCCAGGGCAGCAAGGCCAAGACCCAGCGCCTGCTGGAGACCGCCGACCTGGTGGTGGTGACCGGCAGCCAGGACAACGTGCGCCGCGCCTATGAAAGCGGCACCCCCGCCATCGGCGTCGGCGCCGGCAATGTCGCGGTGATCGTGGACGAGACCGCCGACCTGGCGGCGGCGGCCGGCAAGATCGCCGCTTCGAAGACCTTCGACAACGCCACCTCCTGCTCGTCGGAAAACGCGCTGATCGTGGTCGATGCGGTCTATGACGCCTTCCTGGCCGCGCTGGCGGCCGAGGGCGGCGCGGTGCTGCCGCCGTCCGAGGCGCCGGGCATCATCGCCCGGCTCTGGCAGGACGGGCACATGAACCGCGAGATCATCGCCCAGGATGCCGAGGTGATGATCGACAAGCTGGGGCTGGCCGGCAAGGTGCCGCCCGGCACCCGGCTGATCGCGGTCGAGACCGAGGGCATCGGCCCCGACCATCCGCTGTCGGGCGAAAAGCTCAGCCGCATCGCCGCGCTCTACCGCGCCCGCGATTTCGGCCATGCGGCGGAACTGGCGCGGCGCATCCTGCTGCATCAGGGCGCGGGCCATTCGGTCGGGCTGCATTCGCGGGACGCGGATCGCCCGCTGGCGCTGGGGCGCGCGTTGCCGGTCTGCCGGGTCATCGTCAACCAGGCGCATTGCTTTGCCACCGGCGGCGCCTTCGACAACGGCCTGCCCTTCTCGCTGTCGATGGGCTGTGGCAGCTGGGGCGGCAATTCCATCGACGCCAACCTGAACTGGCGGCATTTCATGCAGCGCACCCGTGTCGTGCGCCCGATCCCGGCGCGCGAGCCGGCGCTGGACGAGATCTTCGGCGACTACTGGCAGGAGGTCGGGCAATGAGGCTGGACCCGCACCACCCGCCGCAAGGCACCGTCCGCGACTGGCTCGACATCCGCGCCGCCGAGCGGGGCGATACCATCAGCCACATCTTCCCCGGCGACGGCGGCGCGCTGACCTGGCGCGAGTTGCAGGGCGAGGCCGCCCGCATCGCCGGGCACCTGGCCGGGCTGGGCCTGTCCTGCGGCGACAGCGTGGCGCTGATGATGCCCAATGGCCGCAATGCGGTGCTGGGCCTGTTCGGCACGCTTTACGGCGGCTTTCGCGCCACGATGATCAACCTGGTCGCCGGGGCCGAGGCCGTCGGCTATGCGCTGTCGCATTCCGGCGCCCGGGCGCTGCTGCTGGATCCCGGCCAGCGCGGTCTGCTCGACAGCGCGCTGGCCGCCCATCCCGCCGAACCCATGGTCATCGAAGCCGGGGACGGCTTCCGCTGGCCCGCCGGCTGCGAACCGGCGGTGCCGCATCCGCATGGCGCCGGGCACGACGCGCTGCTGATGTATACCTCGGGCACCACCGGCCGGCCCAAGGGCGTGTTGCACAGCCATGCCAGCCTGCTGGCCGGCGGCTGGACCACCGCGCTGGCGCATGAGCTGTGCCCCGAGGACCGGGCGATCTGCGTGCTGCCGATCTATCACATCAACGGGCTTTGCGTGACCATCCTGGCGCCGCTGCTGTCGGGCGGCTCGGTGGTGGTCTGCGAGCGCTTCTCGGCCAGCCAGTTCTGGAGCAGTTGCGAGCGGCACGGGGCCAGCTGGTTCTCGGTCGTGCCGACGATCATCTCGCATTTGCTGCATGGCGAGGGCGACCCGTCGCCCGAGGCCCGGGCGCGGCTGCGCTTCGGCCGCTCGGCCTCGGCGGCGCTGGCGCCCGAGGTGCAGACGGGCTTCGAGCGCCGCTTCGGCATTCCCATCGTCGAGACCATGGGCCTGACCGAGACGGCGGCGCAGATCCTGTCGAACCCGCTGCCGCCGGGTCCGCGCAAGATCGGCTCGCCCGGCCGGGCGGTGGGCAACCAGGTGGCGATCCTGTCGCCCGAGCTGCGCCCGCTGCCGCCCGGAGCCGAGGGCGAGATCGCCGTGTACGGCGCCAATGTCATGCGCGGCTATCTGGGCGACCCGGCCGCGACTGCCGCGGCGCTGACCGCGGACGGCTGGCTGCGCACCGGCGACCTGGGCCGCATGGACGACGAGGGTTATGTCTTCGTCACCGGCCGCCTGAAGGAGCTGATCATCAAGGGCGGCGAGAACATCGCCCCGCGCGAGATCGACGAGGCGCTTTACACCCATCCCGACGTGATCGAGGCCGCGGCGTTCGCCCGCAAATGCGCCCGCTACGGCGAGCGGGTCGAGGCGGCCGTCACCCTGCGCCCCGGCTCGGCGCTGCAGCCGCCCGAGCTGATCTCGATCTGCGAGGAGCGGCTGGGGAAGTTCAAGTCGCCCGAAGTGATTCACCTGATGGCCGAGCTGCCCAAGGGCCCCTCGGGCAAGATCCAGCGCCTGAAGCTGGCGCAACTGACGCAATAGCGCCCAAGCGGCAGGAAGGAGGCTCCATTTCCCAAGAACCCGGCCCGGCGTCAAAAGCCCGAAGACCCGTCGGAGGAGGGCGGGGCTTCAACAGGGGACCGCGCGACGGGCCGCAAACGGACGTGCCAACACATCCAGCATAATCCAGGGAGGAGACATGCTAAGGCTTACCCGATTCAGGACGACGGACCGCGTTCTGTTCGTCATCTGCCTGATGTATCTGGTCACCTATATCGACCGGGTGAACATCAGCACCGCCGCCCCCGCCATGCAGGCCGAACTGGGCCTGACGAATTTCGAGCTGGGGCTGGCGTTTTCCGCTTTCGCCTATCCCTATGCGCTGTTCCAGATCCTCGGCGGCCGCCTGGGCGACCGGCTGGGGCCGCACAAGACGCTGATCATCTGCGGCACCGTCTGGTCGGCCGCGACGGTGATGATCGGCTTCGTCGAGGGCGCGGTCTCGCTGATCATCGCGCGCGTGCTTCTGGGCATGGGCGAGGGCTCGGCCTTTCCGACCGCCACCCGGGCGCTGTCGAACTGGATG
Source organism: Paracoccus sp. TOH (assembly GCF_030388245.1). Classification (NCBI taxonomy): domain Bacteria; kingdom Pseudomonadati; phylum Pseudomonadota; class Alphaproteobacteria; order Rhodobacterales; family Paracoccaceae; genus Paracoccus; species Paracoccus sp. TOH. Next base: position 391,589 of record NZ_CP098362.1, read on the forward strand.
CCGGCCGAGAAGCGCGGCTTCGCGCAGGGCATCACCCATGCCTTCGCCCGCTTCGGCAACGCGCTGACCCCGCCGCTGATCGCCTTTCTGGTCATCGCGCTGTCCTGGCGGCATGCCTTCATCATCGTCGGCGTGATCAGCTTCCTGTGGGTGGCGCTGTGGTGGTGGTATTTCCGCGACGATCCCCGCGATCACAAGGGCATCACCCCCGAGGAACTGGAGACCCTGCCCGACCAGCGGATCGTGGGCGAGCGCAAGACCCTGCCCTGGGGCCGGCTTCTGCGGCGCATGCTGCCGGTGACGATCACCGATTTCTGCTATGGCTGGACGCTGTGGCTGTTCCTGAACTGGATCCCGTCCTATTTCCTGCACCAGCATGAGCTGGACCTGAAGAAATCCGCCATCTTCGCGGCCGGCGTCTTCCTGGCCGGGGTGGTGGGCGACCTGGCGGGCGGCTGGCTCAGCGACGGCATCCTGCGCCGCACCGGCAATGTGGCGCTGGCACGGATCAGCGTCATCATCCTGGGCTTCCTGGGCGCCTTCGCCTGCATGCTGCCGGTGATGTTCTCGACCGATCTGGTGACGGTGGCGATCAGCCTCAGCGCGGCCTTCTTCTTTGCCGAGCTGATCGTGGCGCCGATCTGGGCCACGCCGATGGACATCGCGCCGCAATATTCCGGCACCGCCAGCGGCTTCATGAACTTCGGCTTCGGGCTGGCCGGGATGATCTCGCCCATCGTCTTCGGGCTGATCATCGACCTGACCGGGCGCTGGGATCTGCCCTTCGCGGCCTCGCTGGTCCTGCTGCTGGTGGGCGCGGCCTGCGCGCTGCTGATCCGCCCCGACCGCCCGTTCCGCGACGATCCCGCCGATGACGACGAGGATCTGGACTGCGACCCGCAACTGGCCGGAGCGGTGTCGAAATGACGACGGCGCCCGCCCATCCGGGCGGGCGCCTTCTCGCCTCGCCGCCTCGCCGCCTGCGCTCTGGAGCCCGCGCGCGGTTCGCGTATGCTGGCCGCCAAGAACGGGACGGTGCGATGCGGGGGCAGGACGAATGGAGAGAGCCATGGCGAGGCAGGGGCAGGGCACCCCCGGCGAGGTCTTCGCCGCCTTTCTGAAACTGGGCCTGACCTCGTTCGGCGGGCCCATCGCGCATCTGGGGTTCTTCCGCGACGAGCTGGTGATCCGGCGGAAATGGCTCTCCGATCCCGCCTATGCCGATCTGGTGGCGCTGTGCCAGTTCCTGCCCGGCCCGGCCTCCAGCCAGGCGGGCTTCGCGCTGGGGCTGATGCGGGCCGGCTGGCTTGGGGCGCTGGCCGCCTTTGCCGGCTTCACGCTGCCCTCTGCCCTGATCATGGTGGTTTTCGCCATGACCGCCGCCTCGCTCTCGGGTCCGGTGGCCGAGGGGGCGCTGCACGGGCTGAAGCTCGTCGCGGTCGCCATCGTGGCGCAGGCGGTCTGGGGCATGGCCCGGACGCTCTGCCCGGACCCGGCCCGGGCCGGTATCGCGGTAGGCGCCGTCGCCGTGCTGGCCTTTCTTCCCGGCAGTTTCGGCATGGTCGGCGCCATCGCGCTTGGCGCCCTGGCCGGGCTGGCGCTGTGCCGCGGCGCGGCGCCGCCGGCGGGCGGGCATGTGCCGATGCCGGTCGGCTATGGCGCGGCCGCGGCCGGGCTGGCCGCCTTCGCGGCGCTACTGCTTGTGCTGCCGCTGGTCGCCGGCGCTTCCGGCATCTTGGCGGTGTTCGACGGCTTCTATCGCGCCGGGGCGCTGGTCTTCGGCGGCGGCCATGTCGTTCTGCCGCTGCTGCAGGCCGAGGTGGCCGCCGCCGGACGGGTTTCGGCGGATGCCTTTCTGGCCGGCTATGGCGCGGCGCAGGCGGTGCCGGGGCCGCTTTTCACCTTCGCCGCCTATCTGGGCGCGGTGCCCGAGACCGGTCCGAACGGCCTGGCCGGGGGCGCCATCGCCCTGGTCGCGGTGTTCCTGCCCGGTTTCCTGATCCTGATCGCGGTCCTGCCCTTCTGGGACCGCTTCCGGGCGATGGCCGCGGTGCAATCGCTGATGCGCGGCGCCAATGCGGCGGTGGTCGGCATCCTGGGCGCCGCGCTTTATTCGCCGGTCTTCACCGGCGCGGTGGGCGACATGCGGGACTTCTGCCTGGCGCTGCTGTGTTTCGTGGCGCTGGTCGCATGGAAGGCGCCGCCCTGGCTGGCGGTGCTGCTGGCGGCGGCGGGCGGGATCGGGCTTGGCCTTGCCGGCTGAACCGGCGGCTGAACCGGCGGCGGAGCGGGGCGGCAGGCTGGGCCGCCCCTACCCCCACCACAGGAGATGGCGCACCATGTCCGACAACCACAGCGAGAATCAACCCGTGCGATCCTGTCCGTCCGCCAGGTTGCGGGATTTCGCCGACCCGTCCCGAAAGTGCAGAAGAATCCAGCGCTTGGCCGTGGACAAGCCGCAACCGGCACCCGGATCAGGCGGTCTTTGATCAGGTCCGGGCGTCGCGTGCCTGGGCCCATTCCTCGTACAGGCTGCGGCCCGAGTCCGGCTTGACCGGCACATGGCTGATCGTCATCGACTGCTCGGCGAAGGGCCGGCGCAGATCGGCATAGATCTCGGCCGTGGACAGGGTGAAGGGGGCGCCATCCTCGTTGGAATAGGCATAGGCCACCGTCGCGACCCCGGCCAGCCGCATGGCCGCCAGGCACATCGGGCAGGGATGGCCGCTGGCATAGACCGCGCTGCCCTGCAGCGCCTCGGGCCCCGCGGCGCGGGCGGCGGCGCGCAGGGCCAGCAGCTCGGCATGGTCGGTCGCGTCATGGCTCAGATGCATCTCGTTCACGGCGGTGGCGATCACCGCGCCGCCGCTGACCACCACCGCGCCGAAAGGCCGGCCGCCTTCGGCGATATTGGCTTTTGCCAACGCGATTGCCTGGCGCAGGTAATGTGTTGCATCATGCATCGAAGTCTCCTTCTTCATCGGGCGCCGGCGGCGGTGAGGATGCGCTGGATGTCGCGATAGCCGGCCCGGCGCGCATGGTGAAGGGGCGTCACGCCCTCGCCATCGGCCAGATTGACATTCGCCCCGGCCCGGATCAGCAGTTCGACGATCTGCCGGTGCCGGAAACCACCGTCGCCCAGAATGATTGCCTCCAGAAGTGCCGTCCAGCCCAGGTCGTTGACGTGATCGACGGCGACGCCGGCCTCGATCAGCGTCCGCACCGTCTCGACATGGCCGCGCTCCGCCGCTGGGATCAGGGCGGTGCCGCCGAAACGGTTGAGACTGCGCAGGTCGGCGCCATGCTGCAGCGTCAGCTTCAGGATCTCCAGATGCCCGCGCGCCCCGGCATAGAGATAGGGGCTGTCGGCGATCCGGTCCCGGGCATTCACGTCCGCGCCCGCCGCGATCAGCGCGCGGGCCGCATCGACGGCATTGGCATGGGTCGCAGAGAGCAGCGGCGTCGCGCCGCTGGCGTCGCGCGCCTCGATCGGCGCACCTGCCGCCAGCAGCCGGGCGATCCCGGCGGCATCGTTGCGGCCGGCCGCCCGGTGCAAGGCCGTCCCGCCCGTGACCTCGGCCTTCGCCGGCCGGGGCAGGTTCGTCAGCAGCAGCAGCGCGGCGGCGCCTGCCAGGATCGGACGTCGAGCGATGCGCACCTTTTCCATCATCCTTTCGAGATAAGGCCGCAAGGCAGCGTTTGAAAATCAAATATGCGCGGGCCGCCTTCCGCCGCGGTGGCGACGCGGCGGAAGGCCGCCGCGCTCAGGCGATGCGGTTGCCCTGCACCCAGACGCCGCGCACCGCGCTGGCATTGCCCAGCCGCGCCACCCGGATGACGTCGGCCCGGGCCCCGGGCCGCAGCGCGCCGCGGTCGGTCAGCCCCGCCGCCGTCGCCGGGGCCGAGGTGACGGTCGCCACGCCGCGCGGCATGTCGTCCCACAGGTCGCCCAGCATCAGCGCCGCCGTCAGCAGCGACGAGGGCACGTAATCCGAGGACAGGATGTCCAGCAACCCGGCCTCGGCCAGGACATGCGCGGCGACATTGCCGGAATGCGAGCCGCCGCGGATCAGGTTCGGCGCGCCCATCATCACGGCAATGCCCTGGTCGCGGCAGGCCTGGGCGGCTTCGGAGGTGGTCGGGAACTCGGCCAGACGGGCACCGTGCCGGGCCGAGACCGCCACCTGCCCGGCGGTGGTATCGTCATGGCTGGCCAGCACCGCGCCATAGCGGCGCGCCTCGGCCACGGCGGTCGCCTCGTGCAGGGCGCCCAGCCGGTCGCGCAGCGCCTGCTGGCTTTCGACATGGGCGTCGAATTCCGCATCCGACAGGCCGCGCTTGCCCATCACGTAGTCGCGCAGCTTGCCGATGTCGCGGAACTGGCGCTGGCCCGGCGTGTGATCCATCAGGCTGACGATGCCGACGCGATCCTCGGGGCCGAATTTCGCCATCTCCTCGACCAGGGTTTCCGAGCAGATCTCGGCCCGCAGGTGCAGGAAATGGCTGATGCGCAGCGCGCCCTGCGCCCGCAGCTGCAAGACCTCGGTCGCCAGCGCCCGGGCATATTCGCCATAGCCGACATTCGGGCTGGTGAAGACCGAACCCACGCGCAGCGCGTCAAACACCGTGGTGATCCCGGTCGAGGCCAGCTCGGCATCATGGGCGACGATGGCGGCCTGATGCGGCCATTCGACCTTGGGGCGCGGCTGCAGGTGCCGCTCCAGATTGTCAGTATGCAGCTCGACCAGACCCGGCAGGACCAGATCGCCCCCGCAGTCGATGGCCCCGGCGGGAAGCGAGGCGTCCTCGGCGATCTCGGCGATGCGGCCGTCCGCCAGATGGATCCGGCCGCGGAGGACCTGGTCGGGCAGGATCAGCGTGGCGTTGGCGAGTATGGTCTGGGTCATCGGTCGATCCTGTCTTTCTGTCCGGTCCGTGGGCGGGCTGATTGCCACCGGGCTGTCACAGGAGTGTGACAGTCCGGCTCTAAAGAGGCGCGATGTTGGATATGAAACGCTTCGCCGTCTATTACGCGCCGCCGCCCGGCGCATTCGCCGATCTTGCGGCCCGCTGGCTGGGCTGGGATGCCGTCAGCGGCCAGGCCTGCGCGCCGCCCGATCTGGACTTGCCCGTGGCCGAGATTACCGCGGAACCGCGCCGCTACGGCTTTCACGGCACCGTCAAGCCGCCCTTCCGGCTGGCGCCCGGCGCGACGCCCGGCGATCTGGACGCCGCGATGAAGGGGCTTGCCGCCCGGCTGGCGCCGGTCCTGCTGCCCGGCCTGCGGCTTGCGTCCCTGGACGGCTTCCTGGCGCTTGTGCCCGAGGGGGACACGACGCCCTTGCAGCGCCTGGCGGCGACGGTGGTGCGCGATCTGGACCCGCTGCGCGCGCCGCTGATCGAGGCCGAGATCGCCCGCCGCCGGCCCGAGCGGCTGACGCCGCCCCAGCGCGCATTGCTGGAGCGCTGGGGCTATCCCCATGTGATGGAGGAGTTCCGCTTTCACCTGACCCTGACCGACCGGCTGCCGGTCGGGATGGCTGGGCGGGCGCAGGCGGCGCTGGCGGCGCATTTCGCGCCGGTGCTGCCGCGCCCCTTCGTCATCGACGCGCTGTGCCTGTTCGGCGAGCCAAAGGATGGGGGGTTCCGGCTGCTGCATCGCTACGACCTTGCCGGCAGGGACGTGGCGGGCTGAAGCGCCGCCAGGAACCGCGCCAGCCCGATTTCGGCGCTGGCGTCGTTGATCACGGTTTGATGGGCGATGCCCTCGGGCAGGGCGAAACCGGCCCGGACCAGACGCCGCTCGCGGTCCGCGGCGTCCTCGCGGCCGCGCTCGGCCAGCCGGGCTGCCAGAACCGGTGCAGGGGCGGTGACCAGCAGAACGGTCAGGCCGGGCAGGCGCGCGGCGGCCTCGGCCAGGATGGCGCGGCTGGCATTGAACAGCACCGTGCCCGGCCCGGCGAGTTCGCCGGCCGGGATGCCGTAATCCAGCCCATGCGCGTGCCAGTGCAGGGCGAATTCGCCGGCAGCCTGGCGGCGGGCGAATTCGGCCGGGGTCACGCCGTCGAAATCCTCGCCGCCGGCATCGGCGGGGCGGGTGATGACCCGGCGGGTGGCGCGAATCCGGTCGGGCTGGGCGGCACAGGCCATCGCCATCAGCGTGTCCTTGCCGGCGCCCGAGGGGCCGACGACGGCGACCAGCCGGGTCATGCCGCGGCCCCGGGCGTGAAGCCGGTGACATCGACCAGCCGGTCGCAGACCCGGACCCGCGCCGCCTCGTCATGGAAGATGCCCAGGATGGCGGCGCCGCGGGCCTTGGCCTCCTCGATCAGCGACAGGACCACCTCGCGGTTGGCGGCATCCAGGCTGGCGGTGGGTTCGTCCAGCAGCAGCACCGGAAAGGGATGGGCAAAGCCGCGGGCGATGTTCACCCGCTGTTGTTCGCCGCCCGAGAAGGTGGTGGGCGACAGGCCCCACAGCCGTTCCGGGATGTTCAGCCGCGCCAGCAGCGCGGCGGCGCGGGCGCGGGCCTCGGCCTCGGGGGTGCCGAGCCGGCGCAGCGGTTCGGCCACGACCTCGATGGTGGGCACGCGGGGGACGACGCGCAGGAACTGGCTGACATAGCCCAGCCGGTCGCGGCGCAGGGCGATGATCTGGCGCGGCTGGGCCGTGACCACATCCAGCCCCGCCACCCGGATCGAGCCCGAGGCGGCCAGGTAATTGCCATGGATCATCCGCATCAGCGTGGATTTCCCGGCCCCCGACTGCCCGGTCAGCCCGACGCATTCGCCGGCCTCCACGGTCAGGTTCGCGCCTTCCATCAACCGCAGGACGGCGCCGGCCTGATTGTGCAGGGTAAAGGTCTTGGACAGATTCTCGATGCGGATCATGGGATTACACCTGCAGGACAGAGGATACGAGAAGCTGGGTATAGGCGTGCTGCGGATCGTCCAGCACCTGGTCGGTCAGCCCGGTTTCCACGACGCGGCCCGATTTCATCACCATCAGCCGGTCGGCCAGCAGCCGCACCACCGCCAGGTCATGGGTGACGATCACCACCGACAGGCCAAGATCGCGCACCAGTCCGCGCAACAGGTCCAGCAGCCGCGCCTGCACGCTGACATCCAGCCCGCCGGTCGGCTCGTCCATGAAGACCAGCCGCGGGCCGGTGACCAGGTTGCGGGCGATCTGCAGCCGTTGCTGCATCCCGCCGGAAAAGGCCGAGGGCCGGTCGTCGATGCGTTCGGCGGCGATCTCGACCCGGCCCAGCCAGTCGGTCGCCGTGTCGCGGATGGCGCCGTAATGGCGCTGACCCACGGCCATCAGGCGTTCGCCGACATTGCCGCCGGCACTGACGCCCATGCGCAGCCCGTCGCGCGGGTTCTGGTGGACATAGGCCCAGTCGCCGCGCAGCAAGCGGCGGCGCTCGGCCTCGGAAAAGCCCAGCACGTCGCGACCTTCCCACAGGATCGCGCCCTCGTCGGGCCGCTGCATGCCCGCCAGGCAGGACAGCAGCGTCGATTTGCCCGAGCCGCTTTCGCCGACGATGCCCAGCACCTCGCCCGGCCACAGCTCGAATGCGACCTCGGCGCAGCCGATGCGCGGGCCGTAGCGTTTCGTCAGCCCCTGCACCGACAGAAGCGGCATGGTCAGGTTCGCGCCATCCATCACGCCACCTCCTGCGCGGACAGCCGACCACGATGGCCGTCCTCCTGCCGCGAATTGCAGAAATCCGTGTCCGAGCAGACGAACATCCGGCTGCCGCGGTCGTCGGTGATCACCTCGTCCAGATAGCTGCCGGAGGCCCCGCACAGGTCGCAGTCGTGATCGGCCTTGGAGGCCATGAAGGGATGATCCTCGAAATCCAGGCTGACCACCTGGCTATAGGGCGGTACGGCATAGATGCGGCTTTCGCGGCCGGCGCCGAACAACTGGATCGCCGGATTGTCCGCCAGCTTGGGATTGTCGAATTTCGGGATCGGCGAAGGGTCCATGACATAGCGCCCCTCGACCTTCACCGGATAGGCGTAGCTGGTGGCGATCTCGCCATGGCGGGCGATGTCTTCGTAAAGTTTGACGTGCATCAGCCCGTATTCCTCAAGCTCGTGCATCTTGCGGGTCTCGGTCTCGCGCGGCTCCAGGAAGCGCAGCGGTTCGGGGATCGGCACCTGGTAGACCAGGATCTGCGCCTCGGTCAGCGGCTGTTCGGGGATGCGGTGGCGGGTCTGGATCAGCGTGGCCTCGGCGGTGCGCTCGGTGACCTCGACCCCGGCGGTGCGCTGGAAGAAGCGGCGGATCGAGACGGCGTTGGTGGTGTCGTCGGCGCCCTGGTCGATGACCTTCAGCCGGTCCTCGGGCGTCAGGCAGGCCGCGGTCACCTGCACGCCGCCGGTGCCCCAGCCGTAAGGCATCGGCATCTCGCGGCTGGCGAAGGGCACCTGATAGCCGGGGATGGCCAGCGCCTTCAGCAGCGCGCGGCGGATCATGCGCTTGGTCTGTTCGTCCAGATAGGCGAAGTTGTAATCGCTCACAGCGGCCCCCTTTCGGTCAGGGTGGTTTCCGGGGCGCGCCGCCCGGTCGTGCGGCGGCGCGGCGCGTGACGGGTGCGAGGGGCGCTCATTCGGCGGCCTCGTGCAGGGCCGTGGCCTCGGCGCGCAGGCGGCGCACCAGTTCCAGCTCGGACTGGAAATCGACGTAATGCGGCAGCTTGATATGTTCCAGGAAGCCGGTTGCCTGCACGTTGTCGCAATGCGACAGCACGAATTCCTGGTCCTGCGCCGGGGCGCCGGTGAAATCCTCGCCCAGTTCCTGCCAGCGCAGAGCGCGGTCCACCAGGCTCATCGAGATGGCCTTGCGTTCCGACTGGCCCATGACCAGACCATAGCCGCGGGTGAATTGCGGCGGCTCGGTCTTCGAGCCCTTGAACTGGTTCACCGTCTCGCATTCGGTCAGCTCGACCTCGCCGATCTCGACGGCGAAGCCCAGCTCGGGCAGATCGACCTCGACCGCGACGCGGCCGATGCGCAGCTCGCCCACGAAGGCATGGGTGCGGCCATAGCCGCGCTGCGTGGAATAGGCCAGGGACAGCACGAAGCCCTCGTCCCCGCGGGTCAGCGCCTGCAGGCGCAGCGCCCGGTCGGCCGGCAGTTCCAGCGGCGTCCGGGTCAGGTCGGCGGGCGCGTCGTCGCCGGGCGGCTCGGCCTCGATCAGCCCGTCGCGGTCCAGAAGCCCGGTGACATGCGGCACCGGCTCGGCCGCCGCCGCGGCGGTCGGGGCGGGCGGCACCTCGCTCTCGGCCATCAGGGCGAAATCCAGCAGCCGGTGGGTATAGTCGAAGGTCGGCCCCAGCACCTGCCCGCCGGGCAGATCCTTGAAGGTCGCCGAGACGCGGCGGTCCACCGCCATCGCCGCCGTGTCCACCGGCTGCGACGCGCCGAAGCGCGGCAGCGTCGTGCGATAGGCGCGGATCAGGAACACCGCCTCGATCAGGTCGCCGCGGGCCTGCTTGATCGCCAGCGCTGCCAGGTCGGGATCGTAGAGCGAGCCCTCGGCCATCACCCGGTTCACCGCCAGCGCCATCTGTTCGCGGATCTGGGCGACGGTCAGTTCGGGGATGGCGGGATCGCCGCGGCGCTCCTCGGCCAGCCAGGCGTGGGCGGCGTCGATGGCGCGTTCGCCACCCTTGACGGCGACATACATCAGCAATCCTCCACGATGGTGCTGCGGGGCAGGGCGGCCAGCCGGTCGCCGCAGGTCAGGATGGTGTCGAAGCCCAGCGGAAACAGCGCCCGGTTCGCCCGGAAGGCGGCGGTTTCCGGCAGCGACAGCCGGGCGGCGTCGCGGATGCCGGGGCCGGTCAGCCGCGCACCGTCGACCTCCAGCCGCTCGACCTCGACGATCAGCGTGGCCGAGCGGTCGGGAAAGGCGGGCTCGCCGATGCGGAAGCGCGTCACCGGCTGCAGATCGGGCCAGCGGCCGAGCGCGAAACCGGCATCCGCCGCGGCGGCCTGCGGCGCGCCGGTGTGAAAGGCGATCCAGCGCCGCAACGCGTCGTTGTCGAGGGCGCCGGCCAGGTGCAGGGGCGTCGTGGCATCGGTCAGCGTCAGCAGCACCGTGGCCGCCGCCGCCGACAGGCCGGGCGCGGCGGCGCCGGTCACGGCATGGATGCGTCCGGGGCGGGCCATCGCGTCCAGCACGGCGCGGAAGGCATGGGCGGCATCGCGGGCGGGATCGGCGAAGCCGCCGGCAAGCGGCGTGGTCAGCGGGGCGTTCATTGGTCCTCTCCGCGCAGCATGGTGAAGAATTCGACCCGGGTGGCCGCGGCCTTTTCGGCGCGGGTGCCGCGGCGGGCCTGCGCTTCGGCGCGCAGCGGGGCCATGACCTGAGCCTCGATCCGGGCGGCCTGCTCGCCCTGCATCAGCGCGTCCAGTACCGCGGCGCGACGGGCATGGTCGCGGTCGCGGCCCTGCACCCAGGCATGGCCCACCGCATCGCCCAGCCGGACCGAGCAGCGCGTCACCGTCATCTCGCCCAGGTTGAAGCGGTTGCCGGTGCCGCCGACCCGTCCCTCCAGCATGACGGCGCCGATCTCGGGCGCGCGCAGCAGCTCATGGGCCGGCAGGTCGGGGGCCAGGGCGGCAAGCCGGGCGGCCGGCGCCTTGGCAAGAAGCGACATCCAGTCGCGGCGGAGGGCGGTTTCTTCGATCTGCGACATTGCGTGCCTCGACATCTTGCCAGCTTGTCTAGTTTCCTATACAACTAGACAAGTGATAACCCGCCGGCGCCCCCGGCTCAAGCCCCGAGTTGTGAATTTTCGATGACGACCAAGCAGCCGATCTGGAAATCCATCGCCGCCACGCTGGCGGCCGAGATCGCCGACGGGCATTACCGCCCCGGCGACAAACTGCCGTCGGAAGCCGAGCTGGCCGTCCGGTTTGGCGTCAACCGCCACACGGTGCGCCATGCCCTGGCCGCGCTGGCCGAGGCGGGGACGGTGCGCAGCCGGCGCGGCGCCGGCGTGTTCGTCGCCTTGGTGCCGACCGATTATCCGCTGGGGCGGCGGGTCCGTTTCCACCAGAACGTCGCGGCTTCCGGGCGGGCGGCCTCGCGCCGGCTGACGCTGCTGGACACCCGCGGCGCCGATGCGAAAGAGGCCGAGGCGCTGGCGCTTGCCGCCGGCGCCCCCGTGCATGTCATCGAGGGCGTGTCGCTGGTGGACGGCCAGCCGCTGGCGGTGTTCCGTTCGGTCTTCGATGCCGGGCGCTTTCCCGGGCTGCTGGCGCAGCTCGAGGCGCATCCCTCGGTCACGCGCGCGCTGGCGGAATGCGGGCTTTGCGACTATACGCGGGCCTCGACCCGGCTGACGGCGAAGATCGCGCCGGCCACCATGGCGCTGATGCTGGAACTGCCGCAGGGCGCGCCGGTGTTGCGCTCGGTGGCGATCAATGTCGATGCCGAGGGGCGGCCGGTCGAGTTCGGCACCACCTGGTTCGCGGGCGACCGGGTGACGCTGACCGTCGCGCCCGAGGGCTGAGGGCGCGGCTTACGCGCCCCTGATCAGCTTGCGGCGCAGCCAGCCCGACAGGCTGTCCATGGCGATCACGGTCAGCACGATCAGCACCATGTAATAGGCCACGTCCTCCCAGTCCTTCTGGGTCTGGATGGCCTGGGTCAGCAGCAGGCCGATGCCGCCGCCGACGATGGCGCCGATCACCGTGGCGCCGCGGGTGTTGGATTCCAGGAAATACAGCACCTGCGACAGCAGCACCGGCGTCACCTGCGGGATCACCCCGAAGCGCGCCCGCTGCAGCGCGTTGCCGCCGGTCGAGCGGATGCCCTCGACCTGCTTCTCGTCGATGTTCTCCAGCGCCTCCGAGAACAGCTTGCCGAAGCTGCCGGTATCGGTCAGCAGGATCGCCAGCGCGCCGGTCATCGGGCCGGGGCCGAAGGCGCGCGCCAGCACGATGGTCCAGATCAGCGCGTCCACGCCGCGGATGAAGTCGAAGATCCGGCGCAGGCCGAAGCGCAGCACGCCGAAGGGGTTCATGTTCGAGGCCGCCATGAAGGCCAGCGGCAGCGAGATGATCGCCGCGCCGAAGGTGCCCAGGAAGGCCATCAGCACCGTCTCGAACATGGCCCAGATCACGTCGCCATGCCGCCACATGCTGTTGGTCCAGAAGTCATGGGCCATGGCGGTGATGTTCGGCCGGCCGGGATCGAGCCGTTCCTCCCACAGCGCCGAGGCGGCCAGCTCCGGCCAGCTCATATGCGCGAACGGGCTGTCCAGCGTGAAGAAGAACAGCGGCCAGCCGGCCGAATAGCGGAAGGTTTCGACCTTGCTGCGCGTATAGGCGAAGCGCCCGGCCGGGGTGGTGATGCTGACGCGGCTGTCCGAGGCGTTGATCCAGTCGGGCAGCGGCTGCGGCGCATCCAGCAGCAGCCGGTCGCCGTCCGGGCGGATGGCGATGGTGCCGGCGTCGGGGTGGATATAGCGCGCGCCCTGGCCGTCATAGATCACACGATGGCCCTGGCCCAGGTCGATGGTGGTGGTGTCGCCGGCGCTGGCAACGAAATCGGGCAGCCGGCCCTCGGGCCAGATGCCCTTGGCCTCGCCCTCGACGGCGACGGTCAGCTTGCCGCTGCGGTTGTCGCGGGTGACATGGGTCTTGTGGCGCCAGAAATCCGACATCAGCACCGCGGCATTGTCCATCCGCGCCCGGCCCGCCAGTCCCGCCAGGTCGAAGGCGACGGCGGCATAGGCCAGATAGGCCAGGATGGCCAGCGGCACCGCGAAAGAGATCGTCCGGCGGCGCGCGAAACCCGCCAGGATCGGCGCGGCGGGATGGGTCGCGGGCATCAGGGTTGCATCGGTCATGCGTTGCGGCCTTTCACCAGGCGGGCGCGGGCGTGGTCGGACAGCCGGTCGATGGCCACGATGGTCACGAACAGCAAAAGGAAGATCGCCACCACCTCGTCATAGCGGCCCTGGCCCCATTGCATGGCGATCTTCAGGTCATAGCCGATGCCGCCCGAACCGACGAAGCCCAGGATGGCGCTGGCCCGCACGTTGATCTCGAACCGCATCAGCGCATAGGACAGCCAGTTCGGCGCCACCTGCGGCAGGACGCCCAGCCACATCCGCTGTCCCCAGGTGGCGCCGACCGAGGCCAGGCCCTCGACCGGCTTCGGATCGGCATTCTCGGCCACCTCGGAAAACAGCTTGCCGAGCGCGCCCCCGGTATGCAGGGCGATGGCGGCGACCGCCGGCACCGGCCCGCCGCCCAGAATGTAGATCAGCATCAGCGCGATGACGATTTCCGGAATGGCGCGGGTCGCGTCCATCATCCGCCGGAACAGCGGCGTCAGCCGCGGCCAGCGGGCCAGTCCGCGCGTCGAAAGCAGTGCCAGCAGCATCGCCGCCAGCCCGCCCAGCAGCGTCGAGACGGCGGCGATGTTCACCGTCTCGACCAGCGAGGGCAAGTGTTCGAGGAACATGCGGGGCAGGTTGGCGCGGTTGCGCCAGGCCTCGGACAAAACCTCGGCCGGAAAAGACAGCAGCATCGGCAGCCCGTCGATGAAGCCGCCGGCATTGCGCGACTCGGCCAGCCGGAAGCCGGACGCCATCAGCGCCACGAACAGGATCAGCAGGATGCCGCCATACATGCGCCGCCGGCGCGTCAGCTCCAGATAGGCGGTCTCGACCTGGCCGAGCCGGGGGTCGGGCGGCGGTCCGAAGGCGGTGTCGGCCATGTGTTCCTCGGGGTCGGAAAGCGGATGGCCGCGCCCGGTGCCGGACGCGGCCAGGGGACGGAAAGGGCCGGTCAGCTGTTCGATTCTTCCAGCTTGCGGGCGGCGACGACGCCCTCGAAGGCGCTGTGATCGACCGGCACGAAATCCTTGGCCTCACCATGGGCGACACCGAAGGCGCAGGTCTTGTCGGTCTCGTGCAGGTCGGCGGTCAGCTGGATCACCTTGTCCTTGACCTCTTGCGGCAGGGCGTTGCGCACCACCATCGGGCCTTCCGGGATCAGCTTGGACTTCCAGATCTCGACCATGTCGTTCATGTCGATCAGCCCAGCATCGGCGGCCTTGCGCAGCGCGCCGGAATTGTAGCCGTCCTCCCAGTCGCCCAGGCCGTCGGCCCAGGTCACGCCGGCGTCGAAATCGCCATTGGCGACGCCGACGATGGTCTGCTCATGCCCGCCCGAGAAGCGCACCTCGCTGAAATATTCGTCCAGCGGGCCGTATTGCCCGGTCAGCTCGGCGCCCGGCACCAGGTAGCCCGAGGTCGAGTTCGGATCGGCAAAGGCGAAGCGCTTGCCCTTGGCATCGGCGATCGAGGTGATGCCGCTGTCCTTGCGCGCCAGGCCGATCGAGTAATAGCCGGTCGAACCGTCGATGTTCTGCTTGGTCAGCACCGGCGTCACGGCCTGCGGATCGGTCAGGTAGATCTTGGCATAGCCCGAGGCGCCCATCCAGGCCAGGTCCAGCGTGCCGCCCAGCAGGCCCTGGATCACGCCGTCGTAATCGGCCGGGGTGAAGACCTTGACCGGGACGCCCAGGGCCTGCTCGATGGCGGCGCGGTAGCATTCGTTCGAGCTCATGCGGTCCTGGGCGTTCTCGCCGCCCAGGATGCCGATGTTGAATTGCTTGATCTCCTGCGCGGCGGCGGCGATCGGGGTCAGGGCGGTGGCGGCGGCAAGCGCCAAGGCAAGGGTTTTCATGGTCTCTCCATGGGGTGGTGGTACCGCGGCCGGCTGGCCGGGGCGGATTCAGGCCAGCATTCGCGCCGCATAGGCGTCGTCCGGGGCCATGTCGGCGGGGATCGAGGTCGAGGTGGCGTCCTCGTTGAAACTGTCATCGGCGCCGTAGATGTCGCGTGCCACGCCGGTCGAAAGCTGGTCGGGCGTGCCGTCGAAGACGATGCGGCCGTCGCGCATGCCGATCACCCGGTCGCAATAGCGCCGGGCGGTGTCCAGCGTGTGCAGGTTCGCCAGCACCATGCGGCCGTCCTCGACATTGATGCGTTTCAGCGTGTCCATCACCACCTGCGCATTCATCGGGTCGAGGCTGGCGATGGGTTCGTCGGCCAGGATGATCCGCGGGTCCTGCATCAGCGCCCGGGCGATGGCGACGCGTTGCTGCTGACCGCCCGACAGCGCCTCGGCCCGCTTGGGGGCCTGTTCGGCGATGCCCAGCCGTTCGAGAATGGCGATGGCCCGCAGGATGTCCTGGCGCGGCCACAGGTTGAACATCGTGGCCATGGTCGAGCGGCGGTTCAGAAGGCCGTGCAGCACGTTTGACACCACGTCCATGCGCGGCACCAGGTTGAACTGCTGGAAGATCATCGCGCAATCGCTTTGCCATTGCCGGCGGGCCGCGCCGCGCAGCGAAAGGATGTCGCGCCCCTCGACCAGGATCTGCCCGGCGCTGGCATCGGTCAGCCGGTTCATCATGCGCAGGAAGGTGGATTTCCCGGCACCGGACCGGCCGATCACGCCGACAAAGGCGGGCCCCCCGACCGAGAAGCTGACATCGTCCACCGCGGCCTTCCGGCCGAAAATCCTGGTCACGTTCCTGACTTCAAGCACCGATGGCCCCTTTTCGTCGTCCACGGGGCTGATAGGCCGTCGATGTTTCAGTTCTTCGGCATTGCGGTGAAGTTTCCGTGACGGTCGCGGGGCGGGCCAAGGGCGCGGGCCGCAAGGGCTGAGCCGGCTTCAGCCGGTTGCCCGCCGGGTTGCCCGGGGAAACGGCAGACGGCCGGTGCGCGGGCGCGATCCGCGGCCGAAAAGGTGGCGGCGGGGCCGGAAAAGCGCGACAATGATTCAGGAAGCCAGGAACGACTCGACGGGGCTGGCCATGATCGAACTCGTCTTCATCGCCTGTATCAGCGGCACCCGGGCCGATTGCCGGGAACACAGCCTGATCTATACCGAGATGACGCCCATGGTCTGCATGCACGGCGCGCAGCCGGCGCTGGCGCGATGGGTCGAGACGCATCCGAACTGGCGCATCGCCCGCTGGTCCTGCCAGCCCTTGCGCCGCGAACGCAGCATCTGACGGTTTCGGCCGGACCAGCCCGGCGGAGGCCGGAAATGAAAATGCCGCCCGAAGGCGGCATTGGAACTTGATGCCGCAAGCCGGCCCGTGATCACAGATGGATGCTGCGGAATGCCGATTGCGAGATGCCGAGTTTCTTCAGGTCGCGGGCATCCGGGGTGCGGTGCATGTCCACCGCGGCCGCGGCATGGATGGCGGCGCGGAAGGTGCCGAAGAACGAGCGGAGGGACTGAAGGGCAGTCATCTGATTTGCCTGTCTGGTCAATGTTTCGATGACAGACAGATGGGCGCGCCGGCCCGCTTCTGCAACGCAGCATCTGGTCAAGGCCGCCATGACCTCAGATCATGGCGGCCCGGTTCCGCTGCGGCCCGGCCTCAGTCCTCGTCGCCGGCCAGTTGCGCCAGCACCTGGCCCTTGCCGCGCGCCCGCAGGATCAGCGGCACGATCAGCGCCAGCGCGGCAATCCCCAGCAGCACCGCGGCGATGGGCGACTGCACCAGATAGACCCAGTCGCCCTGGCTGATCGACAGCGCCCGGCGCAGTTGCTGCTCGGCCATCGGGCCCAGGATCAGGCCGACGACGATGGGCGCGATGGGATAGCCGAACAGCCGCATCACATAGCCCAGTACCCCGAAAGCCAGCAGCATTCCCAGCTCGAAGGTCGAGGGGTTGGCGCCGATGGTGCCCAGCGTCGCGAACAGCAGGATCCCCGCATAGAGCCAGGGCTTGGGAATGGTCAGCAGCCTGACCCAGAGCCCGATCAGCGGCAGGTTCAGCACCAGCAGCATGGCATTGGCGATCAGCAGGCTGGCGATCAGCCCCCAGACCAGGGTCGGGTTGGTCGCGAACAGCAACGGCCCCGGTTGCAGGCCGAATTGCTGGAACCCCGCCAGCATGATCGCCGCCGTGGCCGAGGTCGGCAGGCCCAGCGTCAGCAGCGGCACCAGCGTGCCGGCGGCCGAGGCGTTGTTCGCCGCCTCCGGGCCGGCGACGCCCTCGATGGCGCCATGGCCGAATTCCTCGGGGTGCTTGGTCAGCTTCTTTTCGGTCGCATAGGACAGGAAGGTGCCGATCTCGGCCCCGCCGGCGGGCATGGCGCCGATGGGAAAGCCGATGACGGTGCCGCGCAGCCAGGGTTTCCACGACCGCGCCCAGTCCTGGCGGTTCATCCAGACCGAACCCTTGACGGCGGTCACCTCGTCATCGACCTGCACGCGCTGGCCGGCGATGAACAGCGCCTCGCCAAGCGCGAACATGGCGACGGCCATGGTGGTGACCTCGATCCCGTCCAGCAGCTCCGGCACGCCGAAGGACAGTCGCGCCTGGCCGGTCAGCTGGTCGATGCCGACGCAGGCCAGCGCCAGGCCCAGAAACAGCGAGGTCAGCCCGCGCAGCGCCGATTCGCCGAAGGCGGCCGAGACGGTGACGAAGGCCAGCACCATCAGCGCGAAATATTCGCGCGGGCCGAAGACCAGCGCCAGCTTGACGATGGTGGGGGCCAGGAAGGCCAGCAGCAGCGTCGCGATCAGCCCGGCGATGAACGATCCGATGGCGGCGGTGGCCAGCGCCGGCCCGCCGCGGCCCTTGCGGGCCATCTTGTTGCCTTCCAGCGCGGTGATGATCGAGGCGCTTTCCCCCGGCGTGTTCAAGAGGATCGAGGTGGTCGAGCCGCCATACATGCCGCCGTAATAGATGCCGGCGAACATGATCAGCGAGCCGGCCGGGTCCAGCCGGTAGGTGACGGGCAGCAGCAGCGCCACGGTCAGGGCCGGGCCGATGCCGGGCAGCACGCCCACGGCGGTGCCCAGCGTCACGCCGATCAGCGCGTAAAGCAGCAGCATCGGGTCGGCCGCGGTGGCCAGCCCCTGCAGCAGGAAGTCGAAGGCGCCCATGGCTCAGCCCCCCGGGAAGAACAGCTGCTCCAGCGGCCCGGCGGGCAGGTGCAGCATCAGCAGTTGCGAGAAGATCGTCCAGACGACGAAGGCGAAGACGATGCCGATGGGAATGGTCATGGCCAGGTTGCGCTTGCCGAAGGCCCGGGCCGTAAAGGCGAACAGGATGCCGGTGGCGATCGAGAAGCCGGTGACATGCAGCAGCATCAGCTGCACGGCCAGTCCGGCCACGATCCACAGCACCGGCGCCGGGTTCTGCGCCGGGCGCTGGGGGAAATCGCCGCGCAGCCCCTCGACCGCGGTCCAGCCGGCCAGGCCGATCAGGCCCCAGGCCACGACGCGCGGCACGCTGGCCGGCCCCACGCCCGAATAGCCGCCCAGATCGGCCAGGCGCGCGCTGTCCCACAGCATCACGCCGCCGATCACCGCCAGCCCGGCCGCGATCACCAGCGCCGCCGTATCCCGGCGGCGCGGTTGTTCATGGCGCTGGACGCTCATTTCACCAGACCGATGTCCTTGAGGATGGCGGCGGTCGATTCGACGTCCTTGTCAAGCTGGGCCTCGAATTCGGGGCCGGCCAGCCAAGTGTCCATCCAGCCCTTGTCGGCCAGCTGCTTCTGCCAGTTTTCCGATTTGGCCATCTTCTCGATATCGGCGGTGACCTTGGCCTTCTGCTCGTCCGAAAGACCCGGGGCGGCGGCGACCATGCGCCAGTTCTCCAGCGTCACGTCCAGCCCGGCCTCTTGCAGAGTGGGGGCATCGACGCCTTCCAGCCGCTCGGGCGAGCTGACCGCCAGCAGGCGCAGGGTGCCGGCCTGGATCTGGGCCTCGAACTCGCCCAGCGAGGAAATGCCCGCGGTCACCTGATTGCCCAGGATCGCCGCCAGCGCCTCGCCGCCGCCGGAATAGGCGATGTAGTTGATCTTGGTCGGGTCGACGCCGGCCGCCTTGGCGATCAGGCCCACGGCGATATGGTCGGTGCCGCCGGCCGAGCCGCCGGCCCAGCTGACCGCGCCGGGATCGGCCTTCAGCTTTTCGATCAGCCCGGCCATGTCCTGGATCTCGGACGCGGCGGGGACCACGATCGCCTCGTATTCGCCGGTCAGCCGCGCGATGGGCGTCACGTCCTTGAGCGAGACGGGCGAGTTGTTGGTCAGGATGGCGCCGACCATCACATAGCCGCCGACGATCAGCGCGTCTGGGTTACCCTTGTTCTGGCTGGCGAATTGCGCCAGGCCGATGGTGCCGCCGGCACCGGGGACGTTCTGGACCTGCACCGATTTCGAGATGCCTTCCTCTTGCAGCACGGTCTGCATGGTGCGCGCGGTCTGGTCCCAGCCGCCGCCGGGATTGGCCGGCGCGATGATGGTGTAATCGGCCATGGCCGGCATGGCGACGGCGCCGGCGAATAGGCTGGCAAGAACGAGATGCTTCATGGTTTTCCTCCGCATCGACCGGGCGCATCGGCGCCGGCCGCGTTTCCGTTTTTTCTGGCTGCGGCCCGCATCTCTCCCGGAATGCGGGCGGTCCTCCGTGAGCCCGGGAACCGGACCCTGCGCCCTTTCCAGCACAGAAACCTGTCACGGACCTGACATGCCGCGAAAAAGGCGGAAGAAAATCTAGCGGCCCGACAGCGCGCGATTCCAGCGCGCCAGCAGCCGGGCGCGCGTCGCCTGGTCCAGATAGGCCAGCAGGCCGGGGCTGACCGGCACCGGCTTCAGCCGCAGCCCGGCCAGATCCTGCATCCCGCCCGCCGGCGTCGGCTGGCCCGCCACCTCGAGGCTGACGGCGGATAGCCGCAGCGTCTCGGACAGCAGCTCCTGCCCCTCGGGCGACATCAGGAAGGCCAGGAAGCCCGCGCCCCGCGCCGGATTGCGCGCGGCCGTGGGCACCAGCGCCACGCGCGAGACGACGACGGTGAAGTCGCGCGGCAGGATCAGCCCGATATCGGGATGCCGCCGCGCCCAGTCGGTCACGTAGGAGCCGAGCAGGTTGTAGCCGAGCGCCAGCCGGCCGTCGGCGATCCGCTCCAGCAGTTCGCCGGTGGTGGCGTATTGGCGCACCCCGGCGCGGCCCATCGCCTCGGCCACCGCCCAGATGCCGGGATAAAGCTCTTGGTCGCGGGCCAGGAACAGGTAGCCCACGCCCGAGCGCGCCGGGTCGTAGGTGCCGATGCGGCCCTGCGCTTCCTCGGGGTGCTCGGCCAGCCAGCGGATCAGGTCGGCGCGGGTGGCGGGGGGCGGGTGCCCGGCGAAGCTGGGCTTGTGATAGGCGAAGACCGCCGGTTCGAAGGTCAGCGCATAGACGGTGTCGCGCCAGTTCGCCCAGTCGGGCCAGTTCGCCGTATCGGGCGTGACCACCGGCCGGGCAAAGCCGTCGTTCGCCAGCTTGACCTGCAGGTCCATGGCCGAGGAAAAGACGAAATCGGCGGTGCCGCCGCCGCCGCCCTCGCTTGCCGCCTGGCTTTCGGCGACGATGCGGTCGTGCAGCGCGCCGGTCAGCAGATCCTCGTAGCGCACCGCCAGATCGGGATGCGTCCTCTGGAAGGCGGCGATCAGCGGCCGGGCCAGGTCGCTGTCCAGCGAGGAATAGATCAGCAGCTCCTCGTCCGTCCGGCCGGACGGGGGTGGGAAAAGCGTGGTCTCGGCAAGGCTCGCCCCGGCGGCAAGGACAAGGGCGACGGCTGGCAGAAGGGCGGGCAGGCGCATGATCGGGCCAGATTGCCCGAGCCGCGCCCGGTTCACAAGCCGCCGGTTCATCGGCCTTGGGCTACCTTGGCCCGGTTCACAAGGCCCCCGCGCGCCGCTAGGCTGACGGCCGGAAGGGGGCGGCATGCGCATCTTGCTGGTCGAGGACAATCTTTCGCTGGCCGAAGGGCTTGCACAGCTGCTGCGCCAGTCGGGCTATGCGGTGGACGTGGTGCATGACGGCGCCTCGGCCGAGGCGCTGGCGGCGGCCGAAAGTTTCGACCTGGTGATCCTGGACCTGAACCTGCCGCAGATGGACGGGCTGACGGTGCTGCGCGCCATGCGGGCACGGCGCAACCCGGCCGCGGTGATGATCCTGACCGCGCGCGGCACGCCCGAGGAGCGGGTGCGCGGCCTGGACCTGGGCGCCGACGACTATCTGATCAAGCCCTTCGACATCGGCGAGTTCGAGGCGCGCATCCGCTCGCTGCTGCGCCGGCAGGCCGGGCTGCGCACCGCGACGGTCAGTTTCGGCGGGCTGACCTTCGACCAGAACAGCCGCAGCTTTGCGGTGGGCGCGCAGGCCCTGGACCTGCCGGCGCGCGAACGCGGGCTGCTGGAACTGCTGATCACCCGCGCCGGCAAGGTGGTGCCGCGCGAAAGCATCGTGCAGTCGCTGACCTCGCTGGAAGACGATCTGTCCGCCAACGCCATTGAGCAATATGTCAGCCGGCTGCGCAAGCGGCTGGCCCCGGCCGGGCTGACGGTCAGGACGGCGCGCGGCATCGGCTATTTCCTGGACCGGGCCGAACCTTGAGCGCCGGCCCGCCGCCAGGGCCCCGCGGGGCGCATCCGCCGGGCCGCCCCTTCTCGATCCGCCGCCGGCTGCTTTTGTGGCTGCTGGTGGCCACGGCGGTCTTCGGGGCGCTGGCGCTGGTCGATACCTGGCGCGAGGCCAAGCGCATGGCAACGGCGCTGGCGGACCGGGTGCTGGCCGGCTCGGCCCTGGTGATCGCCGAGCGCGCCTCGCTGGACGAGGACGGGCTGATCGCCATCGAGATCCCCTATGGCGCGCTGGAAATGCTCAGCTCGGCGGCCGAGGACCGGGTGTTCTATCGCGTCGACGGGCCGCCCGGACGGCTGGTCACCGGCTATGGCGACCTGCCGGTGGCAGCGGCCGTGCCGGGCGGCGACCCGGCCTTTTCGGATGGCAGCTTCCGCGGCGAGCCGGTGCGGGTGGCCAGCCTGGCCCGCGCCGCCTCGACCGGCATCGACGAGGTGCCCTTCATCGTCACCGTGGCCGAGACCACCAGCGCGCGCGAGGAACTGACCCGCACCATCCTGATGCGCTCGGCGCTGCGGCTGCTGCTGATGATGCTGGGCGCGGCGCTGATCGTCGGCATCGCGGTGACCGTCTCGCTGCGGCCGCTGCACCGGCTGGGCGAGGCCATCGCCACCCGCAGCCCCGACGATCTGGGCCCGGTCGAGACGCCGGTGCCATCAGAGGTGCGCGGGCTGGTCGGCACCATCAACGGCTTCATGCTGCGGCTGAAATCGGCGCTGGACGGGCTGCGCAACTTCACCGGCAATGCCGGGCACCAGCTGCGCACGCCGCTGGCGGTGGTGCGCACCCAGCTGGCGCTGGCGGCGCGGGCGCCGACCCTGGCCGAGGCGCAGGCCGCCGCCGCCAAGGGCGATGCCGCCGTCGCCCATGCCGAGCGCATCCTCGCCCAGCTGCTGCTGCTGGCCAAGGTGGATGCGGCGGCCGGGCGGGCCTTGGCGCCCATCGACCTGGCCGGGCTGGCCCGCGACCTGGCTGCCGACCAGATCCCCGCCGCCGCCGAATCCGGCATCGACCTGGGCTTCGAGGGGCAGGGGCCGCTGCCCATCCGCGCCGAGCCGCTGCTGCTGGGCGAGGCGCTGCAAAACCTGGTCTCGAACGCGATCCTGCATACCGGCCGCGGCGCCGTGGTCACCATCCGCGTGCGGCGCGAGGCCGGCACGGCTGTGGTCGAGGTCGAGGATGACGGGCCCGGCATTCCCGCCGAGGCCCGCGCCGCCGCCGTGGGCCGCTTCGCCCGCGGCCAGACCCAGGGACCCGGCATGGGGCTGGGCCTGCCGGTGGTGGAGGAGATCGCCCGGCTGTTCGGCGGCGCGCTGAGCCTGCACCAGGGCGCGGGCGGGCGCGGGCTTTGCGCGCGGATCCGCTTCCCGCTGGCCGACTGACCGCCCCGCCCCTTTACATGGCCGGCAATTCGGCCCAAGGGCTTACAAACTGGGCAGTTGCGGCGCTACCGTGATGAATTGGGATGATTTCCGCATAATCTCCGCGATCTGCAAGACCGGCTCCTTCGCCAGGGCGGCACGGCTTCTGCAGATCGACGAAACCACGGTCGGCCGCCGGGTGGCGCGGATCGAGGCGGGGCTGGAGATGCCGCTGTTCGAGCCCGCCGACGGCATGCGCCGTCCGACGGGCGGCTGCCTGGCCATCCTGCGCCCGCTGCAGGAGATGGAGGCGGCCGCCGCCCGCATCCAGCGGGCGCTGCGCCAGCAGGACTATGCCGACCGGGTGTTTCGCATCTCGACCGTGGCCGCCATCGCCGAACACTGGCTGGCGCCGCATCTGCCGCATCTGCTGCAGGAATTGCCGGAACTGTCGCTGAGCATCGACACCTCGGACGACAATGTCGAGATGTCGCGATGGGAGGCCGATTTCGCGCTGCGCCTGGGCCGGCCGAAATACGGCACCTTCCTGATGCGCCGGATCGGCGAGATCGGCTTCTCGCTGGTCCGGCCGCGCGACCTGGCGCCCGAAGCCGAGGTGCTGGCCGCCTATCCGCAGATGCTGGCCGACACCCCCGAGATGCTGGGCCTGCTGTCGAGGTTCCGGGGCCGGGCCATCCGGCTCGAGACCGCCAATCTGAACCTGATCCGCGCCATGCTGGACAGCGGGCGCGGCATCGGCATCCTGCCCGATCTGATGGTGCAGGGCCTGCTTCGGCGGGACGATGTCAGCGTCACTCCGATGCCGATCACGCGCGAGGTCTGGCTGCTGTCGCAGCCGCATCTGCGCAATGACGAACTGGCCCGCAGGCTGTCCGAATGGTGCGCCACGCTGTTCCCCGCACGGCGGGACGCCTAGGCATCCACCACCAAAGGATGAATTGCCCGCCGCTTTCCGCGACTCTCGATTTTTTTGCCAATGAATTGTTTTTAATTCATAAATCAAGGCGCTTAATGGATTCCCTTTGCTCCTGCATTTTCGCAGCCCCGGGCTGCAGAGAAACTCATTTCACCTTCGGGAAACAGCACGCAGTCTGCGGTTGAAACGGGTCCAAGCGGTATTGTGACGCTGCGACGGGAGGCCGCGACGACCCGTGAACCGAACGAGAGGAGGCGTGCGGTGACTTCCATTGATGATTTCCGGTTGCAGACGGGCGAGACCGTCGGCGTCCCCGATTGCGACGTCTTTCCCGACAGTTTCTCGCGCGGCAGCCGCCTTGCCGTGCTGGGCCTCAGCCTGGCGGCCGGGCTGGCCGGCGGCCTGCTGCTGAGCGAGGCGGGCTCGGGCATGGCGCTGTGGGGCTGCATCGGCCTGGCGGCCTTTGCCGGCGGCCTGCTCTCCACCTGGTCGCCCTGCGGCTATTCCTCGATCTCGTTGCTGCGGCCGACCGGCAAGGGGGCCAAGGCGCTATTGGGCTGGCTGCCGACCTTTGCCATGCACGGGCTGGGTTATGCCGCCGGCGCGCTGATCCTTGGCGCGCTGCTGGGGGCGATCGGCATGATGGCCGGGTTCTCGGGCTTCGCCACCGGTTTCGGCCTGGCGGTGCTGGCGCTGATCGGCCTGGCCTATGGGGCGCATCAGCTGGACTTCCTGCGCGTGCCCTATCCGCAGCGTCGGGCGCAGGTGCCGCATGACGCGCGCCAGCGCTTTCCGAAATGGGTGGTCGGCGGGCTTTACGGCCTGTCGCTGGGCCTGGACTACCTGACCTATGTGCAGACCCCGCTGCTTTACATGATGACGGCGGCCGCCATCCTGACCGGCAATGTCGCCGAGGCCATCGCCATCATCGCGCTGTTCAATCTGGGGCGCTTCCTGCCGGTGGCGGTGAACCTGTTCCCGGTGACGGATTACGCCATCCAGGCCTGGCTGGGCCGCCATCAGGAGCGCGCGGCCATCGTGGACGGCGCCATCCTGACCGCGCTGGGGGCCGGGTTCGCCGTTCTGGCGCTGGTCTGACTATCCGCTGAACTACCCTGTTTTTCTGCATGACCCACCATCCGGCTGCCCGGATGGTCCGGGTCGGATACACACGAGGGAGGAAACCATGGCTCTTTCACGCAGAGCGACCATCAAGGACACGAGGCTTCTGGGCCTGTGCGCGACCTCTTTCCTGCTGGCTGCCGGACCCGCCATGGTCCAGGCCCAGGAAAGCGGCGCGGCGGAACCGGCCGCGGCCACGGCTGCCGCTGAAACGCCCGAGGCCGGCCAAACCGAGGGCCAGCGCGCCGCCGCCGAGGCCGCGCAGCAACTTGCCGCCGGCGAGGCCGACGAGCCGGTGATCCTGAACGCGCCCAAGCCCGATGCCCGGCGCGTCTATGTGCAGGATCCGGCGCATTTCGCCGCCATCACCCAGCAGTTCGTCATCGACGGTTCGAGCGGCGAGGTGCTGGGCATGACCGATGGCGGCTTCCTGCCGCAGCCGGTGGTGGCCGATGACGGCTCGCTCTTTGCCCAGGCCAGCACGGTGTTCTCGCGCATCGCCCGGGGCACCCGCACCGATTACATCGAGGTCTTCGATCCGGAGACGCTGCAGCCCACCGCCGATATCGAGCTGCCCAAGGACGCGCGCTTCCTGGTCGGCACCTATCAGTGGATGAACGCGCTGACGCCGGACAACAAGTCCTTCCTGTTCTACCAGTTCTCGCCGGCGCCCGCGGTGGGCATCGTCGATCTGGAGAACAAGAAGTTCGACCGCATGGTCGACGTGCCGGACTGCTATCACATCTTCCCGGCCAGCCCGACGGTGTTCTACATGAACTGCCGCGACGGCAGCCTGGCGCGGGTCGATGTTTCCGAGGCCGAGCCCAAGGTCTCGAACAGCAAGGTCTTCCACACCGAGGAAGAGCTGCTGATCAACCACCCCGCCTATACGACCCGCACCGGGCGGCTGGTCTGGCCGACCTATACTGGCAAGATCTACCAGATGGACCTGACCGCCGAGGAACCCAAGTTCCGCGAGCCGATCGAGGCGCTGACCGAGGCCGAGCGCGCCGACGGCTGGGCGCCGGGCGGCTGGCAGCAGGTCGCCTATCACCGCGGCTCGGACCGCATCTTCCTGCTGGTCGACCAGCGCGACCAGCACAAGCACAAGACCGCCAGCCGCTTCGTCGTGGTGCTGAACGCCGCCACCGGCGAGCGCATCGGCAAGATCGAGATGGGCCACGAGATCGACTCGATCAATGTCAGCCAGGATGCCGAGCCGCTGCTCTATGGCCTCTCGTCGGGCAGCCAGACCCTGCACATCTACGATGCCGCCTCGGGCGAGGAACTCCGCAGCGTGAACCAGCTGGGCCGCGGTCCGCAGATCCTCCTGACCCATGACATGGAGTCATGAGATGACGGCGCTTTTGCAGGAACCCCTGATCCTCTGGACCCTGCGCAGTTTCCTTGCGGCGCTGTTTGCGACCGCGGCGGTCTCGAAGCTGACCGGGATCGAGGAGTTCTACGGCGTGGTGCGGAATTTCCGCCTGCTGCCGGACGGGCCCAGCCGCGCGGTGGCCATGGTGCTGCCGGTGGCCGAGCTGGCCATCGCCGTGGCCCTGCTGGTCCCGGCGCTGGCCCGGCCCGCCGCCGTCGCTGCGGCGGGGCTGCTGGCGGTCTTCGGTCTCGCCATCGCCGTCAACGTGCTGCGCGGGCGCACGCAGATCGACTGCGGCTGCTTTCGCGGCGGCATGAAGCAGCACATCAGCTGGCTGCTCGTCGGCCGCAACGCCGGGCTGACCGGGCTGGCCCTGGCGCTGGCCGCGCTGCATCCGGTCGCGCGCCCGGCCGGGGCGGTCGAACTGACCACCGGTCTGATCGCCGGCGCGGTGCTCATGCTTCTCTATTTCAGCGCATCGCTGCTGGGCGGGCTCTCCGCCACGCAGAACGCAACCTCTACAGCGAAAGGCCGCTGACATGACGTTTCTGATTGCCTCGAACATCCTGCTTTGGATCGCCTTCCTGGGCGTGACGGTGGTCATGCTGGGCCTGATGCGGCAGATCGGGCTGCTGCACGAGCGCTCGTCGCCCATGGGCGCCATGATCACCGATCACGGCCCGGATATCGGCGACCAGGCGCCGGAATTCGACCTGCCCGACTATTTCGGCCGCTCGGTGCATATCGGCGGCGCCTCGGCCGAAGGCCGGCCGACGCTGCTGATGTTCACCGCGCCCACCTGCCCGGTCTGCGACAAGCTGTTCCCGATCATCAAGTCCATCGCCAAGGCCGAGAAGATCGGCGTGGTGATGATCAGCGACGGCGCCCCCGAGGAGCACGCCCGCTTCCTCAAGAACCACGAGCTGGGCCAGATCCGCTATGTCGTCTCGGCCGAGATCGGCATGGCCTTCCAGGTCGGCAAGATCCCCTATGGCGTGCTGCTGGATGCCAAGGGCGAGATCAAGGCCAAGGGGCTGACCAACACGCGCGAGCACCTGGAAAGCCTGCTGGAAGCCGACAAGACCGGCTTTGCCTCGCTGCAGCAGTTCATGGCCAGCCGCAAGAAGAACGCGGCCTGACCCGGCCGTTCCCGTCTCGACCCAAGCTGAGGGAGGATCAACGATGCTGGGGAACTTCAGATTCGATGCCATGGTCGAAAGACTGTCCCGCCGGGTGGCCGGCCGCACCAGCCGCCGCGGCGCCATCGGCCGGATCGGCACGGTGCTGGCCGGAGCGGCCATCGTGCCGCTGCTGCCGGTGGACCGGCGCGGCCGCGTCAGCCGCGCCAATGCGGCCTCGGCGCCGGAAGGCGCCGACCCGCGCGCCAAATGGCAGCCGCAGGACCATGACGTGCAGGCCTGCGACTACTGGCGGCACTGCTCGATCGACGGCAACATCTGCGACTGCTCGGGCGGTTCGCTGACCAACTGTCCGCCGGGCACCAAACTTGCCACCGCGTCCTGGGTGGCCAGCTGCTACAACCCGACCGACGGGCAAAGCTACCTGATCGCCTATCGCGACTGCTGTGGCGCGAACGTCTCGGGCCGCTGCCCCTGCCTGAACACCGAGGGCGAGCTGCCGGTCTACCGCCCGGAATTCGCCAATGACATCATCTGGTGCTTCGGCGCCGAGGATGACGCCATGACCTATCACTGCACCATCTCTCCCATCGTCGGCAAGGCCAGCTGACGATCCCTGCCGGACGCGACCTCCGCCCGGGCCAGCCCGGCCGCGTCCGGCACCCTTTCCCCGAAGAGGAGCTTTCCATGAATTTCGCAATGAAGTCGCGGGCCGTCCTGACCGCCCTGATGCTGACGGCCTCCGGCGCCACCGCAACCCTGGCGGCCGATGCGATCACCGTGCCCAACGCGGCCGCGGTGCCTGCCGCCGAAGTCCCGGCCGATGCCATCGTCGTCAATATCGACAAGATGAAATACGACCAGCCCGAGCTGAAGGTGAAGCCCGGCGACACCGTCTACTGGATCAACAAGGAAGTCATGCCGCACAACGTCGCCTTCAAGAAGGGCGAGGTGGGCGACGAGCCCTTCAAGGGCGACATGCTGAAGAAGGACCAGGCCTATTCCATCACCTTCAACGAGGCCGGGGCCTATGAATATCACTGCACCCCGCATCCCTTCATGCGCGCCAAGGTGATCGTCGAGTGAATCGCGGGAAAGGAACCGGCCATGTGGATCCCCTATGACATCCGCGCCGCGCTGAAGGCGGAAAGCAGCCGCGACAGCATCAGCCTGTCGCGGGCCGACATCCGCACGCGCGAATTCCTGGTCGGCTTCTTCCTGCGCAATCCGGTGACCCAACTGTGGGAACTGGACCTGCTGGTCCCCGGCGACCTGCCGCTGGCGGGGCCGGAAGCGGGCGGAATGCGGATCAGCCTGCACGGGAACGAGGGCGGCAAGCTGGCCGAGATCCTCTGCCGGCTCGATGCCGCCTCGGCCGAGGAGGCGCTGGACCGCGCCCATGCCGATATCGAGCGGCGCATCCAGCGTTATCTGGTCGAGACCGGGCGCGGCATGGCCATCGCCGGCTGGCGCATCGCCGACATGGCGCATGGCGCCCGCTGGCGCTGCACGCCCTTCCGTCCCAGCGCCATGCAGCTGGACTTCGCCGCGCTGGCCCCGATCGAACCGGACCTGGCGCCGGTCGTCGGGCTGTTCCAGCGCGCCCGCAATGCGCCCGATGCCGCCAGCCGCCTGCTGGCCGGCTTCGCCGTGCTGCACGCCGCCGCCAGCGGCCATGCCGCGCTGGCGCGCTCGGGTGCGGAAGCCCTGCGGGTCAGCGAGGAGATGCTGATCCATTCCGGCGCGCTGAACGCCCCCGAGGATCTGCTGGGCCTTGGCCTTGCGGATCTGATCGCGGTGCTGCGGCCGCATCACGACCGGCTGTTCGCGCCCGACGGGGTGCTGGCGCCGCTGGCGGACGGTCTGCCGGCGCAAAAGCACCTGTCGCAGCTTGCCAATCTGGCGGATCTGGTCGCGCATCGGCTGATCGCGGCCGAGATCCGCGCCCGCAGCAGCCTGGCCGCCTGCCGTGCCGGGGCGGCGGGGCAGGGGGTCGAGGTCTGATCGTCATGCCGCGTTTTCATCCCCTGCCGTCCCTGCTTTTGCCGCTGATGCTGGCCGGTGCCGTGGTGACGGTGGGTGCCGCGGCCGGGCGCGACCAGCGCCTGCCCTCGGGCGAGGCGGCGCCGGAACTGGCCGAGCTTGGCCGGCGGCTGTTCCACGACCCGG
Source organism: Paracoccus sp. TOH (assembly GCF_030388245.1). Classification (NCBI taxonomy): domain Bacteria; kingdom Pseudomonadati; phylum Pseudomonadota; class Alphaproteobacteria; order Rhodobacterales; family Paracoccaceae; genus Paracoccus; species Paracoccus sp. TOH. The sequence goes on from NZ_CP098362.1 coordinate 421,181, forward strand.
CGCTGTCGCGGGGCGGGACGCAGTCCTGCGCCACCTGCCACGACCCGGAACAGGCCTTCACCGACCCGCGCGAGGGCGCGGCGGGCCGGGCGGTGTCGCTGGGCGACGACGGCATCTCTTACGGCGACCGCAACACGCCGACGCTGAGCTATGCGGCGCTGAGCCCGGTCTTTCACCGCGACGAGAAGGGCCGCTACAAGGGCGGCCAGTTCTGGGACGGGCGTGCCGACGATCTTCAGGATCAGGCTGGCCAGCCGATGCTGAACCCGGTCGAGATGGCGATGGCCGACAAGGCGGCGGTGGTCGGACGGCTGCGCGACGATCCGGACTATCGCGACGGTTTCGCGACGCTGTTCGGCCCCGATGCGCTGGAGGATGTCGGCCGCGCCTTCGAGCATACCACCGCCGCCCTGGCCGCCTATCAGCACGGCGAGGAGTTCCTGCCCTTCGATTCCCGCTTCGACCGCTGGCAGCGCGGCGAGGCCAGCCTGACCGCGCAGGAGGAATTCGGCTATACCGTCTTCATGACCTGGAACTGTCGGCTGTGCCACCAGCTGCAGAAGCAGGGCGTGGTCGAGCGCGAGACCTTCACCAGCTTCGAGTTCCACAATATCGGCGTGCCGGTGAACCAGGCCGCCCGCGCCGCCAACGGTCTGGGTGCGGACCATGTCGACCGGGGGCTGCTGGCGCGGCCGGGGATCGACGATCCGGCCCAGGCCGGGCGCATCAAGGTGCCGACATTGCGCAACATCGCGGTCACCGGCCCCTATATGCACAATGGCGTGTTTCGGGATCTGCGCACCGCCGTGCTATTCTACAACAAATATACCAGCCGCCGGCCCGCTTCGCGCATCAATCCCGAGACCGGCGAGGATTGGGGTCCGCCCGAGGTGGCCGAGAACCTGTCTCTGGCCGAGCTGCAATCCGGGCTGATGCTGGACGAGGCCCGCGTCGATGCGCTGGTGGCCTTTCTCGAGACCCTGACCGACCGGCGCTACGAGCCGCTGCTGGCCGAGCAGAAACGCGCAGCCGAGGAGGCGGCCCGGACCGACTGAAGACCCGGAGGAGAGCAGGATGGCATCCAGCAAGCGCAAGATGAACCGTCGCACGGCCATGCAGGAACTGGCCCGCGGGGCAGGGGCGGCCTGTCTGGGCGGGTTCTCGCTGGCGGCGCTGGTCGAATCCACCGCGCGCGCCGATGCCCGCGCCCTGCGCCCGCCGGGGGCGCTGCCCGAGGAGGATTTCCTGGCCGCCTGCGTGCGCTGCGGGCTTTGCGTGCAGGCCTGCCCCTATGACACGCTGTCGCTGGCCGAATGGGGGCAAGAGGCGGCGGTCGGCACGCCCTTCTTCACCCCGCGCGCCGAGCCCTGCTACATGTGCAAGGACGTGCCCTGCGCAAGGGCCTGTCCGACCGGGGCGCTGGACCGCGACATCGCCTCGATCCGCGATGCCGACATGGGCGTCGCCGTGCTGGTCGGACACGAGGACTGCCTGAACTACAAGGGCATGAATTGCAGCATCTGCGTCCGGGTCTGCCCGATCCGCGGCGATGCGATCACGCTCGAGCCCGGCGAGGTCGACGGCCGCGCCATCATGATTCCGACCGTGCATTCCCAGCATTGCACCGGCTGCGGCACCTGCGAGAAGCATTGCGTCACCGGCCATGCCTCGATCCGGGTGCTGCCGCGCGACCTGGGGCTGGGCGGCGCCGGCCGCAACCGCGCGGGGAGGCCGGCATGATCGGGCCGCTGATTTCCGAGAACCGCCGGCTCAGCGTCGCGGCGCGCGGCTGGCTGCGCTCGCATAAATGGTGGCTGATGCGGCGGCTGACCCAGGTCTCGTTGCTGGGCCTGTTCATGCTGGGGCCGTGGCTGGGGATCTGGATCGCACGCGGCAATTTCGCCGCCAGCGACATCGCCGGCCTGGTGACGCTGGCCGATCCCTATATCCTGGTGCAGGGCCTGTTCGGCGGCACCTCGCCGACCTGGCCGGTGCTGAGCGGGGCGATCCTGATCGCGCTGGCCTATCTGGTGCTGGGTGGCCGGGCCTATTGCGGCTGGGTCTGCCCGGTCAATGTCGTGACCGACACCGCCTTCTGGCTGCGCGAGAAGACCGGGCTGACCCGCGACCGCAAGCTGGACCGGCGCACCCGGCTGTTCATTCTGGCCGGAACGCTGCTCGCCTCGTTCCTGACCGGCGCCGCGGCCTGGGAATTCGTCAACCCGGTCAGCCTGTTGCAGCGCGCCTTCATCTCGGGGATCGGGCTTGGCTGGGCGATCATCCTGGCGGTGCTCCTGCTGGACCTGTTCGTCTCGCGCCGGGCCTGGTGCAGCCATCTCTGCCCGGTCGGGGCCTTCTACGGGCTGATCGGCCGCTTCTCGCTGGTCCGGGTTTCGGCCGCGCGGCGGGACGCCTGCACCGATTGCGGCGCCTGTTTCAACATCTGCCCCGAGCCGCATGTCATCGTGCCGGCGCTGAAGGGCAAGGCCAGCCCGCTGATCCTGTCCGGCGATTGCCAGAATTGCGGCGGTTGCATCGACGCCTGCCCGGTCGACGTGTTCCAGATCTCTGGCCGCAAACCCTGGCTGCACGGCTCGCGGCAGGCCGCGCCGGTGTCGGAGACGCCCTGAGCACGGGCGACGCCTGCGCCGCCGGATTCGCCTCGGTTGCATCGCCGCTTTCCCCGCGCCGCGGAACCGGGCAGAGTCGCGGCATCGTCCCCCTGCCATGGATCCCCTGCATGTCTTATGTCCTGCCCGTTCCCGCCACGCCCTCGGTCCCGGTCACCGGCCGCGGCGAACGTTTCGCGGTGCGCCGCATCTTCTGCGTCGGCCGCAACTATGCCGATCATGCGCGCGAGATGGGCCACGACCCGGACCGCGAGCCGCCCTTCTTCTTTTCTAAGCCGGCCGATGCGCTGCTGACCGACGATGCGCCGCTGCCCTATCCGCCGCTGACCGCGGACCTGCATTACGAGGCCGAACTGGTCGTCGCCATCGGCCGCGGCGGCAGCGACATCCCGGTCGAGCGGGCGCCGGATCACGTCTGGGGCTATGCCGCCGGGAACGACTTCACCCGCCGCGACCTGCAGGCCGAGGCGAAGCGGCTGGGCCGCCCCTGGGACATGGCCAAGGGCTTCGACCATTCCGCCGCCTGCGGGGCGATCACCCCGGCGGCAGAACTGGGGCGGCTCGACCATGGTCGCATCGTCTCGACGGTCGATGGCGTGCTGCGCCAGCAGGGCGACCTGAGCCAGATGATCTGGTCGGTGCCCGAGATCGTCGCCATCCTGTCGCGCCATGTCGCCCTGGCGGCCGGCGATCTCATCTTCACCGGCACACCGGCGGGGGTCGGCGCGTTGTCCCGCGGCGCGCAGGTGGTGGTCGAGATCGACGGCCTCGCCCCGCAGCGCACCCGGGTGATCTGAGATCGCGGCCTGCGCGCCGTTGCCGGATCGCGCGGGCCGGGTCGCGATTGTTCGGCACCGCTGCCGCAAAGCAAAACGACCGCGGATCGCTCCGCGGTCATCCTTTGGGATCAGCAGCCCGGTTCAGCTAAAGACGGGACGGCTGTGCTGAACGTGACGGACGGTCATCCGCCGCGATTTCCGGCCCGAAGGGATCGGACGCGCCGGAGACGGAGCGAAATCCGCATCGCGCAGTTGCGGGAACAGCGCGAAAATCTCTTCCCGGGCCGCCGCGCCGACCGATTTGAGCGCCTCGGTGCCGGTATAAAGCGATTCGGTGGCGGCGCCGTTGGAATTCACCACCTCGTGGTTCTCGAACAGGATGTGGAAATACTCCACCTCGGCCACGTCCTCGGCAATATCGACGCCCTCGATCTGCAGAAGCTGCTTGGCGGCGACAAGCACCTCCATCGCCCCGAACATCTTGAGCGCGATCTTCGAGCGCACCAGGACGCGGTGCTGCGGCGAAACCACCAGGTCGGTCGAAGGCGTCAGGTCGCCAAGCGCGCCGGCCTTGATGCGGATCGGGCGCAGTTTCGGCTGCGCGGTCAGGGCGGCGGCGGCCAGTTTGACCGAGCCGATCCAGCGCACCGGCTGCAGCCCGTGATCGCGGGTGCGGACCAGATCGCCCACCGTCAGCGTCTCGACGGCGACGAAACCGTCCCGGGTTTCGATCAGGGTGCCGGCGGTGAAGCAGGGCACGACATCCTCGTCATCCAGCGGCAGCGTGCCTTCGGGATCATAGGCGACGTTGACGACCAGGGTGTCGAGCGTCTGCTGCAGCGTGCTGAGGATCGGCGCCAGCAACGGATTGCTGTTGAGTTCGGACAGGTTGATGTCCGCGAGGTTGACGGGAAGCCCAGCCACGGTGCCTTGGATATTCAGGCCGATATGGCTGGCATCCAGCGGCTCGTCGGTGACGAAATAGGTGTTGCCATCCTCGCCGACGACATAGGAACCGCTGATGGGATTGAGCTGGATGGTTATGTTCGCCAAAAGCGGGATGCCGATGGATGCCGTCGCCGTCGAAAGCGTGCCGGTGCCGGCGAAGGTGCCGGTCAGTTCCGGATTCTGCTCGGTATCCACCAGCGACACGTCGTCGCCGCGGGTCAGGGTGGTGGCCGAATTGGCGTCCACGTCATACTGGCTGAATTCGTTCGAGCCGCTCAGTTCGTTCAAGAGCAGGTTGTTGCCCAACGACAGAACCGGCGTGGTTGCGGTCAGGTCGATGGTCGCATCAGGGATTTGAGTATAATATGCCATGTTTCACCCAAAGTCAGACCGGTGGTCAATCACCGAGTCGAGGTTTTTCAAATGTCCGAACAGGGGAAATGCACACCCGACGGACGCCAACACATGGTACGCTAAGAACACGCGCCGCGCGGGAATCAATACGCCAAAAAGTTGATTCAGCGACGACGCATACTCTCTATGCGTCTTTTCCCGTGAGCACGCAACTGTTTTGAGGCCGTCAAGCCTTCCAAGAATTCTGCAAGAAAGGCGGATGATTCGGGCAGATAAACGAAAGGCATAGGGGAATCGGGTTTTCTGCGTAAACCGCAGTTATTTTCACCGCCTCCGCGGTCACGCGGATCTTCTGGCAGACCAAAAACCTTTTGAAAGTCAGGCGACGCCGGACCGGCACGGGGCAGCGGGTCAGCCCCGCGCATCCTCAAGCATCATCCGCGCCGCCTTTTCCGCGATCATCATCACCGGGGCGTTGGTATTGCCGCTGGTGATCGTCGGCATCACCGAGGCATCGGCGATCCGCAGCCGGCCAAGCGCCCGCATCCGCAGCCGCGCATCGACCACCGCGCCGTCATCGGCGCCCATGCGGCAGGTGCCGACCGGATGGAAGATGGTGGTGCCGACGGCGCCGGCCGCCCTGGCCAGATCCTCGTCGCTCTGGAAGGCGATGCCGGGGACGTGCTCCTCGGGGTTGAAGCGGTTGAAGGCCGGCTGCGCCGCGATCTTGCGTGCCAGGCGGATGGCACGCACCGCAATCTCGCGGTCTGCCTCGGCCGAAAGGTAATTCGGGCGGATCGCGGGATGGGCGCGGAAATCCGGTCCGGCGACATGGACCGAGCCGCGGCTTTCCGGGCGCAGGTTGCAGACCGAGGCGGTCATGGCCGGGAAGGGATGCACGGGGTCGCCGAACTTGTCGAGGCTGACCGGCTGGACGTGGAATTCCAGGTCCGGGGTCGCCTTGTCCGGCCCCGAGCGGGTGAAGATGCCGAGCTGGCTGGGCGCCATCGACATCGGGCCCGAGCGTTTCAGCAGATATTCCAGCCCGATCGCCGCCTTGCCCATCAGGCGCGAGGCTTTCTCGTTCAGCGTCGGCACGCCGCGCACCTTGTAGACCAGGCGCAATTGCAGATGGTCCTGCAGGTTCTCGCCCAGGGACGGAACCTCGACCTGCGGGGTGATGCCGGCGGCCTGCAACATCTCGCCACGGCCGATGCCGGAATGTTCGAGGATCTGCACCGAGCCGATGGCGCCCGCCGCCAGCACCGTCTCGCGCATCGCGCGGACCTCGCGGCGCTGGCCCTGATGGTGGAAGACGACGCCCGTGACCTCGCCCGCCTCGATCACCAGCCGCTCGACCTCGGCGCCGGTCAGGATGCGCAGGTTGGGGCGGTTCCGCACCGGGCGCAGGAAGGCGCGGGCCGCGCTCCAGCGCCAGCCGCTGCGCTGGGTCACGTCGAAATAGCCGCCGCCCTCGTTGTCGCCCCGGTTGAAATCCTCGGTCCGGGGGATGCCGGCCTGTTCCGCCGCATCCATGAAGGCGTCGAGCACCGCCCAGCGGACCCGCGCCGTCTCGACCCGCAATTCGCCGCCGGCGCCGTGCATGGCATCGCCGCCGCGATAATGGTCCTCCTGCGCCTTGAACAGCGGCAGCACGTCGTCCCAGCCCCAGCCGGTGCAGCCAAGCTGGCGCCAATGGTCGTAATCCGCCGCCTGCCCGCGCATGTAGATCATACCGTTGATCGAGGAGCAGCCGCCCAGCACCCGGCCGCGCGGGTAAAGCAGCGCGCGGCCGTTCAGCCCCGGCTCGGGCTGGGTGCTGTAGCCCCAATCGGTGCGCGGGTTGCCGATGCAATAAAGATAGCCGACCGGGATGTGGATCCAGTGGTAATTGTCGCGCCCGCCGGCCTCCAGCAGCAAGACCCGGGTGCCGGGATCGGCGCTGAGGCGATTGGCCAGCACGCAGCCGGCGCTGCCCGCGCCGATCACGATATAGTCGTAGCTTTCCATCGGATACTCCATGCAGGGCCCCCGCTTGCACGCGGGGGCCGCACCATCACGATTCGGAGCGGAACCCCAGTTTCCGGCCGAGCTTGGTTGCGAAGAACTCGCCCACCAGGCCGCGGCGGAACAAGAGCACGCAGACCATGAAGACGAGGCCGGTGATGATCGTCACCGGGAAGTCCGAGGTGGCGAGAAAGTTCTGCAGGCTCACCACCAGCCCGGCGCCGACGATGGGACCGAAGAGCGTGCCGATGCCGCCCAGAAGCGTCATCAGGATCACCTCGCCCGACATCTGCCAGGCCACGTCGGTCAGGGTGGCGAACTGGAAGATCAGCGCCTTGACCCCGCCGGCCAGCCCGGCCAGCGCCGCCGACATCACGAAGGCGCCCAGCTTGTAATGCTGCACCGAATAGCCGAGCGAGATCGCGCGTTGTTCGTTCTCGCGGATCGACTTCAGGATCATGCCGAAGGGCGAGTTCACGAAGCGCCGGATGATCAGCAGACCGATCACGAAGACCGCCAGCACGAAGTAATACATATTCATCGGCCGGTTCAGGTCGATCAGCCCGAACAGATGTCCGCGCGGCACCGACTGGATGCCGTCCTCGCCATGGGTGAAGGGGGCTTGCAGACAGAAGAAGAAGAACATCTGCGACAGCGCCAGGGTGATCATGGCGAAATAGATGCCCTGGCGGCGGATGGCGATGGCGCCGATCACCAGCCCCAGCCCGGCCGCGCCGGCGACGCCCAGCAGGATGCCCGCCTCGGGCGGCCAGCCCCAGACCTTGACCGCATGGGCGGTGAAATAGGCCGCGCCGCCGAAGAAGGCGGCATGGCCGAAGGACAGCAGCCCGGTATAGCCCAGCAGCAGGTTGAAGGCCGAGGCGAAGAGCGCGAAGGCCAGCAGCTTCATCAGGAAGATCGGGTAGAGGAACATCGGCGCCACCAGCAGCCCGGCCAGGGCCAGGGCGATCAGCAGCAGCCGGGCCTGGCCGGCGCGGGGATGGGCCGCGACCGGATCCGGGGCGGCGGTTTCGGTTTTCCCGGCCATGTCAGGCCTCCTTTCCGAAAAGGCCCGCGGGCCGCAGGATCAGGACGATCGCCATGATCACGAAGATGACGATGTTCGAGGCCTCGGGGTAGAAGACCTTGGTCAGCCCCTCGACCACGCCCAGCAGATAACCGGTGACGATGGCGCCCAGGATCGAGCCCATGCCGCCAACCACCACCACCGCGAAGACGATGATGATCAGGTTCGAGCCCATCAGCGGGCTGACCTGATAGACCGGCGCCGCCAGCACCCCGGCGAAACCGGCAAGGCCCGCGCCAAGCGCATAGGTCAGGGTCAGCAGCAGCGGCACGTTGACGCCGAAGGCCTGCACCAGCGTGGGATTCTCGGTCGCGGCGCGCAGATAGGCGCCAAGCTTGGTCTTCTCGATCAAGAGCCAGACCCCGATGCAGACCGCGAGCGAGGCGACGACGACCCAGCCGCGATAGATCGGCAGGAACATGAAGCCCAGGTTCACCGCCCCGGTCAGTTGCGAAGGCGGCGCATAGGGCTTGCCCGAGGCGCCGAAGAAGTAACGAAACGTCCCCTCGATCGCCAGCGCCAGGCCGAAGGTGAACAGCAGGCCGTAGAGATGGTCGAGCTTGTAGAGCCGCGACAGCATCGTGCGCTCGACCACGGCGGCAAGGATGCCGACGATCAGCGGCGCCAGGATTAGCGCCAGCCAGTAGTTGATGCCGCCCCAGTTCAGAAGCAGCAGTGCCGCGAAGGCGCCCAGCATGTATTGCGCGCCATGGGCGAAGTTGATGACCCGCAGCAGGCCGAAGATCACCGCCAGGCCCAGGGACAGCAGCGCGTAGAAGCTGCCGTTGATCAGCCCGACCAGCAGTTGCCCCATGAGCGCCTGGACGGGAATGCCGAAGATCATGGTCATGTCATACCCCCAGTTCGCGATGCAGCAGATCCATCTGCTGCGGCAGATCCCCGACCGGGAATTCCGCTGTCATCCGGCCGTGGTCCATCAGGTAGAAGCGGTCGGCGACCTTGGCGGCGAAGCGGAAGTTCTGCTCGACCAGCACCACGGTCATGCCGCGGGATTTCAGCTTCCGCAGCACCTCGCCGATGGCCTGGATGATGACCGGGGCCAGGCCCTCGGTCGGCTCGTCCAGCAGCAGGCAGCGCGCGCCGGTGCGCAGGATGCGGGCCATGGCCAGCATCTGCTGTTCGCCGCCGGACAGCTTGGTGCCCTGCGAATTGCGGCGTTCGTGCAGGTTCGGGAACAGCGCGTAGATTTCCGCCACCGACATGCCGCCTTCGGCCACCTTCGGCGGCAGCATCAGGTTCTCCTCGACCGAAAGGCTGGCGAAGATGCCGCGTTCCTCGGGCACGAAGCCCAGACCGGCACGGGCGGTCTGGTGCAGGGGGACGCCCATCATGTCCTGGCCGGCAAAGGCGATCTTGCCGGTCCGCTTCCTGAGGATGCCCATGATGGTTCGCAGGGTGGTGGTCTTGCCCATGCCGTTGCGGCCCAGGATGCAGATCATCTCGCCTTCGTGGACATGCATGTTCACGCCATGCAGCACATGGCTTTCGCCATACCAGGCCTGCAGGTTTTCGACGGACAGCAGCGGCGCGGTCATGCCTCGGACCCCATATAGGCGGTGCGCACGCGCAGATCGGCCGAGACGGTGGCGTAATCGCCCGCCGCGATGATCTCGCCCCGTTGCAGCACGGTGACGCGGTGGCAGATGTCGGCCACGACGTTCAGGTTGTGTTCCACCATCAGTACGGCGCGTTGGCGGGCGACGTCGCGGATGATCCTGGCGACCATGGCCACGTCCTCCTGGCCCATGCCGGCCATCGGTTCGTCAAGCAGCAGCACCTCGGGATCGAGCGCGAGCGTGGTGGCGATCTCCAGGACACGCTTCCTGCCATAGGACAGGTCGGCGGCGCGATGGTCGCGCCAGGGGGCAAGGCCCAGCTGCTCGATCAACTGGTCGGCGCGGGCGTCGAGCCGGTCGAGCGACGAGAGCGGCAGCCAGAACTGCACCGCCAGCCCCGCCGGGCGTTGCAAGGCGACCTTGACGTTCTCGCGCACCGTCAGGTGCGGAAAGACCGCCGAGATCTGGAAGCTGCGCACCAGCCCCATGCGGGCGACCTTGTCGGGCGGCGTGCGGGTGATGTCCTGGCCCAGAAGCGTGATCCGCCCCCGGGTCGGCTGCAGGAACTTGGTCAGCAGGTTGAAGACCGTGGTCTTGCCGGCGCCGTTCGGGCCGATCAGGGCGTGGATCCGGGCATGCTCCACGTCCAGGTCGACATTGTTCACCGCCGTGAAACCCGCGAAATCCTTGCCGAGGCCGCGGGCGGAAAGCACCACCCGCGGCTCGGCCTGCATAGCAGGGGCGGCCGCCATCACTGGACCAGCGGGCAGCCGCTCTTGGCCGGATCAAGGAAGGCCTGGTCGCCGGGGATGGTGGCCAGGACGTTGTAATAGTCCCAGTCCTCCTTGATGTCGGCCGGGGCCTTGACCTCCATCAGATAGGCGTCCTTGATCAGCCGGCCGTTGGCGCCGACCTTGCCGCTCTGGGCAAAGACGTCGTCGACCGGCATCTCGTGCAGCTTCTTGGCGACAGCCTCGGTCTCGTCGGTGCCGGCCTCCTGGATCGCCTTCAGGTATTGCGTCACCGCCGAATAGGTGCCGGCATGAACCATGTTCGGCATCACGCCGGTGCGTTCCATGAAGCGCTTGCCGAACTCGGCCGATTGCGCGTCGCGGTTCCAGTAGAAGCTCTCGGTCAGGGTCAGGCCCTGTGCCGCCTCGGCGCCGAGGCCATGCACCTCGGCGATCGAGAACAGCAGCGCCGCCAGCTTCTGCCCGCCGGCGGTGATGCCGAACTCGGCTGCCTGCTTGATGGCGTTCTGCGTGTCGAGGCCGGCGTTCGCCAGGCCGATCACCTTGGCGCCCGAGGACTGCGCCTGCAGCAGGAAGGACGAGAAATCGGTCGTCGCCAGCGGGTGGCGCACGGCGCCGACCACGGTGCCGCCATGTTCCTTGACCACGTTCGAGGTCTGCTCCTCCAGCGAATAGCCGAAGGCATAGTCGGCGGTCAGGAAGAACCAGCTGTCGCCGCCCTCTTTCACCAGCGCGCCGCCGGTGCCGACCGCCAGCATGTGGGTATCATAGGCCCAATGGAAACCGTAGGGCGTGCAGGCCTTGCCGGTCAGCTCGGTCGTGGCGGCGCCGGTGTTGATGGTGATCTTCTTCTTTTCCTGCGACAGCGCCTGCACGGCCAGGCCGACCGAGGAGGTGGTCAGCTCCATGATGCTGTCGACCTGCTCGGTGTCATACCATTGCCGGGCGATGTTCGAGGCGATGTCGGGCTTGTTCTGGTGGTCGGCGCTGACGATCTCGATCGGCGCGTCCAGAACCTTGCCGCCGAAATCCTCGACCGCCATTTTCGCGGCCTCGACCGAGTTCTTGCCGCCGAAATCGGCATAGACCCCGGACTGGTCGTTCAGGATGCCGATCCTGACCTTGCCGTCGGAAACCTCGGCCAGCGCGGGCGCGGCGGCAAGACCGACCGCAGCGGTCGTGAGCAGAATGTTTCGCACGTTTTCCTCCCAAGGATGGTCCCTTCCGGCGGTCCGTTCTGCCGGCCGGTTCGGGACGCTTTCTGTCATGGGGGCCGCCTTTATGCCGGCCGCCTCCCTGAGGGAACGATGCAGCGGAATCGCCTTTGACACAAGCGTTCAGAGAAGTTTAATTTCATACAGATCCTGTGCATTTTTGAACAGATGGCCAATCTCGACTGGGACGACCTGCAATTCTTTCTGGCGGTGGTGCGAGAGCGGCAGCTTTCCCGCGCCGCGCGGCTGCTGGGCACCTCGCATGTCACGGTCTCGCGGCGGATCGACCGCCTGGAACAGGCGCTGAACACCCGGTTGTTCGAACGCAACCCCCGCGGCTACGAGCCCACCGCCGCCAGCCTGCGGCTGATCGAGACCGCCGAGCGCATGGAGGAGGCGGCAAGCCAGATCCCCCTGGACCGCGGCACTGCGGCGGGGCAGGTCCGTTCGCTGCGCCTGGCGATGCCGGAAGGGTTCGCCAGCCTGTTCTCGACCCATCTGCTGCCCGAGTTCATCGCGCGGTTTCCGCTGCTCTCGCCCGAACTCATCACCATGCCGCAGGTGCTGTCGTTGTCCCGGCGCGAGGCAGATATCTGGATCACCCTGGACCCGGTGACCAACGGGCCCTACCGCTCGGAACGGCTGGCGGACTACACCCTGCATCTTTACGCGACGCGGGACTATCTGCAGACCATGCCGCCGGTCCAAGCCCCCGCGGACCTGCGGCCGCACCGCATCATCGGCTATATCGAGGAGATGATCTTCGCGCCCGGGCTCGACTACCTGGGCGAGGTGCATCCGTCGCTGCGGGCGATGGTAAAAAGTTCCAGCATCTTCAACCAGCTCGCGGCGGTTCGCAATGGGCTGGGGGTCGGCGTGCTGCCCCATTACATCGCCAGGAAGTATCCGGAGTTGCAGATCGTGCTGCCCGATCAGGTGCGGCTGACGCGGACCTATTGGCTGACCTGCCACCGCGACGTGCGCATGATGCAATGGGCGGGCCAGGTCATCGCTTTCCTGGCTGCCAGCCTGCGGGCACGGGGCGAGGAACTGGCATTGCAGTTGCCGGAATGAAGCCCGGCAAGGGTGCTGGAAAAATTGTCGATTGTCTATCTAACAGATTGATTAAAATATATTAATCAATAAAACGCAGTAGAGCGTCCCGCCAATTGTAATATTTTCCCAATTCTTTCATGGAATTGTGTCAGAAATCTCATATGGATTCGAGACTATCCCGCAGGTGCGGCAGCCGGTTCAGGCTGGATTGCAGCCGCGCCCGCCATGAGGGGCCTTTCTGCCTGGCTGTCTCATAGGCCTCGCGCAGGTCGTCCGGGCGTTCCCGCGACAGCACCGAGATCAGGAATTCCGCCTGCGCGCGGTCCTTGCGGGCCTTGAGCGCGTCGGGTCCGTCGCGTCGCCGGTCGGCGACGATCAGCTTGTGAATGGCATAGCGCTCGGGCCGGGGCACCTGGATCAGGAAACCGGCGCGATAGAGCAGCGGCACCTGGATCGGCTCGGCGATCAGGTAATTGAGGTAGTGCAGGCTCTGCGCCGAGACGCCGAGTGCCGGCAGTTCGCGCAGGCCCTCGTTCTCGTCGAAACAGGGGGTCAGGAACTCGACCAGCGTCTGCTGCGCGCTCTGGCGCCAGCGCCAGACATGCTGGCCGTCGACCGAGGGCAGGGGGGCGAAGCTGAGGTCGCGGAACACCTCGGCCAGCGGCTCGGTTACCTGGTCGCCAAGGGCGATGGACAGCCGCTCGAAGCTGGCAATGTCCACGTCGTCGGTCATCGCCGCCTGGTCGAAGCCGATGCGCACGCCCAGCTCTCCCTCGTAGCAGCGAAAGGCCTGCGTCCCGATCAGCGTGCCGCCCAGCCGGAACACGCCGCTGCGCGCCATGGCCGAGATCACCTGGCCCGAACCGCGATCGGTCATCAGGCAGCCCTCGGCCCGCAGGATGCGCATCAAGCGCGAGCGTTCGGCCTGACTTTGCTTTTCGGCGGCGCGGATGCGTTCGGCGCGTTCAAGCCGGGTGCGCAGTTCGGGGTTGTCCTCGCCGATATAGCGGTCGACGGTCTGGTCGCCGATGCGGAAATGGTCGTACCAATAGGATTTCTGACCGACCTTCTTCAGCCGCGGCGTGCCGCGCAACTCGCCCACCGCCGCATCCCGCAGATGCCGCAGCAGGTCGGTCCAGGCGGCAACGGCCACCGGCGAGAGATCCTTCATCGCGCTTACCCCACGCTTCCCGATCTGTGGGGGGTATAGCATATTGCTCCTTACCCCACAAACTTTTTATCGTGGGGTAAGGTCGTGGCTGATGGCTGATGGCTGATGGCTGGCGGTGGTCGGGGCAGGGCGCCCCGCCGGCTGCGATCAGCCAAGCCGCTTCAGCGCCGTCTTGCCGCTGCCCGGCATCTCGATATTGATCTCGAGGCTCGACAGGTCGTCGCTGCGTTCCAGCTTGATGTCGACCGCATCGCCGTCGACATCCATATGGCGGCGGACCACCTCGAGGATGTCGCGCTGCAAAAGCGGCAGGAAATCGGGGCCGGAATTGCTGGTGCGCTCATGCGCAAGCAGGATCTGCAGACGCTCCTTGGCGGTCTGCGCCGAATTGGGCTTTCGCTGGCGGAACGAGAAACCGAACATGGTCAGGCCGTCCGTCCCAGCAGCCGCTGGAAGAAGCCGCGCCGCTGTTCGCCGGGATTGACCCGCATCTCGATCTGCTCGCCGACCAGCCGGCCGACGGCGTCCATGTAAGCCTTGCCGGCCGGTGATTTCTCGTCCAGCGACACCGGCGTGCCCTCGTTCGAGGCCTTCAGCACCGAGGTGCTTTCCGGAATGATGCCCAGAAGCGGGATGGCAAGGATTTCCAGCACGTCCTGCACGCTCATCATCTCGCCATTGGCCGAGCGGTTCTGGTCGAAGCGGGTCAGCAGCAGTTGCGCCTTGACTGCGCTGTCATCGCCCTTTTCCGCCAGGAAGGTCTTGGAGTTCAGTAGCCCCAGCACCCGGTCGCTGTCGCGCACCGACGACACTTCCGGGTTGGTGACCACCACCGCCTCGTCGGCGTAATACATCGCCAGATGCGCGCCGCGCTCGATCCCGGCCGGGCTGTCGCAGACGATATAGTCGAATTCCTCGCGCAGCTCGTCCAGCACCGTCTTGACGCCCTCGGTGGTCAGCGCGTCCTTGTCGCGGGTCTGCGAGGTCGGCAGGACATACAGGTTCTCCAGCCGCCGGTCCTTGATCAGCGCCTGCTTCAGCTTGGCGTCGCCCTGGATCACGTTGATGAAGTCGAAGACCACGCGGCGTTCGCAGCCCATGATCATGTCGAGGTTGCGCAGGCCCACGTCGAAATCGATCACGACCGTCTTGTGTCCGCGCATGGCGAGACCCGCGGCGATGGCGGCAGAGGAGGTCGTCTTGCCGACGCCGCCCTTGCCCGAGGTGACTACGATAACCTTGCTCACGAGCGTTTCCTTTCGATCATGGGTTATTTCAGCGATTCGATGCGCAGCCGCTCGCCGTCGAGCCAGACCTGCACCAGTTCCCGCGGCGTATCCGGCCCCAGATCCTCGCTGGTGCGGTAGAGCCCGGCGATGGCCAGCAATTCGGCATCCAGGGCGTGACAGAAGATCCGGGCCGAGCTGTCGCCGTTGACCCCGGCCAGGGCGCGGCCGCGCAGCCGGCCATAGACATGGATGTTGCCGGTGGCAATCACCTCGGCGCCCGAACTGACCGAGCCGACGATCACCAGGTCGCCGCGATCCGCAAAGACCAGTTGCCCCGAGCGTACCGGCTGGGCGATGAGCTTCGAGGCCTGCGGCAATTCCTTGACCACCTGAACCGCCTCGGGGCGGCTGCCCTGGCGCGACACCCGTTCCAGCGGCACGTCGCGGCCGCCGGGCAGTGAAATCAGCCCGGCCATGGCCGCGGCCCGCGCCTGGGCGGCGGTGCCGCTCTGCACGCCGAAAACCGAGAGCTTGCGCGCGCGCAGGTCTGCGGTGAACTGCAGCAGCTCGTCGGCGCTGTCCATGCCCTCGGCCTGTTCCAGGTCGACGACCAGCGGAGCATTGTCAAAGAACAGCGGCGTCTGCGCCAGCCGTGCGTCGAGCGCGTCGAAGAAGCTCCGATCCGGCCGTCCGGTCAGATGCAGGGCCACCGCCGTGAAGAAGCGGCCGCGGATTTGTAATGGTCTCACGGTCGCGACTCGTTCGGTCGCGCGTTTGCCGGATTGCATTCTCGTCTGCTCGGTTATGCTCGATTCTGTGCCGCGCTGGATTGCGGCGCTTTGATCCGTCTTCCTAATACGTCGAGACGGCAGCGTCCATGCGGTTCTGCCGCCGTTCACGATTTCGGCAGAGTCGCGCCGGCGTCCGGCACGCCTTGGGCGGGAATCCGTCATCCGGCGCCGGGACATATTTTATGACATAAGACGGATTATCCAAATATAATCCGTAGAAGCAAAGTAGAGTTGTCGCCTCTGCCCTGATGGCTGACGCTGCTGCTGCGCGGTGCAGCGTGGCAGGCTTCGGGCTTGTTCTGATGAGCGAGCGCGAGCTTCGACGAACAAACGGGGGGACGAATGCCCTGCCGGGACGGGGTGCGCATGAAGATGCTCTCTCGTGCGCAGGACAAGGCGGATATGGCCAGGGGGCGCGTCACAAAGAAAAAGAAGGAGATGCGGGGGATCAATGCCCCAGGCTTGGGGCAGATCTTGCAGAACGCGCGGCTTGGCAGGCATGGTCCAAGAAGCAGGCCTATGTGATCGGATATTCAGCCAGAATCCGCGATGGGGGTGGTCTTCCCGACCTGTCTGAGCGTCACGCGTATCGCCTGGCCCCGGCGACGCAGAGGACGACGATAACGGCAGAGGCGATCATGGGCCAGGCGATGGGCTCGTGCAGCAAGAGCGCTGCCAGCAGGAAACCGAAGAAGGGCTGCAGAAGCTGCAGCTGCCCGACACCTGCAATGCCGCCGAGCGCGAGGCCGCGATACCAAAAGATGAAGCCGACCATCATGCTGAAGACCGAGACATAGGCAAGGCCGATCCAGGCCGGCGCGGTGATCGGGGACCAGGCGCCGGGCAAGGTGAACAGCGCGATCGCCGCCATGACCGGCAGGGACAGCAGCAAGGCCCAGGAGATGACCTGCCAGCCGCCGAGTCGGCGCGACAGCGCGGCGCCCTCGGCATAGCCAAGGCCGCAGGCCAGGATTGCGGCGATCATCAGCAGGTCGCCCGCCGGCGTGCCGCCGCCGCTGCCATGAAGCGCGAAGCCCGCGACCGCCACTGCGCCGATCACCGCGAAGACCCAGAAGGCGGGCTCGGGCCGCTCGCCACCCCGCAGAACGCCGAAGATTGAGGTCGCCAGCGGCAGCATCCCGACGAAGACGATGGAATGCGCCGCGGTGATGTGCTGCAGCGCCAGCGCGGTCAGCAGCGGAAAGCCCAGAACGACGCCGAAGGCGACCAGCGCCAGCGAAAGAAGGTCGCGGCGTTCCGGCAGCGGCTGACGGAACGCGGCCAGGAAGGCCGCCCCCAGCAGCGCGGCGATCACCGCACGGGCCGAGGTCAGGAAGATCGGCGAGAAATCCGCCACGGCGACGCGGGTGGCCGGCAACGACCCGCTGAAGATGATGACGCCCAAGAGGCCGCTGCCCCAACCCGCCGTTCCGCGTTCCATGTGATCCCCTTGCATTTTCAGCGTCGTGCATAGCGATCCGGTGCTGGCCAAGACAGGAACAGCACAATACAATTCACGAAAACCGTATAGGCGACATGACCGATACAGTTGGGAGGTAAGGCGGATGGCGAAGGATCGGGGACTTACGCGGACCGAGGCGCTGATGGATGCCGTCCGCGCGCGGATCGCGAACCGGGCTCTGGCGCCCGGTGATCGCCTGCCCTCGGTCCGGGGCTTCGCGAGGACCATGGGCGTGTCGCCCTTTACCGTGGTCGAGGCTTACGGCCGGCTAGAGGCCGAGGGGATCATCCGCGCCCGGCGCGGCTCGGGCTTTTATGTGACCGGGGCCGACCTGCCGCCGATGGCCCTGGCCGGGATGGGGCCGACCCGCGAACGCGACGTCGATCCCTTCTGGGTCTCGCGTCAGTCGCTGGACGCCGACGCCTCGGTCCTGAAGCCGGGCTGCGGCTGGCTGCCGGCGGACTGGATGCCGCAGGGCGCGATCCGCAAGGGGTTGCGGGCGCTGGCCCGCACCGATGACGCCGCGCTGGCTGATTATGGCAGCACGCGCGGCGCGCCCGCCTTGCGGCGGTTGCTGTTGGGCCGCTTCGCCGACGAGGGCATCGCCGCCACGATGGATCATGTCCTGCTGACCGGCTCGGGGACGCAGGCCATCGACCTGATCTGCCGGCTGCTCTTGCGGCCCGGTGATACGGTGCTGGTCGACGATCCCTGCTATTTCAATTTCCAGGCTCTGCTGCGCGCGCATCAGGCGCGGGTGGTCGGCGTCCCCTTCGCGCCCTCGGGGCCCGACGTTTCCGCCTTCGAACACGCTCTCGTCCGCGAAAATCCGCGCCTCTACATCACCAATTCGGCACTGCACAACCCGACCGGCGCCAGCCTTTCGCCGCAGACCGCGCATCGGGTGCTCAGCGCGGCCTCGGCCCACGGGCTGACCATCGTCGAGGACGACATCTTCGCGGATTTCGAGCCGGCGCCGTCGCCGCGTCTTGCGGTGCTGGATGGGCTGAACCGCGTCATCAGGATCGGCAGCTTCTCGAAGACGCTGTCGGCTTCCGTGCGCTGCGGCTATATCGCGGCGCGGCCGGACTGGATCGAGGGGCTGGCCGATTTGCAGGTCGCGACCAGTTTCGGCGGTCCCAGCCCGGTTGCGACCGAACTGATCGCGGGCGTCCTGGCCGGCGGCACCTATCGCAAGCATATGGACGAGTTGCGCCAGCGGCTGGCCCGCGCCCGGAAGGATGCGGCGGACCGGCTGCAACCGCTGGGCCTGGTGCCCTGGACCATGCCGCGCGGCGGCTTCTACCTGTGGTGCCGCCTGCCCGGCGGCCATGATTCCGCCGCCATCGCGCGGCGTTGCATGGCGGAAGGCGTCGTGCTGGCGCCGGGAAATGTGTTCAGCGTCTCGCAATCGGCCGGCGGCTTCCTGCGCTTCAACGTCGCGCAATTGGACGCCGCGCGGATTTTCTCAGTGCTTCAGGCGGCTATCAGCGAAACATGACACAAGGGCGGTGAAGAAACCTCGTCCGCGATGCCTGGGGTCAGGGCCCATTGATCTGTCATATCCAGAAGATGACGGTTGCAGCGAGGGCTGAAGTCGACGGATCCTGACCCCAGGCGCGCCGACCGGCCTGAGGGCCGGCGCGGCGACAATTCCGGGGATGGCCCCGGTTGTTGCCGCCGTGCCGGGTGGGCCGTCAAAGATGCGAATGGGACACCGTCAGGGCGTGCTCCAGTGCCACGCGCATGAAGCCCGTATCGTCGGCGGGCCGCATGTTCCGCTGTGGCATCAGTGAGGCCCGTTTTTCCGGCTGCCCGGCGGGCAGCACTCGGCCTTCCATCACCGTGCCCCAGACGCCGATGTCCCTGAGGGCCTTCGGCTCGACCTCCAGCGGGTTCGCGTCGAGGATCGTCAGGTTCGCGCGCTTGCCGGGGACGATGCTGCCGATCTCGTCCTCCATCTTCAGCGAATAGGCTGCTTCGATGGTCACGCCACGCAGCGCATCCTCGACCGAAACGACTTGCTCGGGTGCTGCGACGCGCCCCGAAGCGGTGATGCGGTTGACCGCGCACCACATCAGGAACAGCGGGTCGCAGGGCGCCATGGGCATATCGGAATGAAGCGACCACCGGATGCCGGCTTTGGTCAGGTCGCCCAGACGAACCATGGAATCCGCCCGCTCGGGGCCAAGGCCCACCTTGGAATACTGGTCCGACAGCGCGGTGACGTAATAGGGATTGCCGCTGACGATGGCGCCCAACGCCTTGATCCGCTGCACCTGATCCGGGGCGCTGACCGCGAAATGCACGATGACCGTGCGGTGGTCGTAACGCGGGTTGCGGCGCAGGTTCGCCTCAAGCGTGTCGAGCACCCGGTCAAGCCCGGCATCGCCATTGACATGGACATGGATCTGATAGCCCGCGTCCCAGAAGATCCGGAAGGCGCGATTGAACAGATCCTCATCCATCATCCATTCGCCATGATGGTCGTCGAGATAGGGATCGCGCACTTGCATGAGCTGCGAATAGATCGCGCCGTCGGCGAACAGCTTGGCCTGCCGGGGCGCCAGGCTGGTCATGCCGCCATACCAGGGCGCCATCGCCTCGGCCGCCGCGACGACCTCGGCATCGTCCTCATGCGCGGCGGTGACGGTCTTGGCATCCACCATGAAGGACCAGCGGAACGGCATGTCGGGGCTGGAGAAGATCGCGTTTACGCCGTCCTGAACCGCTTTCGAGACGATCCCGCCCGGCTCGTTGCCGAAGGTGATCCCCTTGCCGTGCATGTAGGCGCGCGAGATTTCCAGCCCGACCTGCAGCCGCTCGGGCGAGGCGGCAAACGGGGCGATGTTCGGCAGAACGGCGAAGATGCCCTGTTCCCAGAAATGCCCTTCCTCGAAATTGGACTGCTTGCGTGCGGATTCGGCGAAGCCATCGACGACTTCCTGCGTCAAGCCGCCCGCCTCGAGGGCCGCGCTGTTCATGAACATCTCGTGGCAGGACCGTCCCCAGACGAAGATCGGGCGGTCCTTGCTGATCGCGTCAAGCTCGGCCTTGGTGAGCGGTCCGTAGAAAGCCGGATGATAGCCCCAGCTCAGCACCGGCTCCTTGGGATCGGTGCGTGCGTTCACCGCCTTCGTCAGCCGGTCGATGAAATCCTGCTTGTCCTTCACGGCCGGGACGGTGCCAGAGGGCAGAACCCAGTCCTCGATCGAGAGGATTTCCGACGACATCGACAGAGCGGCAAGGACGGGATGGTCATGCTGGGCGATGAAGCCGGGGATGATGACCTTGTCGGCAAAGCGGTCATCGACCCGATGAGGCCGATCTCCGACGGTCTGTTGGACCTCGTCCAAAGAGCCGACGGCAAGGATACGGTCGCCCGCCACGGCGATGGCCTTTGCGCTGGGACGGTCTGGATCGAGGGTGACGATCTCACGCGCCTGGTAGATCGTCGCCTCGGGCGCGGAGTTCATGAGGAGTCCCACATCCCGTCAGAGATTTTGTCTGACCGAAGGCTCGGGCGACAGGACCCAGCAATGCAATGCCAGCGACGCCCCCCAACAGGATGCTTCTGCGTGTAACGAGGGTCATAATGATGCTCCTTCTCGCCCCCTAAATGCGGCAAGCGTAACACAGGCTTTAACCGAATCAACGATTGTGCGTGGCCCTCCAAGCGGTCCCAAGAAACCTGCTGAGCGCTCGCTGGCCTGGAAAGGCCAGCCAACGATCCTGCCCGGCATTTTCGCTGACCCGTCTCCGATCTTGGAGACAGGTGCTGGGAGGACGAAGACCGCATTTGCGGGGACAGTCGGCAGGAATATTCAGCAGCGACGCCTTGCAGAGCTGCACCGAATGACGGGTTCGACCGCATGGCTGCCCCCGGGCTGCTTGCGCCGCCGTCCCCATCCCCGTCCCTGGGGCCCTTCGGATGGAAAGCGGGGCGGCTCAGCGCCTGGCGCGACCGCCCTGCCCCAAGGCGACATTTCCAGATTCGGTCCGGGGGCGTCATTTTATACTGGTGACACCATGCGCCGCCGGCGTCGCCAGCGGATTCACTGCCGGGGTTCGGGCGCCGTGGCATTCGGCGCGTACACGGCCAGGAAGCGCGCCACCCGACGGCGCACGAAGGCGTCGGTCCCGGCATCGGAAAGCGGCGGCATCATCAGCAACGCCCGGCGCTGCAGCCCGGCCAGCACCAGATCGACGAATTCGGCACCCGCCTCGCGGCAGTCCTGCATCGCCAGGTCGCCCCGGGTGACGCGCAGCGCGAAATACTCGGCCAAGGTCTCGATCGAGCGCATGGGCCCGGCCTCGTAGATCTTCCGGGCCAGGTCGGGGAATTTTTCGCCGGCACCGATCATCATCCGCATCGCTGCCATCACCTCGTCCTGCAGCAGCGTGTCGATCATGCTGCGGGCGATCTGGCGCAGCTCGTGTTCCACCCCCTCCACCCCGGCGCCAAGCTGGCGGATGGTCCGCTGCAGCCGGCCGCATTCGGTCAGCACCAGCGCCTCGAACATCGCCTCCTTGCTGTCGAAATAGACGTAGAGCGTGCCCTTGGACACCCCGGCCGCCCGCGCCACGTCCTGCATCGAGGCGCCCTCGAAGCCCTGGGCCAGGAACATGCGCCGCGCGCCGTCCAGGATCTGCCGGCGCTTGGGGCTGTCCTCGGGTTCGGGCGGGCCGCATCCGCCCGGGTCGCGGGATGCGCGCTGGCTGCTGGGATCGCTCAACTGGGCCTCCTGTCGCTATGCCCTCGAGGTTATGCCGCATGCGGCCGACGGGTCCATCCCCGACCTGCCGCCCGTCCCTGCGCCCGTTCGCTGAATGGCATCAGAATATATTGACCGAACGGTTCGGTCAATACTATAAGCAGGACAAACCCCCTTTCCGACTCGCGCCCGGCTGTGCTGCGGCTCCGGCCGCCTGCACCGGCAGCCCCATATCGAAAGGCCTGAACATGGCATCGACCGGCAAAGATGCGTCCGCGGCACCGGCGCAGAAATCCGGCTCCGGCAAGGCCAAGCGCATCCTGGCCGGGCTGGCATTGGTGGCGCTGGCGGCGATCGGCTACCAGGGCTGGCACTGGTTCAGCTTCGGCCGGTTCCACGAGGAAACCGACGATGCCTATCTGCAGGCCGATCTGGTGCAGCTGCAGGCCCGCGACACCGGCTATATCGCCGAGATCCTGGTGGCGCCGAACGCCCCGGTAACCAAGGACCAGGTGATCGCCCGCATCGACCCCGAGGATTACCGGCTGGCGCTGGAAACCGCCCGGAACGGGCTGGCCGCCGCCGAAAGCGCGGCCCGCCAGCTCGAGGCGCAGATCACCGCCGGCGAGGCGGCGATCCAGCAGGCGCAGGCGGCGCAGGTCGCGGCCGAGGCGACGAATGACGGCGCGCAGAAGGCGTTTCGCCGCGCGCGCGAGCTGCGGACCAGCTCGGCCGGCACCCAGGCCGCGGTGGACGCGGCCGAGGCCAGCGCGAAATCCGCCGCCGCCCAGGTTCAAAGCGCCAAGGCGGCGCTGGCCGAGGCGCGGGCGCAGCTGGTCGTGCTGAAGGCGCGGCTCGACAGCGCCCGGCTGGATGTGCAATCCGCCCATACCGATATGCGCAAGGCGCAGCGCGACCTGGACTTCACCCAGATCCGCGCCCCCTTCGACGGCATCCTGACCGAGCGGCAGGTCGAGATCGGCTCCTATGTCGCGCCGGGCAGCCGCATCGGCACGCTGGTGCCGGTCGGGAACCTGTATGTCGGGGCCAATTTCAAGGAAACCCAGATCGCCGGTATCCGGCCCGGCGCCCGCGTCTCGATTCGCATCGACGCCTGGCCGGACGAGATGCTGCACGGCACGGTGGAAAGCCTGACCGCCGGCACCGGGCAGGTGTTCAGCCTGCTGCCGGCCTCGAACGCCACCGGCAATTTCACCAAGGTGGTGCAGCGTGTGCCGGTGCGCATCGAGATCGACGCGCAGGACCGCGCCCGCCTGCCCCTGCGCCCCGGCATGTCGGTCATCGCCGAGGTCGATACCCGCACCGGCGAGGACCGGCCGCTGATGCCGGCGCCCGCGCCCACACAAAGCGCCCCGGCCCCGGCGGCCGATCCCGGCGCGGCCGCGACCAGCGCGCTGGACGGCACGGCGGCCGAAGGCATCCGGCAGGCCGCGCGGAACGGGGGCTGAACCATGCCCGCCGACAGCGCGGCGGCGCTGGCCCCGGCATCGGCAGCGCCCGATCAGGACCGCATCGACCCGCGCCGCCTGATCACCTTCCTGCTGATGGTGCTGGGCATGTTCATGGCGATCCTGGACATCCAGATCGTCTCGGCCTCGCTGTCCGAGATCCAGGCCGGACTCGCGGCTTCCAGCGACGAGATCCCGTGGATCCAGACCTCTTACCTGATCGCCGAGGTCATCATGATCCCGCTGTCGGGCTATCTGTCGCGGATGCTGTCGACGCGCTGGCTCTTCACCATCTCCTCGGGCGGCTTCACGGTGATGAGCCTGCTCTGCGGGTTGTCGAACTCGATGTCCGAGATGATCGTCTGGCGGGCATTGCAGGGCTTCATCGGCGGGGCGATGATCCCGACGGTCTTTGCCTGCGCCTTCACCATCTTCCCGCGCTCGAAGATGCATATCGTCTCGCCGATGATCGGGCTGGTGGCGACGCTGGCGCCGACGGTCGGGCCGACGCTGGGCGGCTATCTGACGGAATACATGAGCTGGCACTGGCTGTTCTTCATCAACGTCATTCCCGGCATCATCGTCACCAGCGCGGCCTTCCTGCTGATTGATTTCGACAAGCCGGACCTGAGCCTGTTCCAGCGCTTCGACTGGTGGGGCTTCCTGGGGCTGGCCTTGTTGCTGGGGGCGATGGAATACGTGCTGGAAGAAGGCGCGGGCGACGACTGGTTCGCCGATGGGCTGATCGTGGCGATGACCGGGGTGATGATCGCCGGCGGCTTCCTGTTCTTCTGGCGCGCCTTCACCGCCGAGGAGCCCATCGTGCGGCTGGACGCCTTTGCCGACCGCAACTTCACCATGGGCTCGGTGTTTTCGTTCGGCCTGGGCATCGGGCTTTACGGGCTGATCTACATCTTCCCGCTCTACCTGTCGGGGATCCGCGGCTACAATTCGCTGCAGATCGGCGAGGCGATGATGGTTTCGGGCATCTCGATGTTCCTGACCGCCCCCATCGCCGGGCGGCTGTCGCAAAGCGTCGATCCGCGGCTGATGATGGGCGCGGGCTTCGCGGTCTTCGCGCTCAGCTGCTGGATGATGACCGGGTTGACCGAAGACTGGGACTATTGGCAGATCTTCCTGCCGCAGATCCTGCGCGGCGTGTCGCTGATGATCTGCATGGTGCCGGTGTCGAACATCGCCCTGGGGATGCTGCCGCCGGAAAAGGTCAAGAACGCCTCGGGCCTGTTCAACCTGACCCGCAACCTGGGCGGCGCGGTCGGGTTGGCGCTGATCAACACCGTTCTGACCAATCGCGAGGATGTCCACTATGCCCGCATCGCCGAAAGCGTGACCGGCGGCAACGACGCGGCGGGACAGGCATTGGGGATGCTGGAACAGGCCTATTCCGGCCTGGGCGATGCGGCCGGCACCGCGGCATTGGCCACGCTGACCAACATGGCGCGGCTGCAGGCGGTGGTCATGTCGCTTGCGGACATCTTTGTGCTGCTGACCGGGCTTTTCGCCGCGCTCGCTTTGCTGCTGTTCTTCGTGCAGAAGCCGGCGCCCGGGGCGGGCGGCGGCGGGCACTGAGCTTCAAGGCAGCAGCGCCCGCGACAGGGCCATCGCCAGCCCGGCCGCGCCGATCCCCAGCCCGCTGACGGCGCCGACGATCAGCCCCAGCCTGGGCCCACCGACCCAGGCTGCAAGAACCGCCTTGGACACGGTGTTGACCGCGACCGCGATCAGGATCGCCTGGGCCGCGGTATCCAGCGCCAGCGTCCCGCCGCCCATCCGCGCCATCGAGATCGAGACCGCATCGACATCGGCGAGGCCCGAGATCGCCGCCACGATCAGCACGCCGATATCGCCCAGCCATTGGCGCAACCCCGCCGCGGCCAGCATCACCACGGCGATGAACCCCGCCAGTTTCAGCGCCGTTCCCACGGCCAGCGGATTGTCGATGGCGAGGACCGGCCGCGCCTCGCGCCGGGCGCGCCGCATCAAAAGCGCGGCGCCGCAGGCGGTCACCGCCGCCATCGCCGCCAGCGGCGGCGCCAGCCCGGCCAGCAGCGCCGGCTGCAACCCGATGGCGATCACGCCCACCCGCAAGACCATCACCACCCCGGCCAGCAGGATCCCCGCGCTCAGCAGCCGGGCCGAGTCCGGGCGATCCTTGCCCAGCCGCGCAAAGGCCAGCGTGGTCGCGGTCGAGGAGGCAAGCCCGCCGGCCGCCGCCATCACCATGATGCCGCGCCGTTCTCCGAACGCCCTGACCGCCATGTAGCCGGCGAAGGAAATCGCCGCGATCAGGATGGCCAGCAGCCAGATCCGATAGGGGTTGACCGCGCCCCAGGGGTCGATGGCGCGGTCGGGGATGACCGGCAGCAGCAGGAAGGACATCGCCGCCAGGGTCAGCCCGGCGCGGATCTCGATCCAGCTCAGCATGGCGACCCAGCGGTGCAGATGCTCGCGCAGCGCCAGCAGCAGGGTCATCGCCACCGCCGCCGCCACGGCCGGCCCCAGCTCTCCGCTGACGGCCAGCGCGCCGAGCAGGAAGACCAGCATCCCGGCCACGCAGGAGGTGGCGCTGACATCCTGGTCGAGCCGCGATTCGAGCCATTGGAAGGCGGCGAAGACCGCCGAGAAGGCGCAGAATACCAGCCCGATCAGCAGCCCGCCGAACTGCGCCGCCAATGCCCCGGTCACCCCGCCCAACAGCCCGGTCAGCGCAAAGGTCCGCAGCCCGGCGGCGCGGCGATGGTCCCCTTCCGCGCGGCTCTGCCAGCCGCGTTCCAGCCCGACGAGCAGGCCGATGGCCAGCGACACGGCAAGGCGGGTCAGGATGTCGGTCTGCTCCATGCCGCCACTTTGCCACCGGCCCGGCCCTTGGGCCAGAGGCCAGCGCCGCGGCGGTTCAGCGCGGATATTCCAGTTGCATGGCGACGATCCGCGCGGTCCGTTCGCCATGGCGCGCGGCGATGGCCCGCAGGGCCTGGTCAAGCGCCACGGCCGGGCTTTGGCCGGCAAGGTCGTAACGCCGCCGCTTCTGCGGCCATTCGGCCGCGGGGATCTCGGGCAGCAGGCGGATGCCGTTCCGGCTTTCGACCGCCGCCGTCGAGGCCGCGAAGGTCACGGCCCGCGACCGATAGGTTCGCGACCAGGCATCGGCGACCAGCGCCAGCGCCACCTCGTCCATGCCGGGGCGAAGCTCCAGCCCCACCCGCTCGCGCTTCCAGAAGGCCAGCCGGTTGCCCAGCACCGTCGCGGCGAAGGGCCGGGTCAGGCCGAAGGCGGCGCTGGCATGGCGGGCATCCCAATGCGCCAGACCCAGATCGCGGGCCGCCGCCTCGGCCTTGGCGCGGCCGGAAATGGCCTCGACCAGCACCAGCATCATCGGCATCGAGGCGGTGATGCCGGTGGTGGTGGCGACGCGGCCGTCGATCACCATGCGCCGGTCGGGCACATAGGCGATCGAGGGGCTGCGGTCGAGCAGCTGCTGCCGGTAATACCAATGCGTCGTCGCCCGCCTGCCGTCCAGCAGGCCGGCGGCGGCGACCACCTTGGCGCCGGCGCAGATGCCGATGATGGTCGCCCCGCCTGCGGCCTGCTGCCGCAGCCAGCCGATGACCGCCGGGTCGTCGTCGCGGCTCATGGCCGGAACGATGACGTAATCCGCGCCCTCGGGGTGGCGGGCGTCGAATTCCGCCAGCGTCGCGTCGGGCAGCGCCGCCAGCGCCGGGTAAAGCCGCACCCGGCCGGGCCCGGCCGCCAGCATGACCACATCGGCGATCCCGGCGCGGCGCAGGATGCCGGCGGGCATCAGGTAGTCGGTGGTTTCGGTGGCGTCGTTCAGGCCGACGACCGCAATCAGCGGCCGCTCGCGTTTCGGAGGCTTCAGCGCCGCCAGCATCGCCCTGGCCTCGGCCTGCGGCACCGGCGGGGGCTGCAGGGCGGCCGGGCCCGGCGGCAGGCTGTAGAGCCAGGCGCCAAGGCCCGCGAGGGGCAGCGCCAGAAGCACCAGGATGCCGATCATCAAGCGCCGCATGGGCCGCCCTCCCCTGCCTCGTCGTCAGCCGGACCGGATCTGCAGCGCGCCGGCCTTGTCGCGCGTCACCTCGACCTCGTGCCGGCGGTTGCCGATCATCACGCTGGCGCGGAAGCCCGGCCAGTGCGCGGGCAAGGCGGGCTCCACCTCCAGCCTGTCGCCGCCCTTGATGCGCAGGCCCAGGATATGCTCGACCGCGACCCGGTGCAGCCAGCCGGCCGAGCCGGTATACCAGGTCCAGCCGGCGCGGCCGGTCTTTTCCTCGGCGCCGTAGACATCGGCAGCGACGACATAGGGTTCGCCGCGATAGACCTGCAGCGTGGCCGCGTCGCTGGCATGGGTGATCGGGTTCAGCAGCCGGAACACCCGCCAGGCATCGTCGGCGCGGCCGGCCATGCACAGCGCCTGCACCATCCAGATCGCGGCATGGGTATATTGCCCGCCATTCTCGCGCACGCCGGGCGGATAGCCCTTGATATAGCCGGGATCCTGCGGCGCATCGGCAAAGGGCGGGGTGAACAGCCGCAGCAACATGCCGTTTTCGTCCAGCAGATGCTCCAGCGCCGCGTCCAGCGCCGGGTTGCGCCGCGCCGGCCGCCCGGCACCCGAGATCACCGACCAGCTTTGCGCGATGGAATCGATGCGGCATTCCTGCGACTGGGCCGAGCCCAGCGGCGTGCCGTCGTCATAAAGCCCGCGCAGATACCAGCCGCCGTCCCAGCCGTGCCGGTCCAGCGTCCGCGACAGCCGCGCGGCATGGGTGCGCCAGCGTTTGGCGCGCTCGGCCTCGCCCCGCGCCTCGGCCAGCGGCGCCAGCATGGCGATGGTGCGGGCCAGGAACCAGCCCATCCAGATCGACTGGCCGCGCCCGGCCTCGCCCACCCGGTTCATGCCGTCGTTCCAGTCGCCGCCCAGGAACAGCGGCAACCCCTCGGCCCCGGTGCGGGTGATGGCCAGCTCCAGCGCCAGCGCGGCATGTTCGTAAAGCGTCGCCCGGCGGTCGCTGATCTCGGGCCGGTAGAAGGCATCATGCTCGCCCGGCTCCAGCGCCCGGCCGAGAATGAAGGGCAAGGGCTCGTCAAGGATGCTGCGGTCGCCCGTCACCTCGACATAGCGGGCCAGCGCATGGCCCAGCCAAACCACGTCGTCGGCGATCATGGTGCGCACGCCGGCGCCGGTGCCGGGCAGCCACCAGTGCTGCACATCGCCTTCGGGGAACTGGCGCGAGCCGGCTTCCAGCAACTGGTCGCGGGCCAGCGCCGGGTCATAGACCAGCATGGCCGAGGTGTCCTGCAACTGGTCGCGGAAGCCATAGGCGCCCGAGGCCTGATAGAAGGCCGAGCGCGCCCTGATCCGGCAGGCGATGGCCTGATAGGGCAGCCAGCGGTTCACCATCAGGTCGAAGGCCGGGTCGGGGGTTTCCACCTGCAGCCGGCCGAAGACATGCTGCCAACGGTCGGTCTGGGCGGTGGCGGCCTGCCGGGCGGTCTCGGTCCGGGCCAGCAGCGGCCGGGCGGTTTCGCCGGGCGCGGCGGCCAGCCGGAAGGTGACGGTGCGGCTTTCGCCCGGCTCGATCTCGATCCGGGTCTCCAGCATCATCACCGGGTCGCCGTCATGGCGATGCACGAAACGGTGGCTGAGCGTGGAATCGAACCAGGCCGGCAGGCCGGCATCGCGGTTGCGGCCCTGCCAGATCGGCCGCGACAGGCACAGGCCCGTCACCTCGCTGTCCACCGACAGGACCATGCGCTGGCCGGCATAGTCGATGGAATAGGGATTGTCGCATTGCAGGGCCCGGGCCTCGGGCAGGTAGCGCAGCTGCAGATAGGGCGCGGTCTTGGCGCGCGCGCCGCCCATCACCGGCTCCAGGAACTGCGCCACGTCCAGCGTCAGCCGCCGCGTGCCGCGATTGGCCAGCCGCAGCCCGATCACCCGCAGGGGCGCGTCGGGAAGCAGGCTGTGCAGGGCGGTGATCTCCAGTTCGCCCGACCAGGCGGCGAATTCGGAAAAGCCGGCGCCGTGGCGGCATTGGTAAAGCGCCTCGCGCTGGCTCGACAGCACCGCATAGGGGGTATGGATGGCGCCGGTGCCGACATCGCGGATCAGGATCCCCTCGCCCGGCGGATTGCTGACCGCATCGTTCGACCAGGGCGTCAACTGGTGGTCGCGCGAATTGGCCGACCAGGAAAAGCCCGCGCCCTCGGCCGAGATGTGGAAGCCGAAATCGCTGCGGGCCACGACATTGATCCAGGGATTCGGCGTCGCCTCGCCATGGCGCAGGCGCACGACATAATTGCCCTGCGCGTCGAAGCCGCCGGTGCCGTTCCAGAACTGCAGTTCCTCGGCCGGGAAGTCGGGATGCAGCGCCGGACGCTGCAGCGGGCGCGAGGGCGGGCGGGTGATGCCGCGCCGCAGCTCGGCCGGTTCGAGCCGCTGGACCTGCTCGGCCAGGTTGCCGTTCTGGGCATAGATCACCACGCGGGCCACGGCCAGCAGCGTGTCGCGGGTCTCGGGCGATAACCCGTTGGCATCGACGGCAAAGACCGAGGGGCGCGAATGCAGCAGCTGCATGCTGTGACACAGGTTGTTCAGCGCCTCGTGCAGATGCGCGGCGTAGCTGACGCGCTGCTCGTTCAGGATCACCAGATCGCAGTCGAGGCCGCGCATCCGCAGGTATTCCTGCATGCGGATCGCCTGGCGGGCCACCGGCAGCAGGTCGGGATCGTTGATGCGCAGCACCATGATCGGATTGTCGCCCGAGACCGACATCGGCCACAGCGCCGATTGCGAGCCCATGGCATGCTCGGTCTGCGAACTCAGCGCCTCGTTGGGATAGACCAGCAGCGCGGCATAGCGGCGGAACAGCGCCGCCTCCTCGGGGGTGATGTCGGCGTGATGCAGCTGCACCTGGCTGCGGGTCCAGGCCATCTGGTGCTCGTTCTCATAGGCGGATTCGTCGCTCAGCCGGGCATGCGCCTCCTCCAGCGCCGCGCGGCTGGCGGCGGCCGCGGTCCAGAAGGTCACAACCGCCTCCTTGCCCGGGTCGATGGTTAGCCGCCGGGTGAGCGAGAAGATCGGGTCGAGCGTGTAGCTTTCCCCCGGCGCCAGCCCGGCCAGGACGCCCGGGTCGTCCAGCGCCTGCGGGGCGCGGATCGTGCGGCCGCGGCCGACGAACAGCCGCCGGTCGGTGGCGGCGCCCGCGGGCACGCCGGCGCCGGTCGCCATGTGCATCAGGTGGCGGTCGGGATCCTGCGGGTTGCGCTTGTTGCGGCGGGCGAAGATCCGGCCCTGGTCCGGCTGCGCCTCGGTGGCGACGAACATGCGCGAAAACGCGGTATGGGCGCGGTCGGCATCGTTGTTGTCCAGCACGATCTCGCCATAGCTGGTCAGTTCGATCTGGCGCGGCCGGTCCGAGCTGTTGCGCAGCTTCACCCGGGCGCCGCGCGCGTCCAGGTCGTCGGACAGGATCACCTCGGTCTCGCAGAAGATGCCCTCGCCGCTGGCGATGAAATTGGCCTTGTAATCGAACAGGCGCGCGGAATAGGCGATGCCGGGGTCGAAGCCGGGCGCCGCCGTCGCCGACCACCAGCGCCCCGAACCGGCATCGCGGATGAACAGGAACTCGCCCCAGGCATCCGCCGCCGGGTCGGGGCGCCAGCGGGTGATGGCGGTGCCGTCCAGCCGCAGCCGGCCGGCACCGCTGGCATCGAGCAGCATCGACAGCCGGCCGTTCGACATGACCGCGACGGTATGCGGGGCCGAGGCGGCATCCGCGACCTCGACGATCTCGGTCTGGCCCAGCTCGGACGGGCCGGGCAGCCGCCGCCGCACCGTCTCGCGCCGCAGGGGCGAGACCTCGCGCGGGGTCTTCTGCTGCAAGAGCGTCGAGACGCTTTCGATCACCGGGTCGGCGTTGAAGCGGTCGCGGTGCAGCCCGTCCATCAGGCAATTGGCGATGGCCAGCAGGCTCATGCCCTGGTGATGCGCCATGACGCTGCGCACCACGGCGGATCTGCGTCCCTCGGGCAGCCGCGAGGGGGTGAAGTCCACCGCGTCGAAAAAGCCGTATGCGCCGCGCGCGCCCAGCCGCGCCAGCCGACGCAGGTTCTTCAGCGCGCTGCGCGGGCGGAAAGCGGCGGCGATGAAGCTGGCATAGGGCGCCACCACCTGATCGTCGCGCAGCCAGCGCCGCAGCGCCAGTTCCGGCACGCCGAAGGCGTAATACTGATAGTTCATCTGCGCGTCGCGGGCGTTGTAGGCGCTTTCCGACACGCCCCAGGGCCGGCCGGCACGCCAGCCGTCGCGGATCTGCGCCTCGACCGCCACATCGCAGGAGCTGTAGAGGATCGAGCCCGGCGGCTCGTCCATGATCAGCGGCGCCATCAGGTATTCGAACATCGAACCCGACCAGCTGACCAGGGTCGAGCCATAGGGCATGGCGGTCATCGGCCGGCCGAGCCGGTTCCAGTGCTCGGTCGGCAGGTCGCCCTTGGCGATGGCGAAAAGCGAGGCCAGCCGCGCCTCGGAAGCCAGCAGGTCGTAGAAGGACTGGTCCAGCGCGCCCTCGGCGCAGTTGTAGCCGATGGCGAGCAGCTGGCGCTCGGGGTCGTAGAGGAAAGCGAAATCCATCTGGAAGGCGACGGCCCGGGCGCGCTCGGCCAGCGCCGCCATGCGCCGGGCCGAGACGGCCACCTCGTCGGGGTCGATGCGGCCCAAGCTCTCCATCTCGTCGCAGGTGCCGACCAGCCGGCTGGCCCACCAGTCCAGCTCGCGCGCGGCGTCGGTCGGCACCTCGGTCACCAGGCCCTGGATCAGCACCTGCAGGTTGGCGGCGGCGCGGGCATAGCTTTGCACATGCAGCGGTGCCAGATGCGGCGCGTCGGCGCAGGCCATGCTGCGCCACAGGCCGGTGATGCGCTCGTCGATGCGGTTGCGCAGCGGGTTCAGGCTGCGCCGCTCGCGCGGGATCGCCGCATGCAGCCGGCGCATCACGGAGAGGATGTCGACCGCGCCCGACAGTTCGGGCAGCAGATACAGCGCCGGACTGCGCGCCCATTCCTTCAGCGTCGAGGACAGGGTGATCAGCTGCCCGGCCAGGTTGCCGCTGTCCACCGCCGAGATGTAGCGCGTGCCCAGCGGCTCCAGCGTGTCGGTCGCATACCAGTTATAGAGATGGCCGTGGTGCCGCTCCAGCCGTTCGACGGTCGAGAGCGTCGCCTCGATGCGGTCCAGCGCCTCGCCCAGGGTGATCCAGCGGAATTCATGCGCGGTGACGGTCGAGAGCAGGTAGAGCCCGATATTGGTCGGCGAGGTGCGCTCGGCCAGTTTGGGCTGCGGATCGTCCTGATAGTTGTCGGGCGGCAGGTGGTGGGTGCGCCCGGTCACGAAGGTCTCGAAGAAGCGCCAGATCAGCCGCGCCTCGGCCCGCCATTCCAGTTGCTCGTCGCCGGTCAGGGCGCGCGCGCCCTCGTGCTTGATCGGGCGGGCGCTGACCCAGGCGATCAGCGGCGCCCCCAGCCACAGGACGCCGAGCGCCAGGGCCGGCGCCAGATTCTCGGGGCGCAGCAGCGCCACCAGCGCGACGAAGCCCAGCCCCAGGACCAGCCCGCCGCGCATCAGCGCCAGATAGCCCAGCGGCGTCTCGTGCCCGCGGCTGGCCACGGCATCGGTGGTGGTCCATTCCAGCAGGCCGCGCCGCGACAGATAGACCCGGCACAGGCTGCGCGCCGTGGCGTCCACCATGCTGAAGGCCATCTGGGGCAAGAGCGTCAGCCGCATCATGAAGGCCATGACCTGGTCGATCAGCTCGTTGCCGATGACCAGCATGTGGCGCAGCGGCGCCACCCCGGACTGCCGCGGCATCAGCCCCATCAGCCAGCCCAGAAGCTGCGACAGGCCGGCCGAGACGCCCAGCAGCCCCAGCCAGAACATCGCATCGGCATGCGGCAGGCCGATCAGCGCCACCAGCGCCGCCAGCATCAGCCCCACCGGCAAGAGGCTGCGGCGCAGGTTGTCGACGATGCGGAACCGCGCCAGCGCGTCCAGCCCGTTGCGCAGATCCAGAAGATAGGGCAGCAGCTGCCAGTCGCCGCGCGCCCAGCGGTGCTGGCGCGACAGGTCCACGTCGAAGCGCTTGGGATAGTCCTCGATGAAGTTCACGTCGGTGGCCAGCGCCGCGCGCAGCCAGGCCCCCTCGATCAGGTCGTGGCTCAGCACCGAGTTCTCGCGGATGCCGTCCTGCGCGGCGGCGATGAAGGCATCGACGTCATAGATGCCCTTGCCGGTATAGGTGCCCTGGTCGAACAGATCCTGATACAGGTCCGAGACGGTAAAGACATAGGGGTCCAGCCCCTTGTCCTGCGACAGGATGCGCTGGAAGGGCGAGGTCTGGCTGCCGTGTTTCAGAAGCGAGGTCACGCGCGGCTGGATCAGCCCGTGGCCGCGGGCGATGCGCTGCCGCGCCGGGTCATAGACCGGCCGATTGACCGGATGCGCCATCATGCCCACCAGCATCCGCACGGTGTCGCGCGGCATCCGGGTGTCGGCGTCCAGCGTCACCACATAGCGGATGGCCTCGGGCGGGCGCGGGCCGGTATCGACGAAGCTGGTGTCGTGGCTGCCGCGCAGCAGCGCGTTCAGCTCGACCAGCTTGCCGCGCTTGCGCTCCCAGCCCATCCAGATGCCCTCGGCCTCGTTCCATTGCCGGCGGCGGTGCAGCAGGTAGAAGCGCTGCCCGGTATGGGCATATCGCCCGGACAGCGCGGCGATGCCCTGGCGGGCATAGGCCAGCAGTTCGGCGTCGCGCGGCGTCGTTTCCTCGGTCGCGTCGGTGAAATCCGCCAGCAGCGCGAAGCTCAGCGTCGGGTCCGGGTTGGCCAGGTAATGCACCTCGAGATTGCTGAGCAGGTCGTCGATGGTGTCCAGGCTGGTCAGCAGGCAGGGCACGGCCACCAGCGTCGCATGTTCGGGCGGGATGCCGTCCTTGAACCCATAGGCGGGCAGTTGCGACGGCGCGATCAGCCGGCTGGCGACGAAGCGCAGCAGCGCCAGCGAGGCGTCGAGGAACGGCGCCAGCGACAGCAGGATCAGCGCGGCGGCCAGAAAGCCCCCGGTCTGCGAGGGCACATAGGCCAGGCACAGCCCCAGGGCCAGCGCCATCAGCGCCGCCAAGGGCACCACCAGGGCAAGGACGCCCTGACGGCGCAGCAGCCGGGCCAGCCGCTCGCGCCAGACCGGGCGATAGCCGCATTCGGCCTCGAAGCGGGCCGCGTCGTCGCCCAGCAGCACGACCGAGGCCGGGATGCCGCGCCGCACCGCCGCCGCCAGCGCCCGCTCGGCCACCTCGGGTTCGGACAGCTCCGAATGGCGCGCGATCATCTCGATGCGGTTGCGGGTGGCGTTGCGGCTCTGCGGGGCCAGCCGCCGGTGGTCGGGATCCTCGCGCAGGATCGCCTCGGTGCGGCTGGTGGCCTCGAACCATTCGCGCCAGTTGATCTCGTCCAGCCGCTTCAGCGCCCGGATGACATGCGCGGCGGTGACGTTGTTGGCGGTCTGGCGCAGCTGCTCGCCGGTCATCATCTGCTCGGCGGTGTGGCCCTGCGCCTCGAGCCGCCGGGCCAGTTCGGCGGTGATGGCATGGGTGCGGTCCAGCCCGGCATGGATGCGATAGATCACATGCGCCACGAAGGCCGGATTCTGCAGCGAGGCGCCGGGCACCACCAGGTCGAAATCCGCCGGGCCGGGATCGTCCTTGGCCATCAGCCGGTCCATGGCGGCATTGGCCTCGCGCCGGCCACGGCGGGCCTGCTCGGCCTCCTCGCTCAGCCGCAGCATCCGCAAGAGCAGCGCATAGCGCAGCATCGAGGGCAGCGACCACAGCTCGCCGATGGTCAGCCATTCGACCTGCTGCGCGCCGGCGATGAAATCGGCGAAGCTGCGCTCGCGCAGGTCGCCGTCGGTCATCGCGACATAATCCCAGGCCAGCGCCAGCACCCGCGGAATCGGCTCGGCCGCCGGCCGGAAGCGGCCGCGCGGCAGCGAGCGCAGGAAATCCGGACGCAGGTCGCGATGCAGGTGGCGATAGGTCTCGGCGATGGTGTGGTAATTGTCGAGCAGCCAGCGCGTCGCGGTGGTGATGTGCTCGTCCTCGGCCTCGGCCCGCAGCGCGGCCTGGTAAAGCATGCGCTGGTCGCTGTCGGCCTGTTTCAGGTCGAAGCGCGCGGCGCGTTCGTCGAAATGCGCCGCCTGCAGCGCCCCCCGCCGCAGCACCTCGCGGCCCGCGGCCTCGAAAACCGAGGCGGCGGTCATGCCGGTCCGGCCGCCTTCCGCGATGCCACCCCCGTCGGGCGCGCCCCCGTCTGGCTGCATGGTTTCGCTCTCCCCTTGCCGGGCCCCCTTCATGAAAAGGCTGCGGCCGGGCAGAGGTTCCCAAAAACTCGCGCCGTCTCTTTCGCCGGTTTCCGGGCGCCGGCCTGCGGGGTCTGGGTCTGGGCCGCGGTCAGGCCCCGCGTGGCCGGCCGATCCGCGGGGGACGGCCTGGTGTTCATCCTTTCTCCCCTGGCTCCTCCGCGCGGCCGGGGCGGGCCGACCCTGCCGCCGGGCCGGATGCTCCAGCTTTTGCCGCGCGTCGGACCCATGGCGGTGTCGGGATGCGCGGGCATGGACGCCGCCCTCGACTCGTCCCGTCCCGACGGCTAGACTGCCGCCATGACCAGTTGCTTCCCCCCGCGCAGGAGCCGGTGCCATACCGGTGTGCTGCTGACGCGCCTTCTGCCCCGGGCAGAGGCGTTGCCGCGCTGACCTCGCGCCCGGGGTTCCCCCATCCAGCCCCCCCTTGCCCGAACGGCCGCATTCCGGCCGGGGCGCCGCATGAGATTGCCTGAAGGAGCCGACATGGCCAAAACATCGCGACCGCCGGTCATCATCGCCAGCGAAACGCTCGACCGGCTGGAACGCCTTGCCGAGGCGGCAATGGCGCGCAACCCCGAGCTTGCCGACCGGCTGCTGACCGAACTGGCCCGCGCCCGCACCCTGCCGCAGGCGCGGATGCCCGAGGACGCGGCCGGCATCGGCAGCGCCGTCACCTTTCGCGACGAAAGCACCGGGCGCGAGCAGACGGTGGTGCTGGCATGGCCCGAGGATGCCGACATCGCCGCCGGCCGCGCCTCGGTGCTGACGCCCATCGGGGTGGCGCTGATCGGGCTGCGCACCGGCGCGCGCTTCACCTGGGACACCCGCGCGGGCGAAACGCGCGAGTTGACGGTGCTGGCCGTCGATCCGGCCGCGCCGGCAAGCCCCGCCGCGTGACGGAGCCGGCAGGATGCGACGGAACCCCAGGTTTTCGCTTCCGGACCACGGCCCCGCGCCGCGGCCGGCGCTGCCGCATCCTTCGGCGATCTTTCCCCTGCTGATCGGTTTCAGGGCCAACAATGTGCCGGGGTTG
Source organism: Paracoccus sp. TOH (assembly GCF_030388245.1). Classification (NCBI taxonomy): domain Bacteria; kingdom Pseudomonadati; phylum Pseudomonadota; class Alphaproteobacteria; order Rhodobacterales; family Paracoccaceae; genus Paracoccus; species Paracoccus sp. TOH. Next base: position 457,909 of record NZ_CP098362.1, read on the forward strand.
TCCGCGCGCTGACGCCGGGCAACCCGAGGCCATCTTCCGAAACCGTCACGCAATCGCCGGGCGGCCGTCGGCCGGCCCGCTGTCAGGGAACGATCATGCCCCTCTGGAATACTCTGGCCCGCGCCGCGACGGCGGCGGGCGACGAAATCCTGCTGCGCCAACGCGGCGCCCTTTACGAGATCCGCTTCAACGGGCTGGAGCTGATGTCGAATCTCAACCACCAGTCCGAGACCGTGCTGGCCGAGCGCAGCCTGCGCCTGCATGGCCGCCCCGAGGCGCGCGTGCTGATCGGCGGGCTGGGCATGGGCTTCACCCTGCGCGCCGCGCTGGAGCTGCTCGGGCCGGCGGCGCGGGTCACGGTCTGCGAGCTGATCCCCGAGGTCGCCGCCTGGAACCGCGATCGCATCGGCCATCTGGCCGGCGATCCGCTGCGCGATCCGCGCGTCGATCTGCGGGTCGCGGATGTGATGGAGGTGCTGCTGGAGCATCGCGCCGGTTTCGACGTGATCCTGATGGACACCGACAACGGCCCGGATTTCACCGTGCGGCCGGCGAATGGCCGGCTTTACGGCGATGGCGGCCTTGCGGTGTTGCGCCGGGCGCTGCGGCCCGATGGCCTCGCCGCCTTCTGGTCCGCCACCGCCTCGGAGCCGTTCGAGCGGGTGCTGGACGCCCAGCCCTGGCATTGGCGGCGCGACGACATCCAGCTGATCGGCGGCCGGGTGGATGCCTTCCACCACATCTACCTGGCCAGCGCCGTGCCGGAACGGGTGGGCGCGCGTCGGGCGGCGCCCGTGCCTGCGCTGGCCGCGCCCTGACCGCATAGGCGGGGCGCGCGGGTGCGCTGCCCCGCGGCATGCGGCATTTTCGTCGCGGCGCCCCGCCGGCATGGCGGCTATGGTGGGGTGCTGCGCATCGATTCGCGCCGCCGTTCCCATCGCGGAGGTCGTCCATGGCAAGCAAGGCAGGATCCTGGTGGGGCATCGCCGCCGCGGCGGCGGTGCTGGCCGTCATCGGCTGGCTGGCCTGGCAGGGCTTCGCGCGCGAGGATCGGCTGGTCGGCATCGCCTCGGGCAACGGCCGGATCGAGGCGACCGAGATCGACATCTCGGCCCTGTCCGCCGGGCGCATCGCCCGCATCCATGCTGCCGAGGGCCAGGTGGTGCGCAAGGGCGAAATGCTGGTGCAGATGGACACGCTGCAGCTCGACGCGCAGAAGCGCCAGGCCGAGGCGCAGTTGCGCCGCGCCCGCATCGGGGTCGAGACCGCGCAGAGCCTGGTGACCCAGGCCGAGGCGCAGCACCGGGCGGCCGAGGCTGCGGTCGAGCAGGCGCGGGCGGCGGCGGATGCGGCCTCGGGCCGGCTGGCGCGCACCGAAAGCCTGGCGCGCAGCAATGTCGCTTCGCAGCAGGCGCTGGACGACGTGCGGGCCTCGGGGCGCGAGACGCAGGCGGCGCTGGCCTCGGCCGAGGCCAATCTGGCCGCCGCCGAGGCCGGGATCGGCACCGCCCGCGCCCAGGTCGTCGATGCCGAGGCGGCGGTGGACGCGGCCCGGGCGGCGATCGAGGCCATCGAGGTGCAGATCGGCGACGCCACCCTGGAATCGCCGCGCGACGGCCGCGTGCAATACCTGATCGCGCAAGAGGGCGAGATCGTCGCCGCGGGCGGGCGCATCCTGAACCTGATTGATCTGGAGGATGTCTACATGACCTTCTTCCTGCCCACCTCGCAGGCCGGTCGCGTCGAGGTCGGGGCCGAGGCGCGGCTGGTCATGGACGCCGCCCCGCAATCCGTGATTCCGGCGCGCATCTCGTACGTCGCGGATGTGGCGCAGTTCACGCCCAAGACCGTCGAGACCGCCGAGGAGCGCGAAAAGCTGATGTTCCGCGTCCGCGCCCAGGTCGATCCGGGGCTGCTGCGCAAATACAGCAATTACGTCAAGACCGGCCTGCCCGGCACCGCCTATCTCCGCATCGACGCCGAGGCGGGCTGGCCCGACAGCCTGTCCAACCTTGTGGAATGACCGCCCTGCCCGACCCTGCCGACGGCCCGCCGGTCGCCGAGATCGCCGGCGTCTCGCTGCGCTATCGCCAGGCGGTGGCGCTGGACGGGGTGACGCTGGCCATTCCCGCCGGCCGCATGGTCGGGCTGATCGGGCCGGACGGGGTCGGCAAGTCCAGCCTGCTGTCGCTGGTCGCCGGGGCGCGGGTGATCCAGCAGGGGCAGGTCCGGGTGCTGGGCGGCGACATGGCCGACGGCCGCCACCGCGCCCGTCTCTGCCCGCGCATCGCCTATATGCCGCAGGGGCTGGGCCGGAACCTTTATCCCACGCTTTCGGTGGCCGAGAACCTGGATTTCTTCGGCCGGCTTTTCGGCCACGGCCCGGCCGAGCGCGCGCGCCGCATCGACACGCTGCTGGCCGCGACCGGCATGTCGCCGTTTCGCGACCGCCCCGCTGCCAAGCTCTCGGGCGGGATGAAGCAGAAGCTGGGCCTGTGCTGCGCGCTGATCCACGACCCGGACCTGCTGATCCTGGACGAGCCGACCACCGGCGTCGACCCGCTGTCCCGCCGCCAGTTCTGGGAGCTGATCGGCCGCATCCGCCGCGACCGCCCGGGCATGAGCGTGATCGTCGCCACCGCCTATATGGAGGAAGCCGCCGGTTTCGACTGGCTGGTGGCGATGGATGCGGGCCGGGTGCTGGCCACCGGCAGCCCGGCCGAGCTGCTGGAGCGCACGGGGGCCGAGGATCTCGACCGCGCCTTCATCGCGCTGTTGCCCGACAGCGAAAGGCGGGGGCATGAGCCGGTCCGGATCCCGCCGCGCCGGGCCGACGACGGCGAGACCGCCATCGAGGCGCGGCACCTGACCATGCGCTTCGGCGATTTCACCGCCGTCGATGACGTCAGTTTCCGCATCGGCAAGGGCGAGATCTTCGGCTTTCTCGGCTCGAACGGCTGCGGCAAGACCACGACGATGAAGATGCTGACCGGCCTTCTGCAGCCCAGCGAGGGCACGGCGCAGCTGTTCGGAATGGAGGTCGATCCGTCCGACATGGCGGTGCGGCGCCGGGTCGGCTTCATGAGCCAGTCCTTCTCGCTTTATGCCGAGCTGACGGTGCGGCAGAACCTCGACCTGCACGCACGGCTGTTCGGCATGGCGGCCGGGGCGATCCCGGATCGTGCCCGGCAGATGATCGAGCGGTTCGGGCTGGCGGGCGTCGCGGACGAATTGCCCGACGCCCTGCCCCTGGGCATCCGTCAGTGCCTGTCTCTGGCCGTGGCGATGATCCACGGTCCCGAGATCCTGATCCTGGACGAGCCGACCTCGGGCGTCGATCCGGTGGCCCGCGACGCCTTCTGGCGCGTCCTGGGCGAGCTGTCGCGCCAGGACGGGGTGACGATCTTCGTCTCGACCCATTTCATGAACGAGGCCGAGTGGTGCGACCGCATCTCGCTGATGCATGCCGGCCGGGTGCTGGTCAGCGACACGGCCGGGGCGATCAAGCGGGTCAAGGGCGCGGCGACGCTGGACGACGCCTTCGTCGCCTATCTGCAGGAGGCGATCGGCGACGAGCCCGCGCCCGCCCCGCTTGCCGATGCGGCCGAGACGGCGGCCCCGACCGGTGGCTGGTTCAGCCTGCGGCGGATGCTCAGCTATTCCCGGCTGGAATCGCTGCAACTCGGGCGCGATCCGATCCGGCTGACGCTGGCGCTGGTCGGCAGCCTGATCCTGATGTTCGTCATCGGCTACGGCATCAACATGGATGTCGAGGATCTGAGCTTCGCCGTGCTCGACCGCGACCAGACCGCGACCTCGCGCGACTATGTTCTGGACATCGCCGGCTCGCGCTATTTCACCGAAACCGAGCCGCTGGCAGATTACGACCAGATGGACGCGCGGATGCGCAGCGGCAACTTGGCACTGGCCATCGAGATCCCATCCGGCTTCGCCCGCGACCTGGCGCGGGGCGGCGCGGTGCAGGTCGGCGCCTGGATCGACGGCGCCAACCCGACACGGGCCGAGACGGTGCGTGGCTATGTGCAGGGCATGCATGCCGACTGGATCATGCGCAAGACCCGCGAGGCGCAGGGCGATGCCGCCGTGCAGGGCAGTTTCGAGCTGGTGACGCGGTTCCGCTATAACCCGGACGTGAAAAGCCTGGTCGCCATGGTGCCGGCGGTGATCCCGCTGCTTCTGCTGCTGATCCCGGCGGTGCTGACCACGCTCAGCGTGGTGCGCGAGAAGGAGCTGGGCTCGATCATCAATTTCTACGTCACGCCCGTCACCCGGTTGGAATTCCTGATCGGCAAGCAGCTGCCCTATGTGGCGCTGGCGATGCTGAACTTCGGGCTGATGACGGCTTTCGCGGTCTTCGCCTTCCGGGTGCCGCTGACCGGCAGCTTGCCGGCGCTGGCGCTGGCGGCGGCGCTGTACGTCACCGCCACCACGGCGATGGGGCTGCTGATTTCGTCCTTCATGCGCAGCCAGGCGGCGGCGCTGTTCGCGACCGTGCTGCTGACCATGATTCCCGGCGCGCAATTTTCGGGGCTGCTGGACCCGGTCTCCTCGCTGCAGGGCGTCGGCCGCGCCATCGGCGAGGTCTATCCGACCGCGCATTTCATCACCGCCTCGCGCGGGGCCTTTTCCAAAGGGCTGGGTTTCGGCGACCTGGGCATGGCCTTCGCGGCGCTGGCGGCGGCGGGGCCGCTGATCCTGGGGCTGAGCGCGCTGTTGCTGAGGAAACAGGCGAAATGAGGCTGCGCAACGTCTGGAACCTGGGCATCAAGGAGCTGCGCGGGCTGTGGCGCGACCCGGCCATGCTGCTGCTCATCGTCTATGCCTTCTCGCTGTCGATCTATACCGAGTCGAAGGCGATGCCGGAAAGCCTGTCCAACGCCGCCATCGCCGTGGTGGACGAGGACCGCTCGGCCCTGTCCGGGCGCATCATCGGCGCCTTTGCCCCGCCCTATTTCGGCACGCCGCGCCTGATAACCACCACCGAGATGGACCGCCGCATGGATAAGGGGCTGGACACTTTCGCGCTGGACATCCCGCCCGATTTCCAGCGCGATCTGCTGGCCGGCCGCCATCCGGCGATCCAGCTGAACGTCGACGCCACCCGCATGAGCCAGGCCTTCACCGGCAGCGGCTATGTCCAGCGGATCGTCGGCGCCGAGGTGGCCGAGTTCCTGGCCGGCCACCGCGCGGAAACCGCCCCGCCGGTCGAGCTGGCGCTGCGGGCGCGCTACAATCCGGCGCTGGACGCAGGCTGGTTCGGCGCGATCAACAGCGTCATCGACGCCGTGACCATGCTGTCGATCATCCTGACCGGCGCCGCGCTGATCCGCGAAAAGGAACATGGCACCGTCGAGCACCTGCTGGTCATGCCGGTGACGGCGGCCGAGATCATGCTGTCCAAGATCTGGTCCATGGGCCTGGTGGTGCTGCTGGCGTCCAGCTTTGCGATCACCGTGGTGGTGCAGATGGCCTTGCAGGTGCCGGTGGCGGGCTCGGTGCCGCTGTTCGTCGCCGCGGCGGCGCTGATGCTGTTCGCCACCACCTCGATGGGCATCTTCCTGGCCACGGTGGCCGGGTCGATGCCGCAATTCGGCCTGCTGCTGATGCTGGTGCTGTTCCCGCTGCAGGTGCTGTCCGGCGGCATGACCCCGCGCGAGAACATGCCCGACATCATCCAGGCGCTGATGGCGCTGGCGCCCAACACGCATTTCGTCATCCTGTCGCAGGGCATCCTGTTCCGCGGCGCCGGGCTGGGGGTGGTCTGGCCTCAGCTTCTGGCGCTGGCGGTGATCGGCAGCGCGCTGTTCTGGCTGGCGCTGCGGCAGTTCCGCCGCTTCCTTGCCTGAAAGCGGGCTTGCCGGAAACGCCTCAGCGGTCCTGCATCCCCTTGCCGGCCAGGATGCGCGGCGCGGCCTTTTCGATGCGCGCGGCCCGGGTCGCCGATTGCTTGGCCTGCGAGAAATGCAGCACCCAGCCGCGCCTGCGGCCCGGCGTCAGCGCCTCGAACGCCGCCTTGAACCCGGAATCGCCGTCCAGCCGCTGGACCAGTTCCTCGGGATAGTCCAGGTCGTCCTTGGGGAAATCGACCTTCAGCCCGGCCTTCTCGATCTCGATGGCCTCGTCGATATAGGCGCGCAGCACCGGCGCCAGCTTCCTGACCCGCGCCGGATCGGTGAAGTCGATGGTGCGGGACGAGCGCGAGTTCTCGCCCGGCGGCTCCAGGACGCCCTCGGGATCCTTCAGCAGCACGCCCTTGAAGAAGCCCAGCGTCGCGCGGTCCTTGAAGCCCCAGATGATCGCGACATTGTGGCCGTCCCAGGTATAGACCGGCGAACGCCACTTGAATTCCTCGGTCAGCGGGCTGGCCAGAAGGATCGCCCGCAGGGCCTCCAGCTCCTGGCGCCAGTCGGTGAGTTCATCGAACAGCGCATCGACCTCGGGGTGCCTGGCGGCGGTCTGCTTGTCGGGCATCGTCGGCTTTGCCTTGCTGGTCCGGTCGGCGGCGATTGTGGCGCGGTTCGGTCCGGCTGTCGAGGGGGTGGGGCACCCCGCCCACGGGCCGGGGCGACGGCGCCGGCGGACTGGGCTATGATGGCTGCCGATGCAACCAACCAGGAGAGCGGAAGATGTCCAGGAAATTCGCGATCGGCGATCATGTCCGCTGGAATTCCGAGGCCGGCCGCGTCTCGGGCACCATCATCGCCATCCATACCAGCGATTTCGACTACAAGGGGTACCGGCACCGCGCCTCTGAGGACGACCCGCAATACGAGATCAAGAGCGACAAGACCGATCACATCGCCGCCCACAAGGGCAGCGCGCTGGATCCTGCCTGAACACGCCAGCGGCAAAGGCCGCGGCCTGAAACCGGCGGCGCGACACGGCCGCGCCGCCCGGGGTCAGCCGATCAATAAGGGCTGTCCTCGAAATAGAACTTATCGGCGTTCTCGGGGGTGATGAGCTCCGAGGTCAGGATGAACTCGCCGCTCATCGGCGCCGCGCCGGTCAGGCCAAGCGCGGTCATCTCGATCGCGGTCGAGATCATCGAGGGCGGATAGGTCACGTTCACTGGCACCGCCTTGTCGCCATTGCGGATGCGGTCGACCATCTCCTTCATGCCGGCGCCGCCGACGACGATCATCTCGCCCTCGCGCCCGGCCTGCTCGATGGCGGCCAGCGCGCCGACCGCCTGGTCGTCGTCGGCCGCCCAGACCGCGTCGATTTCCGGGAAGCGCGACAGGTAGTCCTGCATCAGGTTGAAGGCGTTGTCGCGGTTCCAGTTGGCGTGATCCATCGCCAGCACCTCGATGCCCGAACCCTCCAGCGCCGCCTGGAAGCCCGCCACCCGCTCGTTGTCCACGGTCGAGGCGATGCCGCGCATCACCACCACCTTGGCGCCGTCCTCCAGCGTGTCGGCGAAATACTTGCCGGCGGTGCGGCCGAAACTGTCATTGTCGCCGGCGACATACAGGTTCTCGATGCCCTCCTGGCTCAGGCCGCGGTCCACCACCGTCACCCAGACGCCGCTTTCGGCGATGCGCTGCACCGGCGCGGTCAGCGGCTCGGATTCGAAGGGCAGCACCACCAGCGCGTCGATGTTGCGCGTGGCCACCATGTCCTCGAGGTCCGAGACCTGCTGGCCCGGGTCCGAGGTGGTGGTCAGCACGAAGTCGAGGTCGGGATTGGCGGCCTTGAGCCGCTCGACCGTGCGCTCGGCATGGAAGTTCAGCGCCCCCGCCCAGCCATGCGTCGCGGCCGGGATCGAGATGCCGATGGTCTCGGCCAGCGCCGGCCCGGCGCACAGGCCGATCAGCGCCGTGGTGGCGATCAGGGTTTTCTTCATGATGGTTATCCCTCCCTCAGGTTAAGTTCAGCGGGCCGCGCCGGTATTGCGCTGCAGCACGACCGCAAGGATGATGACGACGCCCTGGATGGCCCCGTTCAGATAGGGGCTGACGAAATCGGTCAGGTTCAGCAGGTTGCCGATCAGCGACAGGATCAGCACGCCGACCACCGTGCCCCAGACCCGGCCGAAGCCGCCCTTCAGCAATGTGCCGCCGATGATGACCGCGGCGATGGCCTCCAGTTCCCACAACAGGCCGGTGGTGGCCGAGGCCGAGCCGAGCCGCGGCACATACATCACCACCGCGATGCCGACCAGCAGGCCCAGGATCGCATAGGTGGCGAGCTTCACCCGCGCCACCGCGACCGAGGAATAGCGCGCCACCTTCTCGTTCGAGCCGATGGCGGCGCAATGCCGGCCGAAGGCGGTGTGGCGCATCACCACCTCGCCCAGCACCGCCAGCAGGGCGAAGACGATGATCGGCCAGCTGATGCCGAACAGCCCGCCGTAATAGACCGGGCGGTAAAGCTCGCGCAGCTGATAGCCCAGCGACAGCGTGCCGCCATCGGCCAGCCAGGTGACCAGGCTGCGATAGATGCCCATGGTGCCCAGCGTCAGGATGAAGGCCTCGATCCCCGCCCGGGTGATCAGGACGCCGTTGATGAACCCGGCCGCCAGCCCGGCCAGCAGCGCCAGCGCGACGCCCAGCAGCAGCACCGCCAGCCCGTCGCCCATGCTGCCGGCCAGCAGGTTCATCACCAGGATCATCAGCCCGGCGACGAAGGCCGCCATCGAGCCCACCGACAGGTCGAGCCCGCCCGCCGTGATCACGAAGGTCATGCCGATGGCGATGATGCCGATGAAGGCCGAACGCGCCAGCACGTTGGTGATGTTGGCATAGCTGAGGAAATTCGGGTTCAACGCCATGCCGATCAGCACCAGCACCACCAGCGCCACCAGCGGGCCGATGACCCGCAGGTCCGGTCGGCGGGCGCCCCTCGCCCGGTTTTTCGTGATGCTGGCGGTGCCGCTCATGCCGCATTGTCCTTTGCTGTCTGCTCCATGCCCATCGCCAGGCGGACGATGCCGCCTTCGGTCACCGCCTCGCCGGCCAGCTCGCCCGCCTTGCGGCCGGCATGCATGACCACCACCCGGCTGGCGAGGCCGATGAGTTCCGGCATCTCGGACGAGATGACGATGATGCTGCGGCCCTCGGCCGCCAGCCCGGCGATCAGGCCGTAGATCTGCTGCTTGGTGCCGATGTCGATGCCGCGCGTCGGCTCGTCGATGATGATGACGTCCGGGTCGCTCAGCAGGGTCTTGGCCAGCAGCAGTTTCTGCTGGTTGCCGCCCGACAGGTTGCCCACCGCCATGCCGCGTTCCGGGGCGCGGATGGCGAAATCGGCGATGGCGCGGTCCAGCGCCGCCTCTTCGCGCCTGCGGTCGATCAGCGGCCAGCCGAAGCGTTCCAGCAAGGGCAGGGTCAGGTTCTCGCGCAGGGATTTTTCCAGCAGCAGGCCGGCGCCCTTGCGGTCCTCGGTCAGGTAGACCAGCCCGGCCCGCATCGCCTCGGCCACGCGCTCGGGCGCCAGCTCGCGGCCCTTCAGCCGCACCGTGCCGCTGCGCGGACGCAAGCCGGCAATGGCCTCGGCCAGCTCGGTCCGGCCCGAGCCGACCAGCCCGCCGATGCCCAGAACCTCGCCGCGGTGCAGGGTTAGGCCGACCCCCTCGACCAGGCCGGGCACGGCCAGATCCTCGACCTCCAGCACCGGCTCGGCGCCGCCGGCGGCCTTGGCGGGGTAAAGATCCGCAAGCTCGCGTCCGACCATGGCGGCGGCCATGTCGTCCTGGGTCAGGTTGGCGGCCAGATCGGATCGCACCATGGTCCCGTCGCGCAGCACCGTCACCCGGTCGGCGATGCGGCTGACCTCGCCCAGCTTGTGCGAGGTGTAAAGGATCGCCACGCCCTCGCCCCGCAACCGCTCGATCTGCTTGAACAGCACCTCGGTCTCGCGCTCGGTCAGCACGGCGGTCGGCTCGTCCATGATCAGCACCCGCGCCTGGCGCGACAGCGCCTTGGCGATCTCGACCATCTGCTTGTCGGGGACCGAGATGCGCCAGACCGGCTCGGCCGGATCGACGCGGCATTCCAGACCGGCCAGCAGCTCGGCGGTGCGGGCGCGCATGGCCTTGTGGTCCAGCAGCCAGCCCCGTTTCAGCTCGCGGCCCAGAAAGACGTTCTGGTCGACGGCAAGATGCTCGGCCAGGTTGAATTCCTGGTGGATCATGATGATGCCCAGATCCTCGGCCTGATCCGAGCCGGCAAAGCGGATCGGCTTTCCGTCCAGCAGCACCTCGCCCCCGGTCGGGTCGAGATAGCCCGAAAGAATCTTCATGGCGGTGGACTTGCCGGCGCCGTTCTCGCCGATCAGGGCATGGACCTCGCCGGGGTGCAGGGCGAAATCGACGCCGTGCAGCACCTCGATGGGGCCGAAGGACTTGGTCACGCCGCGCAGGGCCAGGATCGGGGCGGTCACGGCATCACCTCGACGAAGGCCGCGTCCCGGGCGTGCGAGCGCAGGCAGGCGTCGATGAAGCAAAGCCCCTCCAGCCCGTCCTCGATCCCCGGCAGCGCCAGATGCCCGGGCAGCGGCCGGCCGGCCTGCCGGGCGCGGATCGCCTCGGCCGCCTCGGCATAGAGATTGCCGAAACCCTCCAGATAGCCTTCGGGATGGCCGGGCGGCACGCGGCTGAGGCGGTCGAGCCCGGGCGCGGTGCCCGGCCCGGCGCGGCGCAGCTTCTGCGCCGGCTGGCCGAAGCGGGTGAACCACAGCGTCTCGGGCGTCTCATGTGCCCATTCCAGGCCGGCCTTGTCGCCGTAGACGCGCAGCTTCAGCCCGTTTTCGGTCCCCGGCGCCACCTGAGAAACCCACAGCATCCCCTTGGCACCGTTGGCATAACGCATCAGGACATGCGCATTGTCGTCCAGCCGGCGACCGGGCACGAAGCTGGACAGGTCGGCCGCGATGCGCTCGGGCCGCATGCCGGTGACGAAGCGTGCCAGTTGGAAGGCATGGGTGCCGATGTCGCCGATCACGCCGCCCGCCCCGGCCCGTGCCGGGTCGCCGCGCCATTCGGCCTGCTTGCTGCGGCTTTCCTCGGTCAGCCAGTCCTGCGCATATTCGACCTGCACCAGCCGCAGCCGGCCCAGGTCGCCGCGCGCGATCATGGCGCGGGCCTGACGGATCTGCGGATAGGCCGAGTAATTATGCGTCAGCACGAACAGCGCGTCCGAGCCGCGCGCCAGTTCGGCCAGCTCGCGGCCCTGCTCCAGCGTAGCGGTCATCGGCTTGTCGCAGATCACATGGATGCCCTGGGCCAGAAAGGCGCGGGCGACGGGGAAATGCAGGTGGTTCGGCGTGCAGATTGCCACCGCCTCGATCCCGTCCGGACGCGCCGCCTCGGCCCGCGCCATCTCGTGGAAATCGTCATAGCTGCGGGCGATCCCGGCCTCGGCGGCGCTGGCCGCCGCCTTTTCGGCGGTCGAGGACAGCGCGCCCGCCAGCAGCCGGAAGCGGTTGTCGAGCCGCGCCGCGATGCGGTGCACGTTGCCGATCATGGCGCCGGCGCCGCCGCCGACCATGCCCAGCCGGATGGGGACATGCTGCCGCATTTCAGCCCCCCAGCCCCAGCATCCGCAGGTTGGCGGCCCGGTCGGCGCCGCCATCGGCGAAATCGTCGAAGCTGCGGTCGGTGACGCGGATGATGTGGTCGCGCACGAAGGCCGCCCCTTCGCGCGCGCCGTCCTCGGGATGCTTCAGCGCGCATTCCCATTCCACCACCGCCCAGCCGTCGAAATCCATCGCGGCCAGCTTGGAGAAGATCGCCCTGAAATCGACCTGGCCGTCGCCGGGACTGCGGAAACGCCCCGCCCGGTTGAGCCAGGGCTGATAGCCGCCATAGACGCCCTGCCGGCCTGTCGGGTTGAACTCGGCATCCTTGATGTGGACCATGCCGATGCGTTCGGCATAGATGTCCAGATTGGCAAGGTAATCAAGCTGTTGCAGCAGATAATGCGAAGGATCGTAAAGCATCTTCGCCCGCGGGTGCTGGTCCACGCGGTCCAGGAACATCTCGAAGCTGGCGCCGTCGTGCAGATCCTCGCCGGGATGGATCTCGAAGCAGATGTCGACCCCGCGCGCATCGGCATGGTCGAGGATCGGCCGCCAGCGCGCCGCCAGCGCGTCGAAGGCCGCCTCGACCAGCCCCGCCGGGCGCTGCGGCCAAGGGTAGAAATAAGGCCAGGCCAGCGCGCCGGAAAAGGCCGCCATCCGGTCCAGGCCCAGATTGGCCGAGGCGTCGATGGTCTTGCGGACCTGATCCACCGCCCATTCCTGCCGCGCCGCCGGATTGCCGCGCAGCGCCGCCGGGGCGAAACCGTCGAAAGCCTCGTCGAAGGCCGGATGCACCGCGACCAGCTGGCCCTGGATATGGGCGGAAAGCTCGGTGATCTCGACCCCGTTCTGCGCCGCCCTGCCCCGCAACTCGTCGCAATAGTCGCGCGAGGACGCGGCCCGCTCCAGGTCGATCAGCGCCTCGGCCCCCGACGGCAGCTGCACCCCCAGAAAGCCGCAATCCGCAGCCCATGCGGTGATGCCGGCAAAGCTGTCGAACGGTGGCGCACTGCCGACGAACTGGGCCAGGAACAGCCCGGGCCCCTTGATTGTCCTCATCTTCCCCCCAGACGGATTCACTCGGGACCGACCATGATGTAATCGGTTTCAGATGAAGGTCTCACAAGATGAAATGGTTTACAACGGGGTTTTTTGCGCTATCCATCAGGGAAAATCGCGATTGCGCAGGACCGAGTGACCAGAACCGGCAGACCGCCCCGAATCCAGGATGTTGCAAGGCTTGCCGGGGTTTCGGCCGCCACGGTCAGCCGCGTGCTGTCGAATCCCGCCATCGTGGCCGAGACCACCCGCCTTGCGGTCGAGGAAGCCATCGCCGAAACCGGCTACACGCTGAATGTGACGGCGCGGAACCTGCGCCAGCAGCAGGTGGGTGGCGTGCTGGCGCTGGTTCCCAACCTGGCCAATCCGTTCTTTTCGCAAATCCTGTCGGGGATCGCCGAGGTGCTGCGCGGCAACGCGCTGAACCTGCTGGTGCTGGACACCACCGCGCGCGGCAGCGCCGGCCCCGAGGCGATCGGCGCCTATCTGACGCGGTCGCACTCGGACGGGGTGATCGTGCTGGACGGCAACCTGGATGCGGCGCTGTTCCGGCAAACCAGCTGCCCGCCGGTGGTGCAGGCCTGCGAATGGATCGGGGGGTTGTCGGCGCCAAGGGTGCTGGCCGACAATGCCGAGGGCGGGCGGCTGGCGATCCGGCACCTGACCGGGCTTGGCCATCGCCGCATCCTGCACCTGACCGGCCCCGAGGGGAATTCGCTGACCGTCTCGCGCCGTGCCGGGGTTCTTGCGGGGCTGGAGGCGGCGGGCGTGACGGCCGGTATCGCGCTGCCGGGGGATTTTTCGCTGCGCTCGGGCCATGCGGCGGCGCAGCGCATTCTGGCGCTGGCCGAGCCGCCGACGGCCATCTTCTGCGACAATGACGAAATGGCCATCGGCCTGATCAACGGGCTGGTGCAGGGCGGGTTGCGGGTGCCCGAGGACATCTCGGTGGTCGGTTTCGACAATATCGAGATGTCCGCCTATACCCTGCCGCCGCTGACCACGATCCGGCAGCACCGGGCGCGGCTGGGCCGCCATGCCGCCAACGCGCTCTTGGCGCTGATCGACGGCCAGCCCTGCCCCGAGGAGGAGATCCTGCCGGTCGAGCTGCTGGTCCGCGCCAGCACCGCCGCCCCGATGGCCGCCCCCGCCTGACCGACCTTCCATGACAAGGCGGCCGGCTGTGACGCCGGCCGCCCGTTTCGAGGAATCGCCGCTTACCAGTTGAAATCGTCGCCGCTAAGCTGGTTCATCCGGGTGTTTTCGATCACCAGCTGGTCGGCGCCGGCCCGGATCACCACGTTGTCGCCGACCTGCACCGCCGCGCCGCGGATATCCGCCCAGCTGTCGAACCGGGCATAGGCCGACAGGTCGATCACGTCGTCGTCGCGGTCGAAATCCGTCACCCGGTCGCGGCCGCCATTCCAGACGAAGACATCCGCGCCCTCGCCGCCGGTCATGGTGTCGTTGCCCAGGCCGCCGTTCAGCGTGTCGTTGCCCTCGTGGCCCCACATCCGGTCCGCGCCGGCTTCGCCGAAGATGCGATCGTCGCCCTCGCCGCCATAGACGATATCATTGCCGGCACCGGCGCGAACGGTGTCGTTGCCCTCGCCCGCCGCGATGGTGTCGCGGCCGACCCCGCTGACCGAGAGATCGTTACCCTCGCCCAGAGCGATCGAGTTGTTGCCGTGCCCGGCGCGCACCACGTCGTTGCCCGAGCCAGCGGCGATCACGTCATTGCCGCCGCCGGCGTCGATGACGTCGTTGCCTTCGCCGCCGAAGACGCGGTTATGGCCCTGGCCGGCATTGATGCGGTCGTTGCCCTCGCCGCCGTCGATGGTGTCGTTGCCCTGGTAGCCCAGGATGGTGTCGTCGCCGGACATGCCCCAGATGCGATCCGCAAGGCTGGTGCCGTTCAGGCGGTTGTCGTCGTCGTTGCCACGAATGTTGGCCATGGTTCTTCTCCGTCACTTTCGTTGCACCGGCATGGTGTGGAAACGGCCCCCGGGGGCCGTGCCCCGCACTCCGGCTGCCGGTTCGGCCGGGGCGGAATGGCGCGCGCCTCAGGCGCGGGCGCGGGTGGCCAGGCGCTCGCCGACCAACAGCATGCGCATGGCGTTCTCGGCCGCGGCGCGCAGCAGCTTGGCGCCTTGATCGATGGCCTTGTCCAGCGAGCAGGGCCGGCGCATGATCGAGGCATAGGCGCCGATGCCGTGTTCATAGGTCTGGCGGGCGCCCTTGCCGATGCTACCGGCCAGGGCGATGGTCGGGATGCCAAGCGCCTCGGCGCGGCGCGCCACCTCGCAGGGCACCTTGCCATAGGGGCTTTGCCCGTCCAGCGCGCCCTCGGCGGTGATGACCAGATCGGCGCGCGACAGCAGCCGGTCGAACTCGAGGTAATCCAGCATGATGTCGAAGCGCGGATGCAGCGTGGCGCCGGCCAGGCCCGCCAGCCCGGCCCCGAGCCCGCCCGAGGCGCCGGCGCCCGGCATCCCGGCCACGTCGCGGCCGGTCGCCGCCAGGATCGCGGCGGCATGGCGGGTCATGCCGCGGTCCAACTGCTCGACCTGTTCGGGCGTCGCGCCCTTTTGCGGGCCGAAGATCCGGGCCACGCCGCGCGGCCCCAACAGCATGTTGTGCCAGTTCACCGCCGCGTCGATCCGCACCCCGGCCAGCCGGGGATCGAGGCCGGTCACGTCGATGCGGTCCAGACGCTCCAGCGCGCCGCCGCCCTCGGGCAGCTCGCGCCCCTCGGCATCCAGCAGCCGGGCGCCGAGCGCCCGCACCATCCCGGCGCCGCCATCGTTGATGCCGCTGTCGCCGCAGCCGATCAGGATGCGCTCGACACCATGGTCCAGCGCCTGCAGGATCAGCTCGCCCACGCCGCGGCTGGTGGTCAGCGTCGGGTCGCGGCGGTCGCGGGGCACCAGCGACAGGCCGGCGGCGGCGGCCATCTCGATCACCGCGCTGCGCGGGCCGTTGCCGCCCATCAGGCCCCAGAAGCTGGCGACGGGCTCGCCCACCGGTCCGGTGACGGTGGTGGCGATCATCCGGCCGCCGGTGGCGGCGACCAGCGCCTCGGTGGTGCCCTCGCCGCCATCGACCATGGGGGCGGTCAGGATGGTGGCATGGGGCGCGGCCCGGCGCACGCCGCGGGCGATGGCGTCGGCCACATCCTTGACCGAGAGCGATTCCTTGAAGCCCGAGGGCGCAATCAGAACGGTCAGAGACATTTCGCATATCCTTTCCTGCTATCTGATGGGATTACGACCCCGGCCCCGGCCTTATTCCCGCCCGAGGCGAAAAATTTGCGACGCGGATGAAAAAAGGCGGCAGAAGCCGCCTTTTTTACTGTTTTTCCGTGGTTTACCGAATGATGATGCGAAACCCCACCGGTCGCAGGATGCGGTTCAACTCCTGCAGTTCCTGCGCGGGCCGGCGCTGCGGCTGGGCTTTGCGCGGCCGGGCCGGCGCGGCCAGGCGGCGTTCCGGGCGGGACAGCGGCCGGGCGGCCTCCATGGCGGTTTTTGTGGCAGTTTCTGTGGCGGCCTCGGCCTCGGCGGCGGCGGGGGGCGCCGGCGGGCTCAGCGCCACGGCCGGGGCGACCAGCATGGCGGCGGGGACCAGCCGCGGCGGCGCCTCGGCGCGCATCATTTGCAACTGCGCCGGCCAGACCAGCAGCGCAAAGCCGATCAGCAGCGCGGCGACCAGCGGCGCCAGCGGCAGCGCCAGCCGCATCAAGTCGGCCTGCACGAAACCCGCGCCCTCGGCATTGCCGAAGATCGCCACCGGCTTGGCCGAGGCCATCATGCTTTGGCAAAACCCGGTGCCCATGATCGCGACCAGG
The DNA here is from genome assembly GCF_030388245.1 of Paracoccus sp. TOH. Lineage (NCBI taxonomy): Bacteria > Pseudomonadati > Pseudomonadota > Alphaproteobacteria > Rhodobacterales > Paracoccaceae > Paracoccus > Paracoccus sp. TOH. The sequence goes on from NZ_CP098362.1 coordinate 474,353, forward strand.
ATCAGCAGCGCCGGATCATGGCCCAGCCCGGCCAGCGGCAGCGCCACGGCCGGGATCAGCACCGCCGCGCGGGCCGAACGCGAGGTGATCGCCAGATGCGCCGCGACCGCCACCACGGCCAGCAGCGCCACGACCGCCGGCAGACTGCCGGCCAAGCTCGGCGGCAGTGCAGAAAGCGCATGGCCGGCCAACCAGCGGTCGGCGCCGGTTGCGGTCATCGCCTCGGCGATCAGCACCGTGGCGGCCATGTAAAGCAGCAGCTCCACATCGACGGCGCGGAAGATCTCCTTGGGCTTGCGGCGGGTAAAGGGCGGGGTCAGCAGCAGCAGCGCCCCGGCCAGCGCCACCAGCGCCATGCCGATGCCGTGCAGGTCCGCCGTCAGCCACAACCCCACGACCAGCGCCAGCACCATGCCGATACGGCGTTGACGGCGGCGGGTGGCGGCGTCCGGCATCGGCGTCTCGATCCGCGGCAGCGGCGCCATCAGCGCCGCGCGCGGCACGAACAGCCACAGGATCAGCCCCGCCCCCGCCAGGCTTGCCGCCAGCGAGAACGGCAGGCCGAGCGCCGCCCAGCCGAGATAGCCCAGATGCAGCCCGGTGGCGCTGCGGATCGCCTCGGCCGCCAGCAGATGCGCCCCGGCCCCGATCAGCGAGGCGCCGGCGGACAGCAGGATCACCGTGGGAAACAGCAGCGCCAGCGGCCGCGCCAGCCTCGGATCGGGCAGCACGGCGGTGATGGCGGCAAAGACCGGCAGCAGCAAGGCCGCCCGCCCCGAGGTCGAGGGCAGGACGAAGGCCGTCGCCGCGATCGCCAGCGTCAGCACCAGCGCGAAGGGCGCGAAGCGCATGCCCCGGCGCAGCAGCGGCGCGACCAGCCGTTCGGTCAACCCGGCCTCTTTGGCGACGGCGGCGATGACGAAGGCCGAGAGCAGCAGCCAGATCAACTCGTTGCCAAGCGCGGCAAAAAGCTGCGCCTCGCTCAGCACGCCGCCCAACACCAGCGCCAGCACGGCCGCCAGCGCCACCAGGGATTCGGGGACGCGCGTGCCGACCCAGCCCAGGATCGCCAGGGCCGAAACGGCCAGCGCCACGCGCGGCGGCTGCGTCAGGGCGCCCGGCAGGCAAGCAGCGGCGACGATCAACCCGGCCAGCGCCGCCAGCACGACATGGCGCCGGCGCGGCAGCGGCAGGGCGGGGATCGGTGCGAGGGTTCGGGCAGTCATCGCGGTTCTCCTGTGGCGGTTTCGCGACAGGATTACGACGCAGCGCCGGATCTATTCCCGCAGCGCCTGCGCTTCTTCCTCGGGGGTCATCGGCGCGCCGGCGCCGATTGCCGCCAGTGCCGCGTCGATCGAGGTCTCGCCCGAGGCGGGGCGGTAGTCCGCGCCGGCGCCGGTCGCGGTGGCGGCGAACCGCTCCTGCCAGCCGGCGGTGCCGCGGCAGGCCAGGACAATGCGCTGCGCCTCGCCCCGCACGGTTTCGTATTCGCGGCAAAGCGCGCCACCCTCGGCCCGGAACGAGGCGATCATCGCCAGTTCCCCGCCATCCGCAAGCGGCTGGACCTGCCCCGAGGCCATATTGTCCAGCGCCGCCAGTTCCGCCTCGGCCAGCCCCGTGGGCGCGTGCTCGGGCCATTGCCACCAGCCGAGGCCGATGGCCACCACGGCGACCGAGGCCGCCGCCGCCATCCACGGCCGGCGGTTGAGGTTGGCGGGTTGGGGTGCCGCAGCCGGCGGCGCCTTGGCGGCGGCGGCGCGGATCATCGCGGCCAACGGATCTTCGGTTCCGGTGCCGGTGCCGGTGCCGGACCCCCTGCCGGTCCCTGCCCCGCCGCCTTGGCCGCGCAGTCCCGCCAGCAGGCGGCGGGTCTCCTCGAAGCGGCGCAGGCGGGCCTGCAGCTCGGGGTCGGCGGCGACCGCGCGCAGCACCGCCTCGGCCCGGCCGGGGTCCAGTTCGCCGTCGGCCAGCGCCATCAGGGTTTCGTCGTCGATCTGCATGGGCCCATCCCTTCGCGGTCTTTCCTGCAATACGCGCCGGCCGTCATCTTATTCCCAACCGATCCGCCAGCGCGAGCCGTGCCCGCGACAGCCGGCTCATTACCGTGCCCATGGGAATGCCGAGAATGCGCGCGGTCTCGGCATAGCTCATCTCCTCGACGCAGACGAGATGCAGGATCTCGCGCTGCTCGGGGGGCAGTTCGGTCATGGCCGCCTCGACGCTTTGCAGCATCAGCCGCGCTTCCAGCGCCGGGCCGGGATCGGTCGGCAGCGCCTCGGGCATGTCGTGGATATCCACCTGGACCCCGGCGCTGCGCTGGCGCCGGGTCTGGTCGATGAAGGCGTTGCGCATGATGCGGAACAGCCAGGGCTCCATCCGCTGCCCGGAATCGAAGCTGGCGGCATGGGCGATGGCGCGCTCGACGGTGATCTGGACCAGATCGTCGGCCTGGTCCGGGCGTCGGGTCAGCGACAGCGCATAGCGCCGCAGGTTCGGCAAGAGCGCGATCAGAGTTTCGCTGAAAGCCGCATCCATGGAACCTCCGCGACGGATGATGTTGACGACAAGCGGGAATAATAGAATCTGCCTGACGTAGAATGTCCAGAAACGCTCTGGAAGGAGAATGTCGTGCCGACCCGCCTGCTTGTGTTCCTGATCGTCGCCCTGGCCGTGCTGAGCGCCGACCTGCGTCCCGATGCGCCGGGCTGGGCTGGCTCGGCCGCCTGGGCGGATGACGATGATGACGGCGACGACGGCGACGACGATGATGACGACGACGACGACGCCCCGCGCCGGCGTCGGCCGGCGCCGCAGGCCCGCGTCGCACCGCTGCCGCTGCGCGCCCCGAACGAGGTCATCGCACAGGGCCTGGGGCCGCAGGACCTGCAGGCGCTGCGGGCCGAGGGCTTCCGGGTGCTGCGCGAGACCCGGCTCGCCTCGGGCACGCCGCTGGTGCGGCTGCGCAAGCCCGATGCGATGACCATGGATGCGGCGCGCGACCGGGTGCGGGCCCTCGGCTCGGCCGATGCGGCGGATTTCAACCATTTCTACCGCCCCGGCAACGCGCCGGCGGCGGCATGCCAGGGCGCCGACTGCCCGGCCCGGCAGATGATCGCCTGGCCGGCGCGGACCTTGGGCTGCGGCAATCCGCCGCGGATCGGCATGGTCGATACCGGGCTGAACCCCGGCCATGACGTGCTGAAGGATTCGCGGATCACCGTGCATCGCATCAAGGCGGGCAAGGGCGTCGCGCCCTCGGACCGCCTGCACGGGACGGCGGTGGCGGCGCTGCTGGTCGGCCGGGCCGACAGCCGCACTCCCGGGCTGGTGCCGCAGGCCGAGCTGATCGCCGTCGACGCTTTCCACAAGCAGCGCCAGGATGAACGTGCCGATGCCTTCGCGCTGGTCGAGGCGCTGGACCATCTGGCGGCGCAGGATGTCGATATCGTGAACCTGTCGCTGGCCGGTCCGCCGAACCAGGCGCTGGCGCGGCAGATCCGCCGGATGGACCGGCAGGGCGTCGTGCTGGTCGCGGCGGCCGGCAATGGCGGGCCGGCGGCGCGGCCGGCCTATCCGGCCGCCTATGATCCGGTGATCGCGGTGACGGCGGTGGACCGCCGGGCGCAGGTCTATCGCCGGGCCAGCCGCGGCGGTCATATCGACCTGGCGGCGCCGGGCGTGGATGTCTGGACTGCCGCCTCGATCAGCGGCGCGCGGACCAAGACCGGCACCTCGTTTGCGGCGCCCTTCGTCACCGCCGCCGCCGCGCTGCTGCTGCAGGCCGAGCCCGAACTGACGCCGGCCGAGGTGCGGCGCCGGCTGCAGAGCTCGGCGCGGGATCTGGGCAAGGCCGGGCCGGACGAGGTCTTCGGCCATGGCCTGGTCCGCCCCGACGATCCCTGCGCCGCCACCCGGCCCTGAGCGGCTTGTCGCCGCGATGCCGGGCGGCGCGTCCCGCGCCCCGCCCGGCCTGGCATCAGGCATCAGGCGTCAGTCCAGGCTGACATTGGCGTCCTTCACCACCGGCTCCCATTTCGCCATCTCGGCCTTGACATGCTCGGCCAGTTCCTCGGGCGTCGAGGCGACGATGGTGGCCGAGAACTCCTGCATCCGCTCGGCCACCGCCGGGTCGGCCATGGCGGCGATGGCGGCCTTGTTCAGCGCCGCGATGGCCTCGGGCGGGGTGCCGGCCGGGGCGAACAGCGCGTTCCAGCTATAGGTCTCGTAGCCCGGCAGGGTCTCGGCGATGGCCGGCACGTCGGGGAAGCTGGGCGCGCGCTCGGTGGTGGTCACGCCCAGGGCGCGCAGCTTGCCGCTGGAGATGTGGCTGGAGGCCGAGGGCAGATTGTCGAAGATGATCGGCACCTGGTTGCCCAGCACGTCGGTCAGCGCCGGGCCCGAGCCCTTGTAGGGGATATGGGTGATGTCCACGCCGGCCATCGACTTGAACAGCTCGCCCGACAGGTGCAGCGGCGTGCCGTTGCCGGAGGAGGCATAGGCCAACGCCCCCGGATCCTTCTTCGCCATGTCGATCAGTTCCTGCACGCTGTTGACCGGCAGTTCCGGGTTCACCGCCAGCACGTTCGGTACCAGCACCAGAAGCGAGACCGGCGCGAAATCCGCCACCGGGTCATAGGGCTTCTGCTTCAGGATCAGCGGGTTCAGCGCATGGGTGGCGACCGTCGCCATCAGGATGGTGTAACCGTCGGGATCGGCCTTGGCGACCTGGGCCGCGCCCAGGCTGCCGCCGGCGCCGCCGACGTTCTGCACGATGACCTGCTGGCCCAGTTCCCGGCTCATCCGGTCGGCGACGATGCGGCCGACCACGTCGGTCGAGCCGCCGGCGGCGAAGGGGATCACCAGGGTGATCTGGCGTTCCGGAAACTCGGCGGCGGCGGCGCCGGCCAGGCCAAGCGCCATGGCCGCGCCCAGCAGCAGGCGGCGGGTGATGGATGGTGTCATGGGTTTCCTCCCTGTTGGTCAGGCGTCGCTTTCGGTGAAGACCTCGTCGCGGCGTTTGCGGATCTGCGGCATGAAGACCAGCACCAGCACCCCGACCGACAGCAGCAGCAGCACCAGGCTGATCGGGCGGGTGACGAAGGTGGTGGGATCGCCCCGCGACAGGATCATCGCCCGGCGCAGGTTCTCCTCGAGCAGCGGGCCAAGCACGAAGCCCAGAAGCAGCGGCGCCGGCTCGCAGCGCAGCTTGGACATGATATAGCCCAGCAGCCCGAAGGCGGCGACCGCGAACAGGTCATAGGTGTTCGAGGCCACCGAATAGACCCCGATCGAGCACATGGCCATGATGATCGGGAACAGCACATAATAGGGCACGGTCAGCAGCTTCACCCACAGCCCGATCAGCGGCAGGTTCAGGATCACCAGCATCAGGTTGCCGATCCACATGCTGGCGACGATGCCCCAGAACAGCTGCGGCTGCTCGGTGACCACATTGGGCCCCGGCACGATGCCCTGGATGATCATCGCCCCGATCATCAGCGCCATCACCGGGTTGGCGGGAATGCCCAGCGTCAAAAGCGGGATGAACGAGGTCTGCGCCCCGGCATTGTTGGCGCTTTCCGGGCCGGCGACCCCGGCCAGCGCGCCCTTGCCGAATTCCTCGGGGTGTTTCGAGAGCTTCTTTTCCACCGTGTAACTGGCAAAGGCGGCCAGGATGGCGCCGCCGCCGGGCAGGATGCCCAGCACGGAACCCACGCCGGTGCCGCGCAGCACCGGGCCGATCATCTGCTTCAGTTCGGCGCCGGTCGGGAACAGGCGGTTGATGTTCTTGGTCATCACCTCGCGGTCATGCTCGTCCTCGAGATTGCGCAGGATCTCGGCGATCCCGAACACGCCGACGGCCACGGCGACGAAGTTCAGCCCGTCGGCATAGTTGGTGATGCCCAAGGTGAAGCGCGGCGTGCCGGTATAGATGTCGGTGCCGACCAGGCCCAGCAGCAGGCCCAGCACCACCATGGCCAGCGCCTTCAGCACCGAGCCATGCGCCAGCGCCACCGACATCACCAGGCCCATGACCATCAGGCTGAAATATTCGGCCGCGCCGAATTTCAGCGCCACCTCGGTCAGCGGCGGGGCGAAGATCGCCACCAGGAAGGTGGCGACGGTGCCGGCGAAGAACGACCCCAGCGCCGCCACCGCCAGCGCGGTGCCGGCCCGGCCCTTGCGCGCCATCTGATAGCCGTCGATGGCGGTCACCGCGGACGAGCTTTCGCCGGGCATGTTGATCAGGATCGCCGTGGTCGAGCCGCCATATTGCGCACCGTAATAGATCCCCGCCAGCATGATCAGCGAACTGACCGGTTCGAGCTGGAAGGTGATGGGCAGCAGCATGGCGATGGTCGCGGTGGCGCCGATGCCGGGCAGCACCCCGATCAGCGTGCCCAGAATGACCCCGATCAGGCAGAAGGCCAGGTTCGCCAGCGACGAGGCGACCGAGAAGCCCATGGCGAGATTGCCGAGCAGATCCATGGCGGCCTCACATTCCCAGCCACGGGCCGAAGCGCCGGAACGGCAGCCCCAGACCGTAGCTGAAGATCAGGGTGGACAGGACGGTGACCCCGACCGCCAGCGCCAGCGCCGCCAGCGGCCGCATCCGCACCGACGCCTGCGAGGCGATCAGCGTGGTCACGAACAGCGCCGGCACGAAGCCCAGGCCGCGCACGGTCAGGCCGAAGAAGATCGGCGCGGGCAGGATGAACAGGATGCCGCGCCAGGCGATGGCGCCGAAGGGCTCGTCATCCTCGCGGCCGAAGGCGCGCAGCAGGATGATCGCCCCCAGCAGGAACAGCAGCCCCGACAGCACCATCGGGAAATAGCCCGGCCCCATGCGCAGCGAGCTGCCGATCTCGAGCCCGGTGGTCTGCCAGCCGAAAAATCCCGCCGCCGCCATCAGCAGCAGCCCGGCCGCGATGTCGGTCTTGTCCTTGGGTTTTGTGGACATGTGTTTCCCCCGCTTGAAGCTGCCCCGCCGCGGTCGCGGCGGCGGGGCCGCAGGATCAGTCGGCGTAGACGCCGGCCGCCTCGATCACCGGCTTCCAGCGCGCGATCTCGGCCTCCAGCTTGGCCTTCAGCGCCGCGGGGGTCGCATCCTCGGCCGAGGAGGGCGCGGTGCCCAGATCGGCCATGGCCTTGATCACGCCTTCGTCCGCCAGCGCCACCTGCAGGGATTTCGACAGCCGCTCGTTGATCGCGGCCGGCGTGCCCTTCGGCGTATAGATGCCGTGCCAGATGCCGAATTCCAGCGTCTCGAGCCCGCTTTCCTTGGCGGTCGGCAGGTCGGGGAACAGCTTCAGCCGCTCGGGCGAGGTCACGGCATAGGCCTTGATCGTGCCGCCCTTGATCTGCTGGGTGGTGTTGGTGGTCTGGTCGCACATGATGTCGGTCTGGCCGCCCAGCAAGTCGGTCATCGCCGGGCCGGTGCCCTTGTAAGGCACCGTCACCAGCGGCGTTTCCAGCGCCTGCATCAGCAACATGCCGCACAGGTGGCTGGCCGCGCCGATGCCGGCATTGGCCAGCGTCAGCTCGTCGCCATGCGCCTTGACATAGTCCATGAAGCCCGCGAAATCGGTGGGCTCGAAATCCTTGCGCGCCGTGACCACCATCGGCACCTCGGTCACGAGGCCGACATATTCGAAAGCGTTCAGCGTGTCATAGGCCAGATTGCGGTACAGCGTGGCCGAGGTCGCCATGCCGATATGGTGCAGCAGCACGGTATAGCCGTCCGCCTCGGCCTTGGCGACCTGACCCGCGCCCAGCGTGCCGCCGGCGCCGCCGACGTTCTCGACCACGATCTGCTGGCCGAGGTCGGCCGACATCTTCTCGGCCACCAGCCGCGCCACGGTATCGGTGGGCCCGCCGGCCGAGAAGGGCACGACCATGGTGATCTGCCGGTTGGGATAGTCCTGCGCATAGGCAGCGGTGGTGAATGTCAGCGCCGCGGCAAGCGAGGCCACAAGCTTTGGATAAGCCATCTTTCCCTCCCTGATTCATGAACCTTGGGCCGCGCGCTCCTCAACGCGCAGCCGATGGCCTCAGGTTGGGCGCGCAAAGGGGTTTCAGACAAATGCTAATGCGCCGGCCCGGCGCGGATTCGAAACCGGCCGGCGGAAAATGGGTGGAAAAGGTGACAATGGCGGCAAGGGATGGGCGGAAATCCACCCAGGATCAGGATTCCTCATCCGCCGCCTCGACGATCAGCCGCCGGTCCAGCCCGTATTTCTGCATCTTCTCGTAAAGCGTCTTGCGCGAGATCCCCAGCGTCTCGTAGACGGCGCGTAGCCGTCCGCCATGGGCGGCGATGGCGCCGGCGATCAGGCTGCGCTCGAATGCCGCCACCCGGTCGGCCAGCCGCGCGCCCTGTGCCGGGCCGATCTCGGCGCCTTCCAGCCCCAGCACGAAACGCTCGGCCAGGTTGCGCAGCTCGCGCACGTTGCCCGGCCATTCCCGCGCCGCGAGACCGGAGAGGAAGGCCGGCGGCGCCTCGCGCTCGGCGATGTTGTGCCGCGCAGCGGATTCGCGCAGAAGCTGCAGGAACAGCAAGGGAATGTCCTCGCGCCGGGCCGAAAGCGGCGGGACATGCAGCACCGCGACGTTCAGCCGCCAGTAAAGATCCTCGCGGAAGGCGCCGCGCGCCACCAGATCGGCCAGATCGACCTTGCTGACGGCGACGAAACGCACGTCCAGCGGCACCGGATCGTTCGAGCCCAGCCGGGTGATCACCCGTTCCTGCAGCACCCGCAACAGTTTCGCCTGCAATTCCAGCGGCATCGAGCCGATCTCGTCCAGCAGCACCGTGCCGCCGCGGGCATGTTCGAACTTGCCGAAGCGCGGGCGCAGCGCGCCGGGAAAGGCCCCGGCCTCGTGGCCGAACAGCTCGCTTTCGATCAGCGCCTCGGGCAGGGCGGCGCAGTTGATGGCGATGAAGGGCCGGCCGGCGCGGGTCGAGATGTCGTGCAGGGTGCGGGCCGCCACCTCCTTGCCGACGCCGGTCGGGCCGATGATCAGCGCATCGGCATCCGAGGCGCCGATGGCCCGCAGCCGGTAGCGCAGCTCGACCATGACCTGGGTGCGGCCGGGCAGCCGCACCTCGACATCGTCGCGCTTGCCGGCGACGGCGCGCAGACGGCGGTTCTCCAGCACCAGGGCGCGATGGTCGATGGCGCGGCGGATGACGGTGGCCAGCTCCTGCACGACGAAGGGCTTCTCGATGAAGTCATAGGCGCCGCCGCGGATCGCCTCGACCGCCAGCGGCACCTCGGCATGGCCGGTGACCAGGATGACCGGGATGTCGGGATCGACCTCGCCCAGCCGGCCCAGCAGGGTCATGCCGTCCATGCCGGGCATGCGGATGTCGCTGACCACCGCGCCGGCGAAGCCCGGCCCGGCCAGCGCCAGCGCCTCCTCGCCCGAGGCCAGCGGCTCGACCGCGAAGCCGGCCAGCTCCAGCGCCTGCGCGGTCGAGCTGCGCATCTGTTCGTCGTCGTCCACCAGCAGGACACGGGCGGTCATGCGGCGGTCTCCCGGGCGTCGGCGGCGGTGGCCGCGGGCAGGACCACGCGGAACTCGGCGCCGGGCCCGGCATCCTGCACCGAGATCTCGCCGCCGAAATCGCGCACGATATTGGCGGTGATCGACAGGCCCAGCCCCAGCCCCGCGCCCATGCCCTTGGTGGTGAAGAACGGATCGAAGATCCGCGGCGCGACCGTCTCGGCCACGCCCGGGCCGCGGTCGCGCAGGGCGATGGTGACGCGCCCGCCTTGCGCGCGGGCGGAAAGCGTGATGCGGCGGTCCTGCGCGGTCTCGACCGCATCGGCGGCATTGGTGATCAGGTTCACCAGTACCTGCTGCAGCCGCGTCGGCCCGGCGCGCAGCGCCGGCAGGTCTGCGGGGATGTCGCATTCCAGCACCGCGCCGCTGGCCGCCAGCCGGGCGCCGACGATGGTCTGCGTCTCGCGCAGCAGGGGGGCCAGCGCCACCGCGCCCAGCTTGTCGTCGGGCTTGCGCGCCGCCTGCCGCAGGTGCTTGCCGATGGCGGCCATGCGGTCCACCAGCGCCAGGATCTCGGCGATGTTGTCGCGGGCGCGGGCATAGTCGCCGCGCTCGATCAGGATGGCGGCGCTGTCGGCATAGTTGCGCGCCGCCGCCAGCGGCTGGTTGATCTCGTGGCTCAGCGAGGCCGACATCTGCCCCAGCGCCGCCAGCTTGCCGACCTGCACCAGGCTGGTCTGGGCAGCGCGCAGCTCGACCTCGGTGGCGCGGCGCTCGGCGATCTCCTGCTCAAGCTGGCTGTTCACGCGCGCCAGGTCGGCGGTGCGCTCGACCACGCGGCGCTCCAGCTCGGCGGTGGCGGCAAGGCGCTCGGCGATGCGGGCGCGGCGCTGGCGCAGCATCAGCGCCCCGAACAGCGCCGCCGACAGCAGCAGCACCAGGCTCAGCACCATCAGCCGCGCCTCGGCCCGCAAATCGGCGCTGTCCAGCAGCACATGCACCGTCCAGCCGGCATCGGCCATGTTCTGCGAGGCGGCGATATAGTCCCGCGTCCCCGCCGCCGCATCGCTCAGCGAGGCGGGCAGGCGCAACAGCTCGACCCCGCCGCCGTCCAGCCGCTGCAGCGGAAACTCGGCCAGCGGCGTCTCGGCATAGCGGCGCGAGGCCGCGGTCCGCGCCAGCCGGTCGGCGGTCAGCGGATAAAGGCTGTGATAAAGCCAGCTCGGCTCCGAGGACAGGAAGGCCGTGCCGTCCGGGTCGGTCACCAGCACCCGGTATTCGCCGCCGCGCCAGCCGGCCTCGATCCGGTCCACGCCGATCTTGACCGCCACCACGGCGATGATCCCGCCCGCCGCGTCCCGCACCGGGGCCGAGAAGAAATAGCCCCTGACCCCCGAAGTGGTGCCCACGCCGTAGAACCGCGCCGGCCGGCCCCGCATGGCGTCGATGAAATAGGGCCGATAGCTGAAGTTCTGTCCGACGAAGCTGAGTTCCTGGCCGTGGTTCGAGGCGGCGATGGTCTCGCCGTCCGGCAAGATCAGATAGATGTCCGAGGCATGCAGCGCCGCGTTCTGCGCCGCCAGCCAGCGGTTGGTGGCATCGCGCAGCGCCATGTCGCTGGGGTCGGCGGCCAGTTGCCGGATCAGGTCCAGGTCGCCGATCAACTGCGGCATGACCTCGTAGCGCGCCAGATCGGCGGCCAGCGCGTTCACCGTCAGCCGCAGCGCCGTCTCGGCCCGCGTATAGCCCTGGGCCAGCGAATGCCGATGCGCCAGCACGCTGCCCACCCAGACGATCAGGGCGATGGCGGCACAGGCCAGCGCCGAAAGCGCCAGCCTGCGCGGGGCCCAGGCGGTTCTCTGCATCCTCATGGGCAAAATCTGACAGCAAGCGGGCCGCGGCGCAACGGGCCTCGGTCGGCGCGCGCTCTTGCGCATCGGCCGCGAAAAGGCTGTCCTGCAGCACCGGCAGACCGGAGGCGAGCATGGCACTGACACTGACCGACGTGATGACGCTGGACACCACCCGGATCTTCATCGGCGGGGCATGGCGGGCCCCGGCCGGCGAGGGCACGATCCCGGTCGAGGATCCCTCGGTCGGACAGGTGATCGGCGAGATCGGCCGCGGCACCCCGGGCGATGTCGATACGGCCGTCGCCGCGGCGCAGGCGGCGATGGAGGGGGAATGGGGCCGGATGCCTGCCGCCGAGCGCGGCCGCCTGCTGATGCGCATGGCGCGGATCGTACAGGACCGGGCGGCGGAACTGGCGATGATCGAGACGCTGGATGTCGGCAAGCCGCTGCACCAGTCGCGCAACGATTCACGCGCCCTGGCCCGCTATTTCGAGTTCTATGCCGGCGCGGCCGATATGCTGATGGGCACCACGATCCCCTATCAGCCGGGCTTCACCGTCTACACCCTGCGCGAGCCGCACGGCGTCTGCGGCATCATCATCCCCTGGAACTATCCGATGCAGATTCTGGGCCGCGGCCTGGGGGCGGCGCTGGCGGCGGGCAATGCGGTGGTGGTGAAGCCGGCCGAGGACGCCTCGCTCTCGACGCTGGCCATCGCGCAGATCGCCGCCGAGGCCGGGCTGCCGCCGGGGGTGCTGAACGTCGTGACCGGCTATGGCGCCGAGGCGGGGGCGGCGCTGGCCGGGCATCCGGGCATCCAGCACCTGTCCTTCACCGGCTCGGTCGGAACCGGCGTCGCGATCCAGACGGCGGCGGCAAGGAACGTGGTCCCGGTCACGCTGGAACTGGGCGGCAAGTCGCCGCATGTGGTCTTCGACGACGCGGATCTTGAACAGGCGATGCCGGTGCTGGTCGGGGCCTGCATGCAGAACGCCGGCCAGACCTGCTCGGCCGCCTCGCGGGTGCTGGTGCAGCGCGGCATCTATGACGAGGTCCGGCGGCGCATGGTGGACATCTATCGCGGGCTGGTGGCGGGACCGGCGGTCGATTCGCATGACCTGGGCCCGCTGGTCTCGGCGAAGCAGCAGCGGATCGTCTCGGGTTTCATAGACCGCGGCAAGGCCGAACTGACCCTGGCGGCCGAGGGCCGGCTGCATCCCGACGCCGCGCCGGGCGGACATTTCGTGCTGCCGGCGCTGTTTTCGGATGTCGATCCCGGCCATGCGCTGGCCCAGCAGGAGATCTTCGGCCCGGTCCAGGTGCTGATCCCCTTCCGGGACGAGGCCGAGGCGATCCGCATCGCCAACGGCACCGAATACGGGCTGGTCGCCGGCATCTGGACCCGCGACGGCGCGCGCCAGCTGCGCCTGGCCCGCAGGATCCGCAGCGGCCAGGTCTTCGTGAACAATTACGGCGCCGGCGGCGGCATCGAGCTGCCCTTCGGCGGGGTCGGCAAGTCGGGCCATGGCCGCGAGAAGGGCTTCGAGGCGCTTTACGGCTTCACCCGTGTCAAGACCGTGACCGTCGCGCATGGCTGACCCCGGCTGAGGCCGGCACTCAGCGCGACCAGTCGCCCCGATGCGGCTCGGGCCGGATCTCGGCCAGCGGCAGGCCGGCACCCTCCCAGGCCTCGACTCCGCCGGGAAACCAGCCCAGGTTGGCATAGCCGCGCCCGGCGATGCGCTTGGCGGCATTCCAGCTGAGCCAGCAATCCACCTTGCAGAACAGGATCAGTCCCGTCGCGCGGTCGCCGCCGGTGATCCGCTCCAGGCTGGCGTCCAGGTAATCGCTCTGCCAGGGTTTCAGCCGGCCCCAGCCCACCACCGGCAGCCAATGCGCGCCGGGGATCGAGCGGTGCCGCTCGGGCAGGATCCATTCGCCGTCGGCGCCGATATCAAAGGCACGGGCGCCCATCACGTCGACCGGGATCCAGCCCTGGCCGATCAGCGCCCGCACCTGGGGCAGGTCAAGCGTCCTTGCCCCCGGAGCCGTTTCGGGAACCGGAGCGCGATAGCTGTCCAGACGATAGCCGCTCTGGTCGAACAGCACCGGCTGCTCGGCCGCGACGGCCATGGGAAAAACCCCTGCCAGAAGCAGGAGAAATGCCCCGATTCCGGGGCGGCAACGCAGGCTTCGGGCCCTGCGGAGGGTGCGCAATACGACCATGGCACAATTTACCCTTTCTCGATCTCAAGGAAATTTGACCAGGACGGAACGCACACCGGAAACGCGCGGAAGGACTTTGGAACATGACCAGCAGGATAAGCAAGACATTTCCTCTTGCCGTCTCACTCGCCCTCTGGGCACCGATGGCGCTCGGCCATGGCGACACCGCACCGCAGGCGGTGGATACCACCGGCCTGCCGGAACTGCCGGCCGAAATGGCCAGCGAGAACCCCTGGCGCGAGGCGGATGGCGCGGTGCTGTTCAAGGCCGTCGAGATCGGCGCCAAGGGCTTCAACAGCAATTGCGCGCGCTGCCACGGGCTCGAGGCGATCTCGGGCGGGCTGGCGCCCGACCTGCGCTTTCTCGAGGCCAGCGACTTCGGCGACGAATGGTATCTCGACCGCATCCTGCACGGCTATGAACAGAACGGCGCGGTCAAGATGCCGCCCTTCGAGGGCATCCTGAACCAGCAGGCGATCTGGGCGATCCGCACCTATATCGAGACCCGCCCCGATGCCGATGAACTGGCGGCGCAAGGCACCGAGATCGCGGCGCTGCACGACAAGGTCAAGGCGCTGCCGCCCGATGCCGGCGCCGACGAGGCCCAGGCGCTGGCTGCAGAGCTGGAAAGCGCCGGCAGCGGCTTCGAGGCGCTTTCCGGCGCGCCGCGCGCCGTGACCGTGCTGGACCAGGCGGCGCACATGCTGCGCAGCGGCGCCTCGCACGCGCCGGCCGCCGCCGAGCTGATCCATGGCGTGCTGAGGAAATAGGGCGATGGCGCTGCTGACCGATAGCTTGCCCGGCGCCGCCTCGCCGCCGCTGCTGACCGGCAGGACCGGATCGGCGGCGGTGGGGGGCGATGCGTTCGACAGCGGCATGTGGCCCTCGCACCGGCAGGAATTCCTGGGCGATCCGGCGGTCTGGCGCAACGATCCGGCCGTCACCGTGCTGGCGCCGCGCGCGGCCGAGGATTCCAGCCATGTGCCCTTCCTGATCGACGCCACCGCCGTCGCGCAGCCGATCCGGCGCATCGTTGTCACCATCGACTACAGCCCCTTTCCCAAGGCGATCGTCTTTCGCCCCGGTCGCGCCCTGCCCCTGCTGGGCTTCGGGGTGAAATACGAGGTCGGCGGCGCATTGCGCGCCTCGGCCGAGACCGGGGCGGGCGAATGGCTGGTGGGCGCGGCCTATGTCAGCGCCCTTGGTGGCGGATGCAGCGCGCCCTCTGCCACGCATCAGCGGCCGGACTGGCAGCAGGGTTTCGGCGAATTGCGCGCCCGGCTCTGGCCCGAGACCGGGCGGCTGCGACTGCGGCTGCGCCACCCGCAGGATACCGGCCTGGCGGACGGGGTTCCGGCGCATCACCTGACCGAGCTTGCGCTGCTGGATGCGGCCGGCGCCGAGATCGCCGCACTGGAACTGCACGAGCCGCTGGAGGAGAACCCGACGCTGACCTTCCTACTGCCGGCCGATCTGGCGCGGGGGCCGGTCGCGATCCGGGCGCGCGACAACCTTGGATACGCCTTCGAGGGCCGGGTGGAGGGCGCGACATGACCGCCCTGACCCGCCGGGGGCTGCTGGCCGGGGCAGCCGCCTTGGTGCTGCCCTTGCCGACCTTTGCGCAGGCTCGCAAATATGATCTGCAACCATTTGAAATCGCTGATGGCGTCTGGATGATCGAGGGGCGGCGCGAGGTCTTCACCCGCGAGAACGGCGGCGACATCGTCAACGTGGCGCTTCTGGCGACCGAGGCGGGGGCGCTGGTCTTCGACAGCGGCTCGACCGCCGCGATGGGGGCCGAGATCCGCGCTTTCGCCGACCAGCGGCTGGGCGGGCTGGCGGCGACGATCAACACCCATCACCACCCGGATCACTGGTTCGGCAATGCCCCGCTGGCCGACCGGCCGGTGCTGGCGCTGGCGGCCACGGCCGCGACCTGCCGCGAATACGCCCAGGACTATGCCGAGACGCTGTATTCGATCCTCGGCAGCTGGATCTCGGCCACCAAGGCCGTGCCGGCCACCGGCAGCGTCGAGGCCGGGGCGCGCGCTTTCGGCGGCCGGGCGCTGCGAATGATCCCGCTGGCCGGGCACACCGCCGCCGATCTCGCCATCATGGACGAGGCGACGGGCGTGCTGATCGCCGGAGACCTGGTGTTTCTCGACCGCGCGCCCAGCCTGCCGGACGCGGATTTCGCGACCTGGCTGGCGGCGCTGGACCAGTTGGAAGGACTCGGTGCCGCCGGGGTGGTGCCGGGGCATGGCCCCTTCCACCGCGCGGGCGAGGGCATCGCGCAGACCCGCGCCTATCTGCGGGCGACGCGCGACCGGCTGGCGATGGCGGCGGATCTGGGGCTGACCGCCATCGAGGCGATGGCCGCCGGGCCGGTCCCGGAATTCGCCGGGCTCGGCGCCAATCCCGAGGAATACCTGCGCTCGGTCGTCCGACGTTTCGGCGACCATGAAACCGGGGCGCTGCCGGTCGTCGGCGGCGCCTGAAGCAAGGACCGACAAGGCATCAGACGCGGGCAACCCCGTCGTTCATGTATATGGAGGAGACTGCATGAATCGCTTTCTGAAACTGACCTCGGCCAGTGTTCTGGCCCTCGCCTGCGTCGCGGCGATGGGCCATGCCGAGACCGGCCCCGTCACCTGGGAGGACATCCTCAACGACGCCGAGACCACCGACGACGTGCTGATGTATGGTCTGGGGGTGGACGCGCAGCGCTATTCCTCGCTCGACCAGATCAACGCCGAAACGGTCAAGCATCTGCGTCCGGCCTGGTCGTTCTCGTTCGGGGACGAAAAGCAGCGCGGTCAGGAAAGCCAGGCGCTGGTGCATGACGGGGTGATCTATGTCACCGGCTCTTATTCCCGGATGTGGGCGCTGGACGCCAAGACCGGCAAGCGGCTGTGGAAGTTCGAGGCCCGGCTGCCCGAGGACATTCGCCCCTGCTGCGACGTGGTGAACCGTGGCGCCGCGATCTATGGCGACAAGGTGTTCCTCGGCACGCTGGACGCCAGCATCTATGCGCTGAACAAGGACACCGGCAAGGTGGTCTGGCGCCAGAAGTTCGAGGACCACAAGATCGGCTATACCATGACCGGTGCGCCGACCATCGTGAAGGACAAGGAAACCGGTCGCGTCATGCTGATCCATGGCAGCTCGGGCGACGAGTTCGGCGTGGTCGGCAAGCTCTATGCCCGCGATGTCGAGACCGGCGAGGAAATCTGGATGCGCCCCTTTGTCGAGGGCCACAAGGGCACCCTGGCCGGGGCGGACGGCACGGCGACCGGCGATCCCGCCGCGCCGAGCTGGCCGAACAATCCCGACGGCAGCAAGGTCGAGGCCTGGAGCCACGGCGGCGGTGCGCCCTGGCAATCGGCCAGCTTCGATCCCGAAACCAATACCATCGTCGTCGGTGCCGGCAACCCCGCGCCCTGGAACACCTGGGCGCGCACGCCGGGCGACAGCCTCTATACCTCGGGCCAGGCCTATGTCGATCCCTCGAACGGCGAGCTGATCGGCTTCTACCAGCACACGCCGAACGACGCCTGGGACTTCTCGGGCAACAATGAGATCATCCTGTTCGACTACAAGGACAAGGACGGCAAGACCCATCGCGCCGGCGCCCATGCCGACCGCAACGGCTTCTTCTACGTCACCGATGTCGAGGCGCTGTCGAAGCGCGGCGGCGAGATCAACCGGCCGACGGCGCTGCTCAACGCCTTCCCCTTCGTCGACGGCATCACCTGGGCCAAGGGCATCGACCTGGAAACCGGCCGGCCGATCGAGAACGAGGGCCAGCGCCCGCCCCTGCCCGCCGAGGGCGAGACCAAGGGCGCCAGCATCGAGGTCTCGCCGCCCTTCCTGGGCGGCAAGAACTGGAACCCGATGTCCTATAGCCAGAAGACCGGGCTGTTCTACGTCCCGGCGAACCACTGGACCGAGGATTACTGGACCGAGAACGTCACCTATCAGGCCGGCGCCGCCTATCTGGGCCAGGGCTTCCGCATCAAGCGGCTTTACGACGACCATATCGGCACGCTGCGCGCCTTCGACCCGACCACCGGCGAGAAGAAATGGGAGCACAAGGAGGAATTCCCGCTTTGGGCCGGCACGCTGGCCACGGCCGGCAACCTGGTCTTCACCGGCACCTCGGACGGTTTCGTCAAGGGCTTCAACGCCGAGACCGGCGAGGAGCTGTGGAAGTTCAACACCGGCTCGGGCATCGTCTCGTCGCCGATCACCTGGGAAATGGACGGCAAGCAATATCTGGGCATCGCCTCGGGCTATGGCGGCGCGGTGCCGCTTTGGGGCGGCGACATGGCCACGCTGACCACCCAGGTCAGCCAGGGCGGCTCGTTCTGGGTCTTCGAGATCCCCGACGACCTGCTGACCGCCTCGAAGTGAGGCGGCGCTGAACCGAACGGGCGGGGCCGGCCCCCGCCCGGCCTTCACCCTCGATCCAAGGGAACCCGAGATGCTCAGAAGCCTGACCATCCTTGCCGCCCTGGCCCTCGCCTCCGGGGTCCATGCGGCCAATTCTGAACAGACCGGCGGCGGCTGGCCGGTCATCGTCGATGAACCCACCCCGCGCGAGGGGCCGCTGGTCATCGGCGGCTGCGAGATCAAGCCGGGCGCGGCCTGCCCCGGTGCCGATCTGCGCCATGCCGACCTGCGCGGGTTGAAGCTGAACGGCATCGACCTGAAGGGCGCGAACCTGATGCGGGCCAATCTGTTCGGGGCCGAGCTGAAGGGCGCCGACCTGACCGGGGCCGACCTGCGGGGCGCGACTTTCCGGATGGGGCAGTTGCAGGGCGTGGTCATGCGCGATGCCGACCTGACCGGCGCCGACCTGGACTATACCCGGCTGGCCGGCGCCGACCTGTCGGGCGCGGACCTGACCGCCGCCTCGCTCGAGGCGGCCATGGCGCCGAAGTCGAAATTCGTCGGCGCGAAGCTGGTCGGCGCGAACCTGATGGAGGCCAAGTTCTACAACGCCGATTTCGCCGAGGCGCTGCTGGAGGGCAACCACGCCCCCTATGCGATCTGGGAGGGGGTGCATATGGAGAACTGCACGGGATGCCCCGTGGACTGGTGATCCTGGCGGCGGCGGCGGTGCTGGCGGGCACGCCGGCGCCGGGCTTCGACCTTGCCGCCGCGCTCGGCGCCTGCCGGGCCGAGGCGGACGGAACCCGGCGGCTGGCCTGCTACGACCGGCTTGCGGCCCGGAAACCGGCGGTGGAACATCGCGGCGCCGGCAACCGGGTGCTGCCGCGCTTCGACCTGAACGGGCCGACGCGGCTGGTGTTCGAAAGCATGGATGCGATCATGGTGGTCTATCTGCTGGACGCATCGGGCGCGGTGATCCAGAATTTGCATCAGGCCGGGGCCGGCTCGGGTTCGTTCCTGATCGAGGGGCCGGGTCGCTACGGCATCCAGGTCAATGCTTCGGGCGGCTGGCTGATCCGCCTGGAAGACCCGGGGTGACGGGCCGCGCCGCCGCGCTTCACAGGCCCGCCGCCCGCCCCTAGAATCGACCAACCTTCCAGCCGAGGCAGCGAGATGAGCAGAACGATGGAACAAGCCCAGCAACCCCCGCCGGCGATCCGCCCGCTGAACACCGCGCTGATCGTGGACGACCACCCGCTGTTCTGCGACGCGCTGTCGATGACGCTGACGGGCCCGGTGGGCATTGCCCGGGTCGAGGCCGTGGGCAGTCTGGCCGAGGCGCTGGACCGCATGGCGCGCGAGCCGGTGCCCGACGTGATCGTGCTGGACCTGCACCTGCCGGACGTGAACGGGCTGGAAGGGGTGGTGCGGATGCGCCAGGCGGCGGCCGAGCGGCCGATCATCGTGGTCTCCTCGATGGACGAGCGCCGGGTGGTGCGCGGCGCGCTTCTGGCCGGGGTCAGCGCCTATGTGCCCAAGCACGCCCCGCGCGAGGCGTTTCGCGAAGCCTTCGCCGCCATCGCCAGCGGCGAGGTGCATTCCAGCCGGCTGGCGCTGGACAACGCCACCCCCAGCCTGGCCGAGGAGGCGCTGGCGCGGCTCGCCTCGCTGACCCGGCAGCAGGCGCGGATCCTGCAGCTGATCAGCGCCGGATTGCTGAACAAGCAGATCGCGCATGAGCTGTCGATCGCCGAAACCACGGTCAAGGCGCATGTCACCGCCATCATGCGCAAGCTGCGGGTGCAGACCCGCACCCAGGCGGTGCTGTTCGCGCAGGACATCAGCTTCAACGCCATGACCTCGGAGGCGGGCGCAGGCCAGAACGCCGCCGGCCATGACAGCGGCGGAATGAACCGCTAAGCCTGACGGCAGGGAATGCGCAACATCGGAAGGGAGGCCGGGGTGAGTGCAGCGCAGGATTGCATCGCGCGGGCCAGCGCGCCGGCGCAGGATGCCGACGTGACCGGCCGGCTGGCGCAGGCGCTCGGGCCCGGCCCCTTTGCGCTGGTCATGCTGTTCGTCTCGCCCCGGGCCGATGTCGCGCGCATCGCCGCCGAGACCGCGGCCCGCCTGCCCGCCACCCATGTCGTCGGCTGCACCACCGCCGGCGAGATCTCGGAGGCCGGCTATGACGAGGGCGCGGTGCTGGCGCTGGGTTTCCCCGCCCGGCTTTTCGCGGCCGAGGTGCTGGAACTGACCGATCTGGACCGCCTGTCTCGCAGCGCGGCGGCGGCGGCCTTCCTGCAGCTCCGCCAGGACCTGGCGGGCGCGCAGGCGCATCTGCCGCATGAATTCGCGCTGCTGCTGGTCGACGGGCTGTCGCTGCGCGAGGACGATCTGGCCTCGGCGCTCGCGGCCGGCTCGGGGCATGTGCCGCTGATCGGCGGATCGGCCGGGGACGGGACGCGCTTTCGCGAAACGCTGGTCATCCATCGCGGCCGGACGCTGCGCAACGCCGCGGTGCTGTCGGTGCTGCGTGGGCTTTGCCCGGTGCGGGCGCTGAACATGGACCATCTGCACCCGACCGAGCGGCGCATGGTGGTGACCCGGGCCGACCCCGCCGCCCGCGTCGTGCAGCGCATCAATGCCGAGCCGGCGGCGCGGGAATATGCCCGCATCCTGGGCAAGGACCCGGCGCTGATCGACTACCTGACCTTTGCCTCGCATCCGCTCGCCGTGCGCGTGGGCGGCCGCTATCATGTGCGCGCGGTGCAACGCGTGCTGCCGTCGGGCGATCTGCTGTTCTTCTCGGCCATCGACGCCGGGGTGGTGCTGGCGCTGACCGAACCCGAGGATCTGCCCTCGCATCTGGACCGGCGGCTGTCGCAGCTTGCCCAGCCGGTGCCGCCGGTGGCGGTGCTGGGCTTCGACTGCGTGCTGCGCCGGATCGAGGCCGAGCACAAGCAGCTGGGCGGCGCCGTCTCGGAGGTGCTGCGCCGGCATCGCGTCTGGGGCTTTTCCACCTATGGCGAGCAATTCGGCCCGCTGCATGTCAACCACACCCTGACCGGCTGCGCGATCTATCCGCCCGGCACCCGGCTGGCGGGGGCCGGCTGATGGCGGGGCGCATCTCGGACTGGCTGATCGACCGCAACGACGATGCGGCGCAGAACCTGGAAAAGCTGCTGGTCATCGCCGAGGCGCTGATGCGCCATTCCGAGGAGCGCCGGGACGAGAACAACGCCGCCTTCGAGGAGTTCCGCCGTGCCGCCCTGCTGGAGGAGCGCGTCCGCCAGCGCACCCGCGACCTCGAGGCGACGCTGGAGCGGCTGAACGCCGCCAATGCCACCGCCGAGCGCGCCCGCCGCGACCTGTCGCAGGCCATCGAGGCCATCGAGGAAGGCTTTGCCTTGTTCGACGCCGAGGACCGGCTGGTGCTGTGCAACAGCCGCTTCTGCGCCGACCTGTCGGACGTGCATCAGGCGCTGGCCCCCGGCATCGGCTTTGCGACCTATGTCGGGCTGCTGGGCCGGTCGCGGCAGGTGCTGCTGCCCGAGGGGCTGTTCCCCGAAGCCTGGATCGCCCAGCGGATGCAGCGGCACGAGCAGCCGCAGCATTTCAACATCGGCCTGACCGGCGACCGCTGGATCCAGATCAGCGAGCAGCGCACCTTCGACGGCGGCACGGTGGTCCTGCATACCGACGTGACCCGCATCATCCGCGCTGAGCGCATCGAGCATGGCAAGCTGCTGGACAACCAGGCGCGGATGATCCGCGCCACGCTGGAACATATCAACCAGGGCGTCGGCATCTTCGACGCCTATGGCGCGCTGATCGGCTGGAACCAGCGGCTGGCCGACCTGCTGGAGATCCCGGCGGCGCTGATGCATCGCGGGCTGAGCTTCGAGCGGCTGGCGGTGCGGATGCTGTATCAGGCCCGCTTCAACGAGGGGTTCTCGGCCTCGCAGCTGCGCGAATGGGTGCGGATGCGCGGCGCGCGCCTGCCGCTGTCCTTCGAGCTTTGGCACGCCTCGGGCGTCATCCTGGACGTGCATGGCCGCGAGATGCCCGAGCGCGGCTTCGTGATGTCCTTCACCGATGTCACGCGTGAGCGTCTGGCGATCCATTCCATGCTGCGCGCCAAGGCCACGCTGGAAGCCCGCGTCACCGCCCGGACCGAGGAACTGGCCGCGGCCCTGGCCAATGCCGAGCGCGCCAATTCCGCCCGCGTGCGCTTTGTCGCGGCGGCAAGCCACGACCTGCTGCAGCCGCTGTCGGCGGCCAAGCTTTTCGTCGCCTCGGCGCGCGACGATGCCGGCGACAGCGCCCTGCGCGTCACCCTGGAAAAGGCGCATAACGCGCTGATCAGCGTCGAGGGCATCCTGGGCGCGCTTCTGGACCTGTCGCGGCTGGAATCCGGCGGCACCGAGATCGAGATCGCGCCCCTGTCGATGGAGCTGCTGCTGGCGCAGCTGACCGACGAATTCGCGCCGCTGGCCGCGGCCAAGGGGCTGGGGCTGCGCATCATGCCCTGCCGGCTGGCGGTGGGAAGCGACGCGGCCTATCTGCGGCGCATCCTGCAGAACCTGATCGGCAACGCCATCCGCTATACCCAATCCGGCCGGGTCCTGGTCGGCGTGCGCCGCCAGGGCGGCAGCCTGCGCATCGAGGTCCACGACACCGGCCCCGGCATCGCTCCCGAGCACCAGCAGGCGATCTTCCGCGAGTTCCACCGCGTCGAGGGCACCGCCTCGGCCGCGCAGGGCATGGGGCTGGGCCTGGCCATCGTCGAGCGCGCCTGCGCGCTGCTGGACCACCGGCTGCGGCTGCATTCCGTGCCGGGTCGCGGCACCCGGTTCTCGGTCGAGCTGCCCCTGGCGCCCGATCTGCCCTCGGCCGGTAGCAAGT
Source organism: Paracoccus sp. TOH (assembly GCF_030388245.1). Taxonomy (NCBI): domain Bacteria; kingdom Pseudomonadati; phylum Pseudomonadota; class Alphaproteobacteria; order Rhodobacterales; family Paracoccaceae; genus Paracoccus; species Paracoccus sp. TOH. The sequence continues at coordinate 497,242 of NZ_CP098362.1, forward strand.
CCCCCGCCGCCGCGCCCTCGCCCGAGGCGGGCATGGACCGCATCGTGCTGCTGGTCGAGAATGACGAGGAGCTGCGCAGCGCCATCGCGCAGCTGCTGGAACGCCGCGGCGTCGAGGTGGTCGAGGCCGCCAGCGGCGGCGAGGCCCTGACCCTGGTCGAGGAGATGGGCGTCATCCCCGACATCTACCTGCTGGACCAGCAACTGGGAGACGGTCCCAGCGGCGTCGAGACGGCCCAGGCGCTGCACCGCCGCTTCGGCATGCGCCCGACCCGCATCATCACCGCCGACCGCAGCCCCGAGACCGGACGCGCCGCCGGTCAGGCCGGGCTGCAGATCATCTTCAAGCCCATCGACCCCGAGGCGCTGGAGGCCTTCGTCTGCCAGCCCGGCTGAGCCGGGACGAAAGCCTCAGCCCGCCGCGCGGCGGCCGAAGCCCAGCAGCTGGTAGAGCAGCAGCGCCGCGAAGGTCGAGGTGCCGATGCCGCCCAGCGAGAAGCCGCCCAGCGTCACGGTAAAGTCGCCGGCGCCGAAGATCAGCGCCACGCCGACGGTGAACAGGTTCCTCGGGTCCGAGAAATCCACCCGGTTGTCCACCCAGATCCGCGCCATGGCCGAGGCGATCAGGCCGAAGACCGAAACCGCCAGTCCCGCCAGCACCGGCGCCGGGATGGTCTGCAGCATGGCGCCGAATTTCGGCGACAGGCCCAGCAGGATGGCGATGGCCGCGGCAAGGGGAAAGATCAGCGTCGAATAGACCTTGGTCATCGCCATGACGCCGATATTCTCGGCATAGGTGGTGACGCCGGTGCCGCCTCCGGCGCCGGCCAGCATCGTCGCCAGCCCGTCGCCCAGGAAGCCCCGGCCGATATAGCGGTCCATGTTCCGCCCGGTAATGGCGCCCAAAGCCTTGATATGACCAAGATTCTCGGCCACCAGCACCACGGCGACCGGGGCGATCAGCCCGATGGCGCCCCAGTCGAAGCGCGGCGCGGTGAAATGCGGCAGACCGAACCAGGGCGCCGCGGCGACGGCCGCGAAGTCGATGCCGGGCACCAGGCCCATCCCGTTGCCAAGGATCAGCACCAGCGCATAGCCGAAGATCAGCGCGATCAGCACCGCGACGCGGCTGGTGGCCTGCCGGCCGTAGACCGAGACCGCGGCCATGCACAGCACCGTCGCCAGGGCGATGCCCAGATGGGCGAAGCTGCCGGCCAGCTGCTTGACCGCCACCGGTGCCAGGTTCAGTCCGATGGCCATGCCGATGGCGCCGGTCACCGCCGGCGGCATCAGCTTCTCGACCCAGCCCGAGCCGATGGCCATGACCACCAGCCCGATCAGCGCGTAAAGCAGCCCGGCGGCGATGATCCCGCCAAGCGCCACGGCGATGTTGGGGTTCGGGCCGCCGCCGGCAAAGCCGGTCGCCGCCATGATCACCGCGATGAAGGCGAAGGACGAGCCCAGATAGCTGGGCACCCGCCCGCCGGTGATGACGAAGAACAGCAGCGTGCCGATGCCGGAAAAGAACACCGCGACATTCGGGTCGAAGCCCATGATCAGCGGCGCGAGGATGGTCGAGCCCGACATCGCCAGCAGGTGCTGCAGGCTCATCGGCACCGCCGCGGCCAGCGGCAGCTTCTCGTCTGGTAGAACCGTGGCGCCGGTGGCGCGGCGCCAGTCAGGAAAATAGCCCATCATGTCTCTCGGATAGCGATCTTTGTCAGGGTGATGGCGGGCTTCGCGGGAAAATGCCAGCGGCAACTGCGGCATGGCGCCAGCCTGTCGGCCACGGCCGCGTCGGCGATGCGGGATCACTGCCGTGCCAGATTGATGTTTCGCAACAGCGAATGGTCCTGTGAAAGCTGCGGGCGATTTCGTAGGGGGGCGGGTGACCGGCTTGCAGGATGGCAGGCCGTCGCGCCGGCTCGGTCCGGGCGGCGGCACCGCAATGCCCGCCGGCTGAAGGGCACGCGGATCACCAAGATTGACGGCCGGGAACGGCCTTGCGGCCAGCCGGGCCGGTCGCTGGTCGCCGCCGGCCCGCGCGGCATCGCCAGCCATCGCGGCCATGCGCTGAAAGCCATCGAATCCGGCCGACGGCTGGCACGGTCCGAGGCGTCGGCGACCGACCCGGCGACCGACCCGGCGACGGGCGCCGCGGGTTGCGCGATCCGGGCCTATGCCGCACAGTCCTTGATAAGGCCCGCGCGGCCGCCGCCGAAACCCTGACCGGCCGGACACCCGGCTCCGCAGGGCGTGAAGCCACAGGAGACGGGATGCCCTGGCCCAGCACACCCTCGTCCAGCAAGCCCCCTGCCGGCCCGCCCCCCGCCGGCCCGTCCTCGTCCGGCGGGGAGGGGCCCGAGCCGCCGCACAAGCAACGGCTGTCCGGCTTTCTGGCCGCGGTCGCCGGCGACGACACGCGCGAGCGGATCAGCGTCGCCGACCTCTTGGCGCTGCTGAAGGGGCGGGCCATCGCCGTGCTGCTGGTGCTGTTCGCCTTTCCCAACGCCCTGCCGGCCCCGCCGGGCACCTCGGGAATCCTCGGCTTGCCGCTGATCTACCTGTCCTTCCAGATGATGGCGGACCGGCCGCCCTGGTTGCCGGGCTTTATCGCCGGCCGCTCGGTGGCGCGGGCGGATTTCGCTTCGGTCGTGGCGCGCTGCGCGCCGTTCCTGGCCAAGGCGGAACGGCTGCTTTCGCCGCGCCTGCCCGCGCTGACCCGACCCGTGGCCGTGCGGCTGACCGGCGCGCTTTGTCTGGGCCTGTCGCTGGTGCTGCTGTTGCCGATCCCCCTGGGCAACATGCTGCCGGGGCTGGCGATCTGCGTGCTGGCGCTTGGGGTGCTGGAACGCGACGGGCTGTGGATCATCGTCGGCCAGTTGCTGGCGCTTGCCGGCTTTGCCGTAGTCTGGGGGGTGATCTGGGCATTCCTGCGCGCTTTCGCGCTGCTTCTGGCCGCGCCCGCCGAAGCCGCGGCGCCGATGGTCATATGATTTGCATTGCAATTCAATTCATATCTGCTACAAGCGGCACATGCACAACAATCCGTCCTCTCCCCGCTTCCGCTTCGGGATCCGCTTCTCGTTGCTGGCCCGGCGCTGGCGCCGCGCCATCGACGCGCATCTGGCCGCGGCCGGGTTGACCGACGCGACCTGGGTGCCGCTGATCCATCTGCAAGAAACCGGCGGCGGCATCACCCAGAAGGAACTGGCGCTGCTCGTCGGGGTCGACGGTTCGAGCCTGGTGCGCGTCCTCGACATCCTGGCGCGGCAGGGCCTGGTCGAGCGCCGGCCCGACGCAAGCGATGGCCGCGCCCGGCTGATCCACCTGACCGATTTGGGCCGGCAGCGCGTGGCCGAGATCCGCCGGACGCTGGCGGCGGGCGAGGACGAGCTGCTGGCGGACCTTTCGGATGCCGAGATCGCGGCGATGCTGGGCCATTTCGACCGGATCGAGCAGCGCCTCGCCTCGCGCCAGCAGGAGGAGGCGCAGAAATGACCGCGCCCGGGTCCACCGTCCCCTTGCCGGCCCGCCGTATCGACGCGGCGCGCCAGTTGCTGCGCCGGCACCACCTGCGCGACAGCTTCGCGCTGAACCGGCAGCCTTCGCTGCGCAATGCCGTGCTGGCCGGATCGCAGGCGGCGATCACGATGGCGGTGGCCCTGCCCCTTGTCCATGTCTCGCCCTGGTCGCATCTGATCGGCTTCGCCGCGCTGGGGGCGCTGGTGGCGCTGTTCGGGCGCTTCGCGCCGCAAGGCCGCCGCAACCGCATCCTGCTGCTCAGCGGCTTCTGGCAGGTGCTGGCGGTGCTGGGCATGTCCATGGCCGCCTGGCTGGGCGCGCCGCTGGTGTTGCAATTCGTGCTGCTGGCGCTGGCCTGCGGCGGGTTCTTCCTGGCCGCCGCCACCAGCCGGCTGGGGCCGCCGGGACCGCTGATCTTCGTCTTCGCCGCCGGCGCCGCGATGGGCCATGTCGGCACGTTGCAGCAGGTGGCCGAACGCGCGGCGGCCACCGCCGCTGTCGCCGCGCTGGCCCTGGCCGTCTGCGCGCTGACCGAGACGCTCCGCCATCCCGCCACCCCCGAACGCCGCTTTCCCGTCGAGCCGCTGCAGCCCCTGGCCGATCGCCTGATTGCTGCCGGGCGTATCGCCCTGGGCGCCGCGGTGGCGATCTTTGCCAGCCATGCCGTCGGCGCGGCGCATCCGGCCTGGGCTGCCCTCGGGGCGTTGGCGGTTATGCAGGGCCCGCAGCTGCACATCAACCTGAGCCGCGCCCTGCAACGGATGGCGGGCACCGCCGTCGGAGCCCTTCTGGCCTGGCTGGTCCTGCATCAGGCCCCCTCGGTCTGGAGCCTGATCGCTGTCCTGACGGCGCTGCAATTCGCGACGGAAATGATCATCGGCACGAATTACGCGCTGGGGCAGATCCTGGTCACGCCCATGGCCCTGCTGATGAGCCATCTTGCGGCGCCGGATGCAGCCGGCGCGGCCATGGCGCCGGAACGGGTGCTGGACACGCTGCTGGGCGTCAGCATCGGCCTTGTCGCCGCCGTGCTGCTCTCGACCCTGGACGACAGGCGCGACCTCGCCCGCCGGCAACTGGCGCGCGACGCCGGCCGGACCGGTGGTGCGGGATTGCACATCCCCGGCAGGTAGCGCTAAATCTGCGCCGCAAAAGGGGAAGGGATTCACGATGAAACACATCTTTGCCGCTGCGCTGGCCGGCGCGATCCTGGTCACGCCCGCGTTCGGGCAGGAGATCAAGATCGGCTATGCCCTGGCCGAGGACAGCCATTACGGCGCCGGCGCCAAGGCTTTCGAGGCCTCGCTCAAGGAAAGCCTGGGCGACCAGTTCAGCTTTCGCCACTTCCCCTCCTCGGGCCTGGGCGGCGAGCGCGAGGTGATCGAGGGGCTGCAGCTCGGCACTGTCGAGATGACCATCGCCTCGGACGGCACGCTGACCAATTTCGTGCCCGAGGTCGGGGTGCTGGGCGTGCCCTTCCTGCTGCGCGACAAGGACCATGCCCGCAAGGTGCTGGACGGCGAGATCGGCCAGGAGATGCTGGCGAAATTCGAGCCCGCCGGCCTGCACGCGCTGGCCTGGGGCGAGCAGGGCTTCCGCCACATCACCAGCAATCGCGGTGCGGTCGAGACCCCGGCCGACCTGGACGGGCTGAAGATCCGCACCATGGAGAATCCGGTGCATATCGAGGCGTTCCGCGCCCTTGGCGCCGCCCCCACGCCCATGGCCTGGCCCGAGGTGATCGGCGCGCTGGAACAGGGTGCCATCGACGGGCAGGAGAATCCGCTGTCGGTGATCGTCTCGGCCAAGCTGAACGAGGTGCAGAAATTCCTGACCCTTGACGGCCATGTCTATTCCTCGACCGTCATCCTGGTCTCGCCCACGCTGTGGAACGGCCTGGACGACGCGCAGAAGGCGGCTTTCGACAAGGCGGCCAAGGACGCGGTGGCGGCGATGCGCGGCTATGTCGACGATGTCGACGCCTCGGGCGTCGCGGCGATGAAAGAGGCCGGGATGCAGGTGAACGAGCTTTCGCCCGAGCAGAAGGCAGCCTTCCGCGCGGCGCTGGCCGAGCCCTACAAGCAGTATGAGGCCCAGTTCGGCAAGGAGCTGATGGACCGCATCCAGGCGGTCGAGTAAGCCGCGATGCGCCGAATCGAACGCGCCTTCGTCACCCTGAACGGGGCCGTGCTGGTCCTGGGACTGGCAGCCATGTCGGTGATCCTGGGCTGGAACGTCGCCGGCCGCTACCTGACCGGCAATTCGCTGACCTGGGCCGACGAGGTGGCGCGTTACGCGATGATCTGGCTGACTTTCCTGGGCAGCGGGCTGGCGCTGCGCGAGGGCGCCCATGCCGCCATCACCAATGCCCAGGACGCGCTGCCCAGCCGCGGCCAGCGCGTCCTGCGCGCGGTGATCCTGCTGGTGCTGTTCGGCTTTTTCGCCTTCATGGTCTGGGTCGGCATCGACTACATGAACCGGATGGCGATCCAGAAATCGGCGGCCCTGCAGGTGCCGATGAAATGGATCTATGCCGCGATGCCCGCCGGCTTCGCGCTGATGATCCTCCATCTCGCGCTGATCGCACCGCAATACCTGCGCGCCGGGCTGCAGCATTCCGACGAGGCCCCCCTTGGTTGAGATCCTGGTCGCCGCCTTCCTGATCCTGATGCTCATGGGGGTGCCCATCGCCTTCGCGCTGGCCATGGCCGCCTTCGCGGCGGTGGGCCTGTCGGGCCGCTATCCGCTGGTCGTGGTGGTCAAGGAGATGTTCACCGGGCTTGACAGCTTTCCGCTGCTGGCCGTGCCCTTCTTCATCCTGGCGGCCGAGATCATGTCCACCGGCGCGATCTCGCGCATGCTCTTGCGCTTCGCCTCGCAATTCGTCGGCCACCTGCGCGGCGGTCTGGGCTATGCCAACGTGCTGACCGGCACGCTGTTCGCCGGCATCTCGGGCTCGGCGCTGGCCTCGGCGGCGGGGCCGGGGGCGATGATGGCGCGGATGATGGAGCGCAGCGGCTATTCCAAGGCCTATGCCGGGGCGCTGACCATCTCGGTCGCGGTGATCGACCCGATCATCCCGCCCTCGATCACCATGATCATCTATGCGCTGCAGGACCGCAACACCTCGGTCGGCTCGCTGTTTATGGCCGGGATCCTACCCGGCATCCTGATCGCCGGGCTGCTGGCGGCGGTGAACTGGTGGATCAGCCGCAAGCGCAACTATCGCAGCCTCGAGCCGCGGCCGCCGGTCGGGCAGATGCTGCGCAACAGCTTCGCCGCCCTGCCGGCGCTGCTGCTGATCGTGCTGATCGTCGGCGGCATCCGCGGCGGGTTGTTCACCCCGACCGAAGCCTCGGTCGTCGCGGTGTTCTATGCCGTCCTGACCAGCGCCTTCGTCTATCGCGGTTTCACGCTGGCGGACCTGTGGGGGGCGTTCCTGCGCTCGGCCATCATGTCGGTGGCGGTGCTGATGATCCTGGCCGCCGCCCGCGCCTTCGCCTGGGTGCTGATCATCGAGGGCGTGCCGCAGGCCATGGCCGATGCGGTGATCGCCATGAACCTGTCGCCCATCGCCTTCCTGCTGATGGTGAACCTGCTGCTTCTGGTCTTCGGCATGTTCATGGACCCGCTGCCGGGGGTGATGATCCTGGTGCCGATCCTGGCGCCCATCGCCCATAACCTGGGCATCGCGGCGGATCATTTCGCCATCATCGTCATCGTCAACCTGACCTTCGGGCTGATGACGCCGCCGGTCGGCGGGCTGATCTTCGTCGTGGCCTCGGCCACCAAGCAGAAGCCCTCGGCGCTGATCCGCGAGCTGCCGCCCTTCTTCCTGGCGGCGCTGGCCGCGCTGCTGATCCTGACCTTCGTGCCGGCGGTTTCGACCTGGCTGCCGCAGGTCAGCGGGTTCGCGCGCTAGCCGGCATCGCCCTTCAGGCGGACGGACCATCGACCGGCGCCGGAAACGGCGCCGGCCGTTTTCATGGCGCCCGCGGCGGCCTTGCTTCCGGCCTCGACTCTAGCCTCGACTCCGGCGCGGAAATCCTGTATCAATCGATTGATTGAAACCATCGTGACCGGCATGGACGCGCATCCCACCCGCATGGCGCTGATCCGGGCCGCCCTGCAGCAATTCGGGCGCGGCGGGTTCGAGGCGGCCTCGACCCGGGCGATCGCCGCCGGGGCCGGGACGAACATTTCCTCGATCGCCTATCATTTCGGCGGCAAGGACGGGCTGCGCCTCGCCTGTGCCGACGCGGTGGCCGAGCGGGTCGAGCATGTCGCCCGGCCGCTGCCTGCCGGGCCGGGCGTCATGGATTCCGTGCGCGCGCGCCTGCTGCTGCGGCGGTTGGTGCGGCGGATCGTCACCTTCATGATCCTGAGCCCCGGGGCCAGCGATGCCGTCGCCTTCGTGCTGCGCGAACTGGCGCAGCCGGGCAGCCCGGTTCTGGACCGGCTCTACGCCACGCTGATCGAGCCGCGCCACCACGCGCTTTGCGCGCTGTGGTCGGCCGCGACCGGCACGCCGGCGGAATCCGAAGAGGTGAAGCTGGCCGTGTTCTCGCTTGTCGGACAGGCGGTCTATTTCCGCATCGCCGCGCCCATCGTCCAGCGCCGCATGGGCTGGCGGCACTATGCGCGGCCCGAGGCGCGGGCGATCACGCGGCGGATGCTGACCAATCTGGACCGGATGATCGGGGACGGGCATGGCTGATCTTTTGTGTTCGTTCGGCTTCCTGGCGGCGCTGTTTGCGCAATGCGGCCCGCCGCCGCCCCTGGGCACCGGCTATGTCGAGGGCGAGTATGTGCAGATCGCCCCGGTGGCGGCGGCGCGGGTCGAGACGCTGGCGGTGCAGCGCGGCGACCGCGTCGAGGCCGGACAGGCCGTGGCAATGCTGGAGAGCCGCGACGCCGCGCTGGCGCTGGCCGCGGCCCGCGCCGCCGAATCCCGCGCCGCCAGCGAGCTGGCCAATCTGGAAAAGGGCGGACGCCAGCCCGAGATCGCGGCCATCAAGGCGACGCTGGCTGCCGCCCGCGCCAATGCTGAACGCGCCGCGCGCGAGGCGGCGCGGCAGGAACGGCTGCTGGCGCAGCGCGTCAGTTCGTCGGCGCAGCGCGACGAGGCCCGCGCCGCCGCCGACATGGCCGAGGCGGCGGTGCGCGAGGCCGAGGCGCGGCTGGCCGTCGCCCGCCTGCCCGCCCGCCCCGATGCCGTCGCCGCCGCCCGCGCCGCCCTGGCCCAGGCCCGGGCCGAGCGGCAGGTGAGGGAATGGCAGCTGCAGCAGCGCCGGCTGACCGCACCCGCGCCCGGCACCGTGACCGACATCCTGCGGCATCCGGGCGAGCTTGCCGGCCCGTCGGCCCCGGTCCTGACCCTCCTGCCCGAGGGTGCCGTCACGCTGCGCTTCTACGTCGCCGAGGCCGAACTGGCCGCGCTGTCGCCGGGCGCGCGGCTGCGGGTCGGCTGCGACGGCTGCAGGCCGACCGACGCCAGGGTCTCGTTCATCGCCGACGAGGCCGAGTTCACCCCGCCGGTCATCTATGCCCGCGACACCCGGCAGAAACTGGTCTATCTGGTCGAGGCCCGCCCCGCACCGGGCGGCGGCCTGAAACCCGGCCAGATCGTCGAGGTCTGGAAGGCGCCATGACCGCGGCCACCGCCATCGACGTGACCGGGCTGACGAAATCCTTCGGCGGCCGGCGGGTGGTCGACAATGTCGCGCTGCGGGTGGCCAAGGGCGAGATCGCCGGCTTCCTGGGCCCGAACGGCTCGGGCAAGACCACCTGCATCCGCATGATCTGCGGCCTGCTCACGCCCGATGCCGGCAGCGGCACGGTGCTGGGCCTGGACCTGCGCCGCCAGCAGCGCGCCATCCGCCGGCAGGTCGGCTACATGACGCAGAAATTCTCGTTCTACGAGGATCTGTCGATCGAGGAGAACCTGGCCTTCGTCGCCGGGCTCTACGGCCTGCCGCGGCAGGCGGTGCGCGACACGCTGGAGGATCTGGGCCTGACCTCGCGCCGGACGCAGCTGGCCGGCAGCCTGTCGGGCGGCTGGAAGCAGCGGCTGGCGCTGGCGGCCTGCATCATGCACCAGCCGCGGCTGCTGCTGCTGGACGAGCCGACCGCCGGCGTCGATCCCAAGGCCCGGCGCCAGTTCTGGGACGAGATCCACGCCCGGGCGCTGGGAGGCATGACGGTGCTGGTCTCGACCCATTACATGGACGAGGCCGAGCGCTGCCACCGGATCAACTACATCGCCTATGGCCGGCTGGTGGTCTCGGGCAGCGTGGCCGAAGTGATCGCGGGCGCCGGGCTGGTCACGCTGACCGTGCGGTCGGCGCGGCCGGGCGCGCTGGCCGAGCGCCTGCGCCGGGCGCCGGGCGTCGGCCAGGTCGAACCCTTCGGCACGGCGCTGCACGTCACCGGCACCGACCGCGCGCAGCTCGAGGCCGCGCTGGCCGCCGAGGGCGTGACCGGCCAGCCGGCCGAGACCAGCCTCGAGGACGTGTTCATCCGGCTGATGGAACTCTCCGAGGATAATGTCCGATGAGCCTTTCCCCGACACGGCTGCGGGCGCTTCTGCGTAAGGAGTTCATCCAGATGCGCCGTGACCGGCTGACCTTCGCCATGATGCTGGGCGTGCCGATCATGCAGCTTTTTCTGTTCGGCTATGCGATCAACAGCGATCCCCGGAACATGCCCGCGGCGCTGGTCGCCCCGGTGCAGGACCGCTTCAGCCGCAGTTTTGCCGCGGCGCTGGAAAACAGCGGCTATTACCGTATCACCCACCCGGCCGCCTCGGCCGAGGAAGCCGAGCGGCTGATCACCCGGGGCGAGGTTTCCTTTGTGGTGACGGTGCCCGCCGATTTCGGCCGGCGCATGGAGCGCGGCGACCGGCCGCAGATCCTGGTCGAGGCGGACGGCTCGGACCCGTCGGCGACCAGCGGCGCCATCGCCGCGCTGCCGCGCCTTGCGGACGGCGCCTTTCGCCGCGACCGCCCCGGCGAGCCGGCGCGGACCGGCCCCGAGATCGTCATCCACCGCCGCTACAATCCCGAGGGCGTCACGCAATACAACATCGTCCCCGGCCTGCTGGGGGTGATCCTGCAGATGACCATGGTGATGATGACCGCCATGGCCCTGACCCGCGAGATCGAGCGCGGCACCATGGAGAACCTGCTGGCCATGCCCGCCACCCCGGCCGAGATCATGCTGGGCAAGATCACCCCCTTTCTTGCCGTGGGCGCGGTGCAGGTTCTGGTCATCCTGGGCGCGGCCTGGGCGGTGTTCGGCGTGCCTTTCGTGGGTTCGCTGGGACTTTTGCTGGCGGGGGTGATGGTCTTCGTGCTGGCGCTGGTGCTGCTGGGCTATCTGATCTCGACCGCGGCGCGCACGCAGATGCAGGCGATGCAGATCGCGATCTTCGTCTTCCTGCCCTCGATCCTGCTTTCCGGCTTCATGTTCCCGTTCCGCGGCATGCCCGGCTGGGCGCAGGCCCTGGGCGAGGTGCTGCCGGTGACGCATCTGCTGCGGCTGGTGCGCGCCATCATGCTGAAGGGTGCCGGCCCGGCCGATGTCGCGCCGCAATTCGCCGCGCTGTCGATCATGGTGGCGGTGCTGGGCGGGCTGGCGTTGCTGCGGTTCCGCCGCACGCTGGACTGAGCAGGCCTTTGCCCTTCACCCCCCGCCAAGGGGCGGCCAGATGCGCTGCCAGACCCCGTCGCGGCGCAGCAGCGCGTGCTGCAGCGCCGCCGAGACATGCACCGCCAGCACCGCGATCAGCAGCAGGGCGGCAAGGAAATGCAGCCCCTGCGCGGCGCCGGCCAGGGCCTCGGATTTCGGCAGCCAGCGCCCGGCCCCCATCGCGTCGAGCAACTCGATGGGAAAGCCGCCTGCCCGCACCCGCACGAAGCCGCTGAGCGGCATCACCACCAGCAGCACGTAAAGCGTCAGATGCGAGACCGCCGCCGCCCGCCGCTGCCAGCCGGGCACCGAATCCGGCAGCGGCGGCGGCGGGTGCAGGCGGCGATAGACGATCCGCGCCAGGATCAACGGGATCAGCAGCGTGCCGGTATTCTTGTGAAAGATGAACAGCGTGTCCTGCAGCCCGCGGTCCAGCCCCTCGCGGGTCATGATCAGCCCGGCCGGGATCATCAGCAGCACGGCAAGCGCGACGATCCAGTGGAACAGGCGGGCGGGCGTTCGGTAACCGCATGCGGACTCGGTCATCGGCTGGCTCCTTTGCGCCATCCTAGCGCAACCGCCGCCGCCCGCAAAGCCGTGGCATCTTGACGGAATCCCTGCTTGGCGTAGCATTTTTCCATGTCCGATCACGATCACGGCCCGCTTGCGCCGCCGCCTCGTCCGGCGGCCGGAATCCCGGCGCAGGTTGCCGCCAGCACCGCCATGGGCGTTTTCGCCATGCAGGCGCTGCGGCTGGCCGGCATCGGCGGCACGGCCGCGGGCTGGCTGGCCGCCAGCGCGCTGTATCTGGGCGGCTGCGCCATGATCCTGGCGCAGATGCGCCGCAGCTATCCGCATGACCGGATCGGCGGCTGCAACGCGGTGACGCTGCTGCGCGCCGCCATCGCCTGCGCGTTGCTGGCGCCGCTGGCGGACGGGGCCGCGGCGGGATGGGCGGTCGCGATCGTCGGGGGTGTGGCGCTGGCGCTCGACGGGGTGGACGGCTGGCTGGCGCGGCGCTCGGGGCTCGTCTCGGGCTTCGGGGCGCGGTTCGACATGGAGGTGGACGCCGCTTTCGCCCTGACCCTGGCGCTGCACGCCTGGCTGGGCACGGCGCTGGGGCCCGGGGTGCTGCTGCTTGGGGTGCTGCGCTATGGCTTCGCCGCCGCCGGGCTCGTCCTGCCCTGGCTGCGGGCCGAGTTGCCGCAGCGGCAGCGGCGCAAGGCGATCTGCGTGCTGCAGCTTGCCACGCTGATCCTGTTGCAGACGCCGCTGCCGGGCCATGCGCAGGCCGGGTTCCTGGCCTGGTTCGCCACGGCGGCGCTGGCGCTGTCCTTCGCGCTCGACATCCGCTGGCTGTGGCGGCGCCGGTCATGACGATGCGCCGGGCGCTGCCCTTGCTGGTTGCGGCGCTGGCGATGCAGCTGGCGCTGATCCTGCCCGGTGCCGCGTTGCGCCCGACGCCGGAACTGCCGCTGTTGCTGCTTGTCCTGGTCCTCGGCGGCGGCGTGGCACGCCTGCCGGTCGCGGCGGCGCTGACGCTGCTGGCGCTGCAGAAGCTGGCCGATCTTGGCATGGGCGCGGCGCTGGGACGGCCCTTCAACCTGGCGGCCGACCTGCCGCTGCTGGACGCGGCGGTGCGGCTGCTGGCCGGCAGCCTTGGCACGCCTGCGGCTTTCGGCGCCGTGCTCGCCGCCGCCCTCGCCGCCCTGGGCATCGCCGCGGCGCTGTGGTGGGCAACCGGGCTGTGGACCCGCCCGGCCTCGGGGTGGCGCGGTCGCATCGGTCTGACGGCGGCGATCGGGCTGGTCCTGCTGCCGGCCATGGCGCCGGGGCTCGGGAATGCCCGCTATGCCAGCCAGCGCGCCGGGTTGGTCGCCGGCACCCTCGCCGCGCTGCGCGACTTCCGGGCAGTCGCGGCAAACGACCCGATGGCCGACCGGCCGGGCCTGCTGGGCGCCATCGACCGCGACGTGCTGGTGATCTTCGTCGAAAGCTATGGCCGCGCCAGCTTCGCGACGCCCTTCTACGCCGAAACCCACCTTGCCACCCTGCGCCGGGCCGAGGCCGATCTGGCGCGGGCCGGCCTTGCCATGCGCTCGGGCTTTCTCGCCTCGCCGACGCAGGGCGGGCAAAGCTGGCTGGCACATGCGACATTCGCCTCGGGCCTGTGGATCGGCGACCAGCCGCTTTACCAGGCCATGCTGGCCAGCGGGCGGCTGGGGCTGTTCCATTACGCGCAGCGCGCCGGGTTCCGCACCGCCGCCGTGATGCCGGCCATCACCCGCCCCTGGCCCGAGGCCGCGCGGATGGGTTTCGACCGCGTCCTGGCCGACGCGGATCTGGGCTATCGCGGCCCGCCCTTCAACTGGGTGACCATGCCCGACCAGTTCACCCTGGCCGCCGCAGACCGGCTGCTGCGCCGGCAGGACGGCGCGCCGCTTTTCGCGCAGGTGGTGCTGATTTCCTCGCACGCGCCCTGGGTGCCGGTGCCGCGGCTGATCGGCTGGGACCAGGTCGGGGACGGTTCCGCCTTCGCCGCCATGGCCGCCGCCGGGGAAAGCCCGCAGGCGGTCTGGCGCGACCCGGCAAGCATCCGGCGGCATTACCGGGACGCCATCGACTATGCCCTGCAGACGGTGACGGCCTATGCGTTGCGTCACGCCGACGAGGCGCCGCTGATCCTGGTTCTGGGCGATCACCAGGCCGCGCAAAGGATCGCGCCGGATGGCGGGCGCGATGTGCCCATGCATGTGATCGGCCCCGCGGCGCTGGTCGAACGCAGCGCCGCCTGGGGTTTTGTCCCCGGGCTGATCCCCGGCGCGGACAGCCCGGCGATCCCGATGGACCGGATGCGCGACCTGATCCTGCAAGGCTTCGCCGCGCCGGAGCCGGGGCCGAGGGAACGCCTCGCCGGGCACGGTCGTTCGTCCCCAACCCCATGATGACCGAAACGGAGGTGCCCCGATGACCCATCCCCCGATGACACGCCGGCGGCTCTTGCGGACGGGGGCGGCGGGGCTGGCGCTCGGCCTCTCCGGCCTGCCGCGCGGGGCGCGGGCGCAGGAAGCGGTGGCGCTGCAGCTCTCCTGGCTGCATTCGGTGCAGTTCGCCGGCAGCTATATCGCGCTGCGGAACGGCTGGTGGCACGAGGCGGGGCTGGAGGTTTCGCTGCTGCAGGGCGGCCCGAACGCCCCGGTCGAGCCGCCGGTGGTGGCCGGGACGGCGCTGGTCGGCATCTCGGCCGCCGATTATGCCGCGGCGGCGGTGGCGCAGGGCGCGCCGTTCCGCATCATCGGCGTCGCCATGCAGAAGAACCCCTTCGCCATCGCCTCGCTGCCGGGCAATCCGGTGGAAACCCCCGCGGACCTGCCGGGGAAAAGCATCGGCATGGCCATCGCCAACACCCCCGTGCTGCAGGCGCTGTGCAAGCTGAACGATGTCGATTTCGACGCCATCCGCATCGTGCCTACGCAATATTCCGCCCAGCCGCTGATCGCGGGCGAGGTGGACTGCCTGCTCTGCTGGGAAACCGACCTGCCGGTCGCCATGGCGATCCAGGGCATCGAGGCCCGCACCATGCTGATGGCCGATCACGGCTATGCCCTGCATTCCCAGACCTATATCGCCACCGAGGACAGCCTGGCCCACCGCCGCGGGGCGCTGGTGGCGCTGATGGCCGGCGAGGCACGGGGCTGGGAGGCCTGCCGTGCCGACAGCGATGCGGCGGCCGAACTGACCGTCGCCCTGTTTCCCGATGCCGGGCTGGACCTGCCCACGCAGAAATTGCAGGCCCGCCGGCAATTGCCGCTGATGTTCTCGGATCTGACCGACAGGCACGGGTTCGGCTGGTGGAGCGACGAGGCGGTCGAGGCCAATATCCGCACCCTCTCGCTGCTGGGGCGCGAGGTGACGCCCGCGCTTTGGGACCGCTCGATCCTGGAGGCGGTCCATGCGGGATAGCGGCGCCGGGATCGCCTGCCGGGCGCTGACCAAGACCTGGCCCGGCGGCGTGCGGGCGGTGGCAGAGTTCGACGCCGATTTCGCCGCCGGGCAAACCACGGCGCTGATCGGCCCCTCGGGCTGCGGCAAGTCCACGCTGCTGCGGCTGATCGCCGGGCTGGAACTGCCGGACGGCGGGCAGGTGCGCATCGGCGGGCTGGACCCGGCCCGGCAGCGCCGGCAAGGCGCGATCTCGGTGGCGTTCCAGGATCCCTCGCTGCTGCCCTGGCTCAGCGCCGCGCAGAACGTGGCGCTGGCGCGCAAGCTCGTCCGCCAGCCCGCCGATCCGGGCAAGGTGGCGCGGCTGCTGCGGCTGGTCGGGCTGGAGGGCTTCGCGGCCGCCCGGCCGGCGGCGCTGTCGGGCGGCATGCGCCAGCGCGCCGCCATCGCCCGGGCGCTGGTCACCGCGCCGCAAGTGCTGCTGCTGGACGAACCCTTCGGCGCGGTCGATGAACTGACCCGCCGCCAGCTGGCGCAGGATCTGCCGCCGCTCTGGCAGGCGCAGGGCACCACGGCGCTGCTGGTCACCCATTCTCTGGCCGAGGCGGTGTGGCTTGCCGACCGCATCCTGGTCCTGTCGCCCTGCCCGGCCCGGATTACCGCCGACATCGCCGTGCCTCTGCCGCATCCGCGTCGCCCCGGGCTGGCCGACAGCCCCGACTTCCGCCGCATCGAGGCCGCGGCGCGGGCGGCGCTCTCTGCCCCCGCTGGCGCGGCATGAGCGTGCGGGCCGCGCTGGCCGGTCCGGTCCTGCTGCTGGTCCTGTGGCAGGGGCTCGCGCTGGCCTTGGCGGGCCGCTACCTGATCGCCGGCCCCGCCGAGGTCGCGCAATGGACCGTTGCCCATGCCGGCCTGCTGTCGCGGGCGCTGGCCGTCACCGGGGCCAATGCGGCGGCAGGCTTTCTGCTGGGCAATCTGGCCGCCGTGGCGCTGGCCGGCCTGGCGCTGCTCTGGCCCCGGCTGGCCGGGCTGGTCTCGGGCCTGGCGCTGGTGGTCTTCTGCCTGCCGCTGGTGGCGACCGGGCCGATCCTGCGGGTGATGATGGGCCCGGGCGACGGGCCGCAGATCGCGCTGGCGGCGCTGGCGGTCTATTACACCACGCTGATCCCGCTGCTGGCCGGCCTGCGCGCCGTGCCTGCCGCCTGGCTGGACCTGATCCATGTCTATGGCCGCGGCCGCATGGCCGAACTGCGTCATGTCCGGCCGCGCGCCGCCCTGCCCTATCTGGTCGCCGGGCTGCAGATCTCGGCCCCCGCCGCCTTCCTCGGCGCGCTGGTGGGCGAGTTCACCGGGGCCGAGCGCGGCATGGGCGTGCTGACCATCCGCTTCACCCGGGCGCTGGACTTGCCCGCGCTCTGGAGCATCGCCGTGCTGGCGGCCGCCGTCGCGGTCGCGGCCTATGCGCTGATCGGCGCGGCGGCCCGCCGCTTCCTGGACGAATCGCCGCCCGTGCTGCTGGCGCCGCCGGGCGCCGCGTCCGGTTCGCGCCGCGCGGCGCCGGCCTTGGCGCTGGCGGTGGTCGCGCTGGTGCTTGGGGCTTGGTGGGCGGCGCTGCGGCTGGCCGGGCTCAGCCCGTTCTTCGCCAAGCGGCCGGGCGACGTGCTGGCGGCGCTGGCCTTCGCCCCGGATGCCGCCCAGACCCGGCAGACCCTTGCGCAGGCGCTGGTGCAGTCCGGCGCGCATGTGCTGCCGGGCTATGCGGCGGGGCTGGCGGCGGGGGCGGGGCTGGCGGTCCTGCTGGGGCTGCTGCCGGCGCTTTCGGCGCTGGTCACGCCGCTGGCCATCGCGCTGCGCGCCATCCCCATCGTGACCACGGCACCGCTGATCGTGCTGCTGGTCGGGCGCGGCGCGGCGGGGGTGGTGGTGCTGGTCGCGGTCATGGTGTTCTTTCCGACCTTCGTCGCCTGCCAGCAGGGGCTGCGGCAGGCGCCCGGCCAGATCCTCGACGTCTTCCGCAGCTATGCCGCCGGTCGTTGGCGGCAGATGATCCATGTCCGCATCCCGGCCATGTTGCCCGCGCTTTTCGCCTCGGCGCGGATGAGCGTGCCGGCGGCGGTGCTGGCCGTGACCGTGGTCGAATGGCTGGCGACGGGTGGCGGCATCGGCGGGCTGATGGCCCTGTCCGCCTCGGTTTCGGATTACGACATGCTCTGGTCCGCGGTGGTGCTGGTGACGCTGCTCTCGTGGCTGGGCCATGCCGCGGTCGGCGCGGCCGAGCGTCGCGTTCTGGCCCGCTATGCCCCCGAACAGGTGCGCCCATGACCCGGCCTTGCGCCGCCGCCTTCGCCATCCCTGGCGACATCGCCACGCTGACCGGCGGCTATATCTATGAACGCCGGCTGCTGGAGGGGCTGCGCGCCCTGGGCCACGACATGCGCCACCTGCATCTGCCCGCCGGTTTCCCCGACCCGACCCCGGCCGAGATGGCGGCAGCCGTAACGGTGCTGGCGGCCGAAGACCGGCCGCTGATCATCGACGGGCTGGTCTTCGGCGCCATCGACACGGCCGGCCTTGCCCGGGTCCGCGCCCCCGTCGTGGCGATGATCCACCACCCGTTGGCGATGGAGACCGGGCTCGACCCGGCGCGGCGCGCGCATCTCTACCGGACCGAGCGCGACAACCTGCAACTGGCGCGGCATGTTCTGGTCCCCAGCCGCCATGCCCGCGCCATGCTGACCAAGCGCTACGACGTGCCCGCCGAGCGCATCACCATCGCCCGGCCGGGGGTGGATCCGGCGCGGCTTGCCCCGTCGCCGGCCAACCCGCCGCTGATCCTGTCGGTGGGCATCCTGCATCCGCGCAAGGGCCACGACCTGCTGCTGACCGCGCTGGCGGAATTGGCCGATCTGGACTGGCGGGCGGTGATCGTCGGCAATCCCTGGGACCGGGCCCATGCCGCCGCGCTGGCCCGGCAACTGGCCGAAAGCCCGGTCGCGAACCGGGTCACGCTGGCGGGGCGGGTCGATGCCGGTCGGCTGGAGCGGCTTTACGCGAGGGCCTCGATCTTCGCGCTCGCGACGCGATACGAGGGTCACGGGCTGGTCTTTGACGAGGCCCTGGCGCATGGCTTGCCGATCGTCAGCTGCGCGACCGGTGCCGTCCCCGACACCGTGCCCGCCGCCGCGGGGCTGCTGGTGCCGGCCGAGGATCCGCCGGCCTTCGCCGCCGCGCTGCGCCGCCTGCTGGGCGACGCGCCGCTGCGGGCGCGGATGGGCGATGCGGCAGCCCGGGCCGGTGCCGCCCTGCCCGGCTGGACGGCAACTGCGGCCACAGCCAGCCGCGTGCTGCAAGACCTTGCCGCGCCGCGATCCCGTCCCGCCGCCCGCCCCCGGCGCTGAAGGCAGGATGCTGCCAAGCCGCGCAGACCTATCGGCGGATTGCCGCGGCCGGCCGGGGCGGGGCGTGGGCGCGGCCGCGAAACACGATAAGGTTGCAACGTCTGTCACCGTTTCACCCAAGGTTCCGCCATGTCCTTTGCATCCGCGCACGAGCGCTATTTCGCCAGCCTGGTCAACCAGTCGCGCCGGGCCGAGGGCCTGCCGGCCCTGGCGCTGGAAAAGCGCCTGAACGATTCGGCCGAGAGCCACAGCCGCTGGATGCTGAACACCGACGTGTTTTCGCATACCGGACGCAACGGCTCGTCCTCGCGCGAGCGGATGGAGGCGGCGGGCTTCGACCTGGCCGGGGCCTGGATGACCGCCGAGAACATCGCCTATGTCAGCATCCAGGGCGAAGCCGACCTGCGCGACGAGATCCGGCAACTGCACCAGAACCTGATGAACAGCCCCGGCCACCGCGCCAACATCCTGAGCGACGCGGCCTTCGTCGGCATCGGGCTCGAGGTTGGCTATCTCGAGCTTGGCGGCCGCCAGTACAAGGTGCTGATGGCGACGCAGAACTTCGCCGACACCGACGGGCCGGTGCGCGTCGATACCGGCACCTTCATGCGGGTCGCCAATCCGGGCGCCGACCTGTCGCTGCAAAGCCGCGCCGACTGGCTGGAGGACTTCGACGGCAAGGTCTTCGTCACCCCCGGTCCGGCGCAGAACACGCCGCGCGCCGACGATTACCGGCTGACGGCCCGGAACGACATGGCCATGGCCGGGAACGGCAACGACTGGATGGACGGCAAGGCCGGCCACGACACGCTGAACGGGGCGGCCGGCAATGACCGCATCCTGGGCGCCGACGGCTTCGATTCCCTGTTCGGCGGGCTGGGCCATGACACGTTGCAGGGCGGGAACGGCAACGACACCCTGGCCGGCGCCGACGGCAACGACCAGCTGCGGGGCGAGGTCGGCAACGACCTGCTGCGCGGCGGCACCGGCCAGGACACCATGCTGGGCGGGCTGGGCGCCGACCTGCTGGATGGCGGTGCCGGCGATGACTGGCTGCGCGGCGAGCTCGGCAATGACCGGCTGCTGGGCGGGGCTGGCCGCGACACGCTGCATGGCGGCCAGGGCAATGACCTGCTGAACGGCGGCGCCGGGGCGGATGCCTTCGTCTTCCAGGACGGGCACGGCGCCGATACGATCAACGGCTACCAGCGCGGCCTCGACCGGCTGCTGATCGACGATGCGCTGCTGGATGCGAACCCGGCCGCCTTCATCCGCGATCACATGCGCAAGACCGCGACCGGCGTGGTCATCGACTTCGGCGATGGCGACCGGATCGTCGTCAACGGTCAGGGCCTGACCGTCGCCGGCCTGGCGGACGACATTTTCGCGATCTGACCGGCCCCGCCGGCGGCCCGCAGAAAAACCCGGATGGCGGGGAACATTTTTCGCGATGCCGCATCCAATCCGGTATGAGCCCGACCAGCGGGCTCGGATCGGAAAGGACAAGACATGCGCATCATCGCCCCCGTTCTGCTGGGCTCGCTGGCCGCCGCCGGCATGGCGCTGGCCCAGGACGCCGCCCTCACCGCACCGCCCGCCGCCCCCTTCGCCAAGGTCAGCACCCTGGTCACCCTGCCGGATTTCATCCCCGGCCTCGGCACGCTCTATGTCGATCCGGCCAGCCTGCCGGCAGGGCCGTTTCTGGGCTACGACCATGACGGCCGGCTTTCGGCCACCATCTACATGGTGCCGATCGAGGATCTGACCGCCGGCAAGGCCTTCGACAAGCTCGCGGTCGGAACCGACAGCGTGGCCGGCGTCGATATCTATTACAATGCCGGCCATCCGGGCGTGGAAAAGCCCCATGCCCATGTGGTGCTGTTCCACGACGCCGACGCCCGCGCCCGGCTGGCGAAATGAGGCTGTCGCGCCGCCATCTTCTGGCCCTGGGCGGCGGCCTGGCCGCCCTGGCAGGCGGCGCCGGCGCCGCCGGCCCGCCCATCGAGATCGCCATGCGCGGCAGCGCGCGCGGCGAAAGGGTCTGGTTCTCGCCCCGGGGCCTGGCGGTGGTGCCCGGAACGACCCTGCGTTTCGTGAACCGCGATCCCGGCAACAGCCATACCAGCACCGCCTATCACCCGGCGCTTTTCGATCGCCAGCGCCGGATTCCGGCGGCGGCGCGGCCGTGGGACAGCGGTTTGCTGTTGCCGGATCAAGCTTTCCAGATCACCCTGACCCTGCCCGGCGTCTATGACCATTACTGCCAGCCGCACGAGATGGCGGCGATGGTCGGGCGGATCGTGGTGGGCCGGCCCGGCGATCCCGGCTGGGAAGGCCCGGCTCCGGACAGCGAGGATCTGATGCCCGAGGTGCTGGCGGCATTTCCCCCGGTCGACGCCATCCTGGCCGCCGGCCGGGTCGAGGCGGAGGGCGCGGCATGATCCGCGCCCGCCCGCTGGCCGCCGCGCCGGACGACCCGGACTGGCAGCTGGTCGCGGCGGCCCGGGCCGGGGACGAGGCCGCCATCCGCGAGCTGGTGCGCCGCATGAACCCGCGGCTGTTTCGCATCGCCCGCGGCATCCTGCCCTCGGACGCCGAGGCCGAGGAAGCGGTGCAGGACGCCTATCTGGCCGCCTTCACCCATCTGGACAGCTTTCGCGGCGAGGCGCGGTTTTCCACCTGGATCAGCCGCATCGCCATCAATGCCGCGCGGATGCAGGCCCGCCGCCCGCGCCCCGACAGGGACCATGCCCCGGTGAACGACGACCTTGCCGCCTCGGCCGATGTGCTGGCCTTTCCCGGCGCCGAAACCGCCGAGACCGACGTGGCCCGCCACCAGGTCCGCGCCCTGCTGGAGGAGACGCTGGCCCGCCTGCCGCCCGAGTTGCGGCTGCCCTTCCTGCTGCACGAGGTCGAGGGCCAGCCGGTGCTGGCCATCGCCCATGATCTGGGGCTGAACCCGATCACCGTGCGCACCCGGCTGTTCCGCGCTCGGCGGCAGTTGCGCCGAGCGCTGGAGGTCCGGCTGCGCGGCGGCTTCGACGCGGTCTTTCCCTTCGACGGCGCGCGCTGCGCCCGGATGGCGGATCGCGTGATCGTGGCCTTGCGCGGCCGGCCGTGACCGCCGCGCCCCGGCCGAGGCCGGCAGCAAGGCCGCGTTCAGTCCTCGCTGGCGGCGTCGGCCGGGTTGACCATGGCGTCCAGGATCGCCGGCAGGTCGATGGTTCCGACCAGCCCGCCATCCGCGTCGCGGACCTGCGCCTCGGACACGCCGGCCTTGGTCATGCGGCGCGCCACCAGGTCCAGCTTCGAGCGCGCCTTGACCGTGAAGCCGGGCAGCTCGCCCCCCTCGGCGGCGGGCGCGGCGATGGTCTGCGCCTCGATGATGCGGCCGCGGTTCACCTCGCGCACGAATTCGGCGATGTAGTCGTTGGCCGGGCGCAGCACGATGTCCTGGCCGGTGCCGACCTGCTCCATGGCGCCGTCGCGCAGGATGGCGATCTTGTCGCCCAGCCGCAGCGCCTCGTCGAGGTCATGGGTGATGAAGATGATGGTCTTGCGCAGCTCCTGCTGCAATTCCAGCAGGATCGCCTGCATGTCCATGCGGATCAGCGGGTCCAGCGCCGAGAAGGCCTCGTCCATCAGCAGAATCTCGGCATCGTTGGTCAGCGCCCGCGCCAGCCCGACGCGCTGCTGCATGCCGCCGGAAAGCTGGCGGGGATAATAGTCCTCGTAGCCCTGCAGGCCGACGCGGCCGATCCAGTGCCGGGCGCGGTCCTCGGCCTCGGCGATGCCCCGGACGTTCAGCCCATAGGCGGCATTGCGCAGCACCGTGCGATGCGGCAGCAGCGCGAATTTCTGGAACACCATCGCCGTCTTCTGCCGCCGGAAATCGCGCAGCTGCGCCGGCGTCATCGTCACCACGTCCTGCCCGTCATACAGCACCTGCCCCGCCGTCGGCCGGATCAGCCCGTTGATGTGGCGGATCAGCGTCGATTTGCCCGAGCCCGACAGCCCCATGATCACGGTGATCCGGCCATGCGGGATGGTCAGGTTGATGTCCTGCAGGCCCAGGACGTGATTGTGCCGGTCGTTCAGCTCGGCCTTGCCCAGCCCGGCCTTGACCGCCTCGACATGGCGGGCCGCCTCGGGGCCGAAGATCTTGTAGAGGTCGCGGATCTCGATGTCGTGCTTGCCTGCTTCGGTCATTTGCCGGCCTCCGCGTGCTTTTGCAGCCGCTTGCCATAGGCTTGCGTGGTGCGGTCCATGATGATGGCGATGGCGACGATGGCCAGCCCGTTCATCACCCCCATGGTGAAATATTGCTGGTTGATCGCCTGCAGCACCGGCTGGCCCAGGCCGCGCACCCCGATCATCGAGGCGACCACGACCATGGCGAGGCTCATCATGATGGTCTGGTTCACCCCGGCCATGATCGTCGGCAGCGCCAGCGGCAGCTGCACCTCTCGCAGCTTCTGCCAGCTGGACGAGCCGAAGGCCTCGGCCGCCTCCAGCACGTCGGGCGCCACCTGCCGGATGCCCAGATTGGTCAGCCGGATCACCGGCGGGATGGCATAGATCACCACCGCGATCACCCCCGGCACCTTGCCCAGGCCGAAGATCATCACCACCGGGATCAGGTAGACGAAGCTCGGCATGGTCTGCATCATGTCGAGGATCGGCGTCACCAGCCCGTTCATGCGGTTCGATTGCGCCATCAGGATGCCGACGGGAATGCCCAGCACCACCGCGACCAGGGTGCAGACCGCAACCATGGCGATGGTGCGCATCGTGTCCTCCCACATGCCGAAATAGCCGACGACCAGCAGCGCCAGCACCGCTCCCAGCGCGATCCTCCAGCTGCGGCTGGCCAGCCAGATCGCCACCGCCAGCACCGCCAGCACCGCCACCCAGGGCGAGCGGATCAGCAGGTTCTCGATGAAGGTCAGCAGGCTTTGCAGGGGCGCGAACAGCGCCTCGAGCGTGTCGCCCCAGGCGCGGGTGAAGTCGCGGAAGGCGCCGTCGACGGTCTGGCGCATGGCGCGCAGGCTGCCGCGGCTCATTTCCGGGAAGCGGATCAGGTCCATGTCTTTCGTCCTTTGGAAATGGAAAGGGGCAAGGCCGCGACCCGCGACCTTGCCCGTCAGGCGCGATGGCGCGGCTTACAGCGCCGCCTTGACCTTCTCGGCCACCTCGGCGGGAACCCACTCGGTCCAGACATCCTCGCGGGTTTCGAGGAATTCATAGGCGGCGTCCTCGTTGCTGGCCTGGTTCTCGGCCATCCAGGCCAGCATGGCGTTCACCGTCTCGTTGCTCCAGGCGCGGGTCTCGACATAGTCCATGGCCACGCCGGCCTTGTCGGCGAATTCCTTCGTCACGGCGGTATAGACATCCGAGACCGGCCATTCCGTCACCTGCGGATCGGCGCAATCGGGCTTGACCATGCATTCGTCCCAGCGTTCGCGGTCGAGCCCGGCCTCGAGATCCAGCCGGGTCATGTCATACTGGCCCAGGATGGCCGTCGGCGCCCAGTAATAGCCCAGCCAGCCCTCTTTGCGGTTGAAGGCCCGCGCGATCGAACCGTCCAGCGCCGCGGCCGAGCCGGAATCGACCAGCTCGAAGCCCTTTTCCTTGGCGCCCGAACCCAGGAACTGGTTGCGGTTGATGGCCTGGCAGGCCCAGCCCGAAGGGCAGCCGAACCAGGCGCCCTTGCTGTCATCCTCGGCGCCGGGGAACAGCTCGGGGTGTTCCAGCGCGTCCTTGAGCGTGCGGATGTCGTGCTCTTCGGCCAGCCAGGTCGGCACCCAGATGCCCTCGACGCCGCCATCGGACAGGATCTTCGAGGCGATGACGATGCGCCCCTCGGCCACCGCCTGGTCGAGCGGCTCCTTGACGGCATTGACCCAAAGCTCGGGCGCCATGTCCGGCTCGGCCTTTTCGTTCATCGAGGCGAAGGTCGGCATGGTATCGCCCACCACCAAGGCCACGTCGCAGCCATAGCCTTCCTCGAGGATGATCTTGTCGACCCAGGCCGCCAGCCCGGCCGAGGCCCAGTTCATCTCGGCCACGGTGATGCTGCCGCATTCCTCCTCCTCCGCCAGCGCGGGTGCGGCCAGTGCGAAAAAGGCAAGCGAGGTCGAAGCAAGAAATCTGCCCATTAAACGATATCTCCGGATTGTCAGCGCGCCGGCGCAAGGCGGCGCAAGGGGGGGCGAAACCGACCGGCGCTGGATGCCGGTCACCTCCGCGGGTCTGTCGCGACCCTGTTGCATGGAATGGGGCAAGGCCCCGATTTCGAGGCGGTCAGTATACAGTCCCGCGGGAAAAGTTCAAATCCCTGCCGGCATTTGGCCGGATCAGTGCGCGCCGGGCCGCATGCGGGGCGGCGCGAGGCGGGGCGGGATCCAGCCCGAAAGGCCCTTGTTCGGCGGCCTGGTCCCGGGGGTCAGAACGGTCGGGACGGGCCGGATCGTGCAGGCCCGTCCATGCCCCGGCGCACCCTGCTGCGGGCGGTCCGGCATGGCGCCGGGGATCGCCAGACCAGCCGCCGCAAGCGCGCCGCCGCGCCAGGTGGCGGCGACCGGCGGGAACATCCCGCCGCCATGCCGGTTGATCCGGCGCAGGCCCGAAGCGCTTGGGAGGGAAAGGCCAATGTCGGATGCAGAGGTCGTGGCGGACTCGCTCGGCGCGCTGGCCGAGGCCGAGACCGCCTGCACGCGCTGCCCGCTCTATCGAAACGCGACGCAGGTGGTGCCGGGCGAGGGACACCGGCAGGCGCGGATGATGGTGGTCGGCGAACAACCCGGCGACAAGGAAGATCTGGCGGGGCGGCCCTTTGTCGGCCCGGCCGGGCGGCTGTTCGACCAGGTTCTGGCCGAGGCCGGCATTCCCCGCGACCGGATCTTCGTCACCAATGCCGTCAAGCATTTCAAGTTCGAGCCGCGCGGCAAGCGGCGCCTGCACCGCAGCCCGAATGCCGGCGAGATCGACCGCTGCAGATGGTGGCTGGGCCAGGAACTCAAGCTGGTCGCGCCGGCGGTGCTGGTGGCGATGGGGGCGTCCGCGCTGCGCAGCCTGCTGGGCCGGCCGGCCACTATCGCCTCGCTGCGCGGCGCCATCCGCGAGATCGAGGGCGGCACACCGCTGATCGCGACGATCCATCCCTCGCTGTTGCTGCGTCTCCGCGATGCCGAAGCGCGGGACCGGGAAAGGGCGCAGTTCATGGCCGACCTGCAGCGCGCCTGGCAGCTGACAGGGTGAACCGCCGCTGCGGCGCCGTCGGCGCCGGCAGGTCGGCGGGGGCGGCCGGGACGCGCCCGGGGCCATCGACCGGATCGGAAAACGGAAGAATAAGCCATGCGCTGGCTGCTCGCGACCGGCGGGGTGCCGCTTGCTATCCGGGTGCCTTTCCGTCGGCGCGATCGACCGTGACGGCGGGAAGATGGGGCAGGACAGCGCCAATCCCCTTTCCGGCAGGAACAGGCCGGGGCGGCCCGGAGCCCGGAAACCGCTGCCTTATCGGGTCATCGCCTCGATGGGCCGCGGCGGAACCGCTTGCGTCACCAGATGGCTTTTCCGCTTCTCGTAGAAGGCATTGCCGCCCGCGACCAGGACGTAATGCATGTTGTCATAGGGGAATCTGTGCCCGGCGGTGTGGAAGAACATGGCATTGCCGATCAGCGGGTGGCGCTCGCCGCGCAGGACCGACCGCGCCGCCTCGCGGACCTGGGGCGGAACCCTGTCCATGCGCCGCGTCATCACCCCCGGCGCAAATTGCCGCTTCTGACCCACGACGCCGCAGACGGTGTTCGGGTACTGGTCCGAACGGACGCGATTCATCACCACGCTGCCGACCGCCACCAGCCCGTCGCGGCTCGAGCGGTTGGCCTCGAAATACATCGCGCGCTCCATGCATTCCAGCTCGCTGTGCCGGCGGAAGGAACAGCCGGCCAGAACCAGCAGCGCCGCGGCCAGCAGGGCGCCGGCGCGCAATTTCGGGATCGTCATCATCTGCCCATCCTGCCGTGCATGGCATGTTATTGTGGTTTGCCCTTGCCGGCAGAATAGCAGCAGCCGGAACGCCGCATCAACCCTGCCCTGCCCCGCCGCCTGAACCGGCCCTTACGCGGTCAGATCGTCGCCGGTGGCATGTTCATGGCCGCAAAGCGCGTGGTTGCCCAGCACCTCGATCACCCGGCAATCGGCGATCCGCCCCGAGGAGCAATGCGCCAGCATCCGTTCCAATTCGTCGCGCAACGCCTCGAGCCGGCGCAGGCGGGCGTTCACGGCGGCAAGCTGTCGCCCGGCGATGCGGTCGGCGGCGGCGCAGGACCGGTCGGGATTGTCGGACAAGGCCAGCAATTCGCGGATATCCTCCAGCGCGAAGCCCAGTTCGCGGGCGTGGCGGATGAAGGCCAGCCGCTCTTGCGTGCGGCGCCCGTAAAGCCGCTGGTTGCCGCTGCTGCGCTCGGCCTCGGGCAGCAGGCCGATCTGTTCGTAATAGCGGATGGTCGGCACCTTCACCCCGGTCGCCCGGCTCAGTTTTCCGATACTCAGCATGAAATGACCCTTGAAGCTCTAGCGACTAGAGATCCTATCTTCCCGAATCGAAGAAGGCAATTGAAGGGAAATGAGATGACGGAACGGCTGGAATGGCGGGTGACCGGCATGGATTGCGCGGGCTGCGCGCGCAAGCTGACCGATGCCGTGGCTCGGCTCGATGGCGTGGAACAGGTCAATGTCGGCCTGATGGCCGAACGCCTGTCCCTGACCCTGCAGCCCGGGCCGACCAGGGCGCAGGATATCGAGACGGTGGTGCGCCGGCTGGGCTACGGCATTGCCGTGCCGGCCGGGGACACCCTTCCGATCCGCGACGCCTGCTGCGGCGGCGATCATGCGCGCGCCCAGCCAGAACCGTCGCCGCGCTGGTACGAAACGGTCCGGGGGCGGCTGGTCCTAGGCACCGGCGCGCTGCTGGCCCTGGCCTGGGCGGTCACGCTGTGGGGGCCGGCAGAGGCCGGGCGATGGGCCTTCGTGCTGGCCTGCCTGATCGGCACGGCACCGGTGGCCTGGCGGGCGGCGCAGGCCCTGCGCATGGGCCAGCCCTTCACCATCGAAAGCCTGATGACCATCGCCGCCATCGGCGCCCTGGCCATCGGCGCGGCCGAGGAGGCGGCGCTGGTGGTCTTCCTGTTCGCCCTGGGCGAGCTTCTGGAAGGGTTCGCCGCCAACCGCGCCCGCGACGGCATCCGGGCGCTGGCCCGGCTGGTGCCGCAGACCGCCCTGCTGATCGAGGGCGAGCGCCTCCGCGAGATCCCCGCCGGCCGGCTGCGGCCCGGCGATCCGGTGCTGGTGCGGCCCGGGGCGCGCATCCCCGCCGATGGCGAGATCGTCGAGGGGCTGGGCGGCATCGACGAAAGCCCGGTGACCGGCGAAAGCCTGCCCGTCACCCGCGGCCCGGGCGATCCGGTCCTTGCCGGCACCGTCAATGCCGAGGCGGCGCTGCGCATCCGCGTGACCCGCGCCGGCGCCGACAACACCATCGCCCGCATCATCCGCCTGGTCGAGGAGGCCGAGGAGGCGCGTGCCCCGACCGAGCGCTTCATCGACCGCTTCAGCCGCTGGTACATGCCCGCGGTGGTGCTGCTCGCGGCGCTGGTCATGCTGCTGCCGCCGCTTCTGGCCGGCGAGCCCTGGGGCACCTGGATCTATCGCGGCCTCGCGCTGTTGCTGATCGGCTGCCCCTGTGCGCTGGTGATCTCGGTGCCGGCGGCCATCGCCTCGGCGCTGTCCAGCGGCGCGCGGCGCGGCCTGCTGCTGAAGGGCGGCGCGGCACTGGAGGCGGCGGCGCGGGTGCAGAGCCTAGGCTTCGACAAGACCGGCACGCTGACCGTCGGCCGCCCCGAGGTGACCGGCATCGTGGCCCTGGCCGCGGCCGAGCAGGAGGAGGTGCTGGCGCTGGCCGCCGCGGTCGAAAGCGCCTCGAGCCATCCGCTGGCGCAGGCGATCCTGCGCCGGGCCGAAGCCCTGCCCCTGCCCCTGCCGCAGGCCAGCCAGGCCCGCGCCATCCCCGGCAAAGGCGTCGAGGCGGTGGTTGCCGGCCGGACCCTGACCGTCGCCAGTCCCGGCCATGCCGTGGCGGCCGGGGTGCTGGGCGCTGCCGAGACTGCCCGCATCCGGGCGCTGGAGGAACAGGGCCTGACCGTCGCCGTGCTTTATGACCGGCAGGCGCTTGGCCTGATCACCCTGCGCGACGAACCCCGCGCCGACGCCGCCGAGGCGATCCGCCAGATCCGGGCGCTGGACATCGCGCCGCTGATCCTGACCGGGGACAACCCGCGCAGCGCCGCCGCCATCGCCGGTCCCCTGGGCACCGATTGGCGGGCCGGCATGCTGCCCGAGGACAAGCTGGCCGCAATCCGCGACCTGGCCGCCCGGGGCGGGGTGATGATGGTGGGCGACGGCATCAACGATGCCCCGGCGCTGAAACAGGCCAGCATCGGCGTGGCGATGGGCTCGGGCGCCGACGTGGCGCTGGAGACGGCCGACGCGGCGATCCTGCGCGACCGGGTCACGGATATCGCCGCGCTGATCCGGCTGGCCCGCGCCACCATGGCGAATATCCGCCAGAACGTCGCTATCGCGCTGGGGCTGAAGGGCGTGTTCCTGGTCACCTCGGTCCTGGGGATCACCGGGCTGTGGATCGCCATCCTGGCCGATACCGGCGCCACGGTGCTGGTGACGCTGAACGCGCTGCGCCTGTTGCGGCTGGACCCGACGCGGGAATAGGCGGGGCGCGCGCGCAGGCGGCCCCGCCGCCGCTCAGCGCGCCTCGTTCACGATGCGGATCTGGGTGAATTCATGCAGCCCCTCCTCGGCGAATTCGACGCCGAGGCCGGATTGCTTGGCGCCGCCGAAAGGCATGTTCGGCCCGAAATCCAGGTGCTTGTTGATCCAGACCGTGCCGCTTTCCATGCGCTCGGCGACGCTGCGGGCCAGGGCGCGATCCTCGCCCCAGACCGAGCCGCCCAGACCGAGGTCCAGCCCGTTGGCGCTGGCCACCGCCGATTCCACATCCTCGAAGCGGATCACCGGCAGGATCGGGCCGAACTGCTCCTCGTCCACGATGCGGTCGCCGTCCCTGACATCGGCGACGATGGTCGGGCGGATGAAAAAGCCCGGCCCCTCGGACACCTCGCCGCCGGCCAGGATGCGGCCATCGGCGCGGGCCGAGTCGAGGAAGCCCCTGACCTTTTCGAACTGCATGCGGTTCTGCAGCGGGCCGATGGTGGTGCCCTGCTGCAAGCCGTCGCCCACCACCGCGGCCTCGGCCAGCGCGGCCAGGCGGGCGCAGACATCCTCGTAGATCGAGTCGTGCACATAGGCGCGCTTGATCGCCAGACAGACCTGCCCGGCATTCATAAAGGCGCCGGCGAACAGCCCCGGCGCGACCTTGGCGGGGTCGGCGCCCGGCAGCACGATGGCCGCGTCGTTGCCGCCCAGTTCCAGCGTCAGCCGCTTGATGGTGGATGCCGCGCTGGCCATGATCTTCTGCCCGGTCGCGGTCGAACCGGTGAAGGAGATCTTGGCGACATCGGGATGCGCGGTCAGCGCCGCGCCCAGATCGTTCTGGTCGGTGACGATGTTGACCACGCCCGGCGGCAGGATCCCGGCGATGATCTCGCCCAGTTTCAGCGTGGTCAGCGGCGTGGTCGGCGCGGGCTTGACCACCATGGTGTTGCCGGCCAGCAGCGCCAGCGGCAGCTTGAAGGCCACGATCAGCACCGGGAAGTTCCAGGGGATGATCGCGCCCACCACGCCCAGCGGCTTGCGGAACTGCCGCACCAGCCGGCTGTCATTGTCCTCGATCACCTTCACCGGCAGGTCGTAGCCCGCCAGGTGGCGGATGAAGGCGCAGGTATACAGGATCTCGGCCTGGGCCTCGGGCAGCGGCTTGCCCTGCTCTTGCGTCAGCAGCCGGGCGAATTCCTCGGCCCGGGCGTCAAGAGCCTCGGCGATCTGCAGGATCAGGGCGCGGCGCTCCTCGATCGGGCGGGCGGCCCAGCCTGGAAACGCGGTTCTGGCCGCCGCCACCGCCGCGTCGAGTTGCGCCCGCGAGGCGCGCGGCGCCTCGGCCAGCACCTGTTCGTTGGCGGGGTTCACGACCGCCATGGTCATGTCGCCCGCGACCAGCTTTCCGTCGATCAGCAGTCTGTATTCGGTCATCTTACCCCTCCCGGAACCTGGGCGCGATCCTGGACCAGGCCGGCGGCGCGATTCTTGCCAAATCCGGCCAATCGTCGCAGCGGCGCGGAAATCTGGCCGGAAATGTCAGGTTGCCCCCGGCCGCGATCTGCCGCGATCCCTGACAAAAATGACGCATTTGCAAAGGTTTCAGGACAATCTCCCTGCTCCGCGGTCCCATCGCGGGTTTCTTGGGGATCGCGGCGCGGCTGTGCTACAGTTTGTCGCAACAGGGAATTGCCGGGCCAAGGCGCGAGACAGCGGCCGACCCGGCGCAGCCACGGGAAATGCCATGCAGACGTCATGGATTCGCGGAGCCGTCGCATCGATGCTTCTGGGGCCGGAGGCCGAGCCCGTCCTTGCGGCGGCCGAGCCGCCGATGCCGCTGGAAACCTTCGTCGGCCGGTTGGAGCGGGAACGCGCCACCAGCACCGACAGCCTGCAATGGTGGCGCTCGGGCGAGGCCATCCGCCTGACCAGCATCGGCACCCTGGGCGAGGCCGTTGCGCCGCGCCGCACCCTGGGCGAGGCGCTGCGCACCTTTGCCCGCGGCTTTCCGGTGCTGCAATCGAACAGCACCGTCTCGCTGGAGGTGACCGGGGACGAGGCGCATGTCTCCTATCGCGTACTCGACCCGCGGATCTGGCCGCGCCGCTCGGATGCCGAGCTGACGCTGGGTCTGATCCGCGGCATCTGCGACCGCTACGGCGTCCCGCGCGAGGCGATCCAGGACCTGTGTTTCGAGCATGAGCCGGACCGCGACCTGCGGGCGCTGGCCCGCCACCTGGGCCGCGCGCCGCGTTTCGGCCAGGACGAGAACCGCATCACCTTCCGCGCCGAGGTGCTGGCCCACCGGCTGCGGGCCGAGCCGCAGGGGGATGCGGCGGAAAGCGTCAAGCGGCTGGATTCGGCGCTGATCGAGCTGCGCCGGCAGACCCCGGTCGCGCAGCGGGTGCATGAGCTGATCCTGGCGCAAATGGAGCGCGGGCTGGTCAACCAGGGCCATATCGCCGCGCAGCTCGGCATGTCCGAGCGGTCGCTGCGTCGGGCGCTGGCCGCCGAAGGCCAGCCCTTTCACGAGATCCTCGAGGAATGCCGCCGCGCCCATGGCTTCGCGCTGCTGGTGCGCAGCGACCGGCTGTTCGGCGAGATCGCGCTGCTTCTGGGCTATTCCGATCAGACCGCGTTTTCGCGGGCCTTTTCGCGCTGGTACGGCGCCTCGCCGCGCGAGCTGAGGAAGATGGGCGCCGAGGAGGTCAGCGTGATCCGCTGATCGAAGCGGCCCTCGCGCGCCGGGCCGCTATGGGCGATGAAGATGCGCGTGGCATCGCCGCGCCGCGCCTCGATCGCGGCCAGGATGCGCCGGCAGGCGGCATCGTCGATTTCCGAGAAGGCCTCGTCGAAGACCAGCACCTCGGCCGGGCGCAGCATCGCGCGGGCGATGGCGATGCGCTGGCGCAACCCGCCCGAGAGATTGGCCCCCGTCTCGCCGATGGGCGTGGCCAGCCCCGCCGCGGCCCGCGCCCAGCCGGCCAGGTCGGCGGCCTCCAGCGCCTGCCACAGCGCCGCGTCATCCGCATCCGGCGCGGCAAGGCGCAGGTTTTCGGCCAGCGTGCCGCGCAGAATCGCCGGGCGCTGCGCCAGGTGAGTGATGCGCGCGGCCAGCGCCAGCGGCCGCAGATGCGCGACCTCGGCGCCCGCAAGCCGGGCCGATCCCTCGGCCAGCGGCGCGTCGCGGGTCAGCACGGCCATCAGCCGCGACTTGCCGATCCCCGACGGCCCGTCCAGCAGCACGCGCTGGCCGGGCAGGATCGCGGCCGTCACCGGATGATGTGCGGCACCCTCGGCGCGGGCCTCGCGCAGGGCGATGGCCAGCGGCGCCGCGGGCGGCTCGGCGCCGGCGTCCGGGCGGGCCGAGGCGATTACCGCGCCCAGCCGGTCCGCCGCCACCCGCGCCCGGGCCTGCGCGTGGTAAAGGCCCAGCAGGTTGCGCAGCGGCCCCGACATCATCCCGGCATAGGCCAGGAAGGCGACCAGCGTGCCGATCTGCCATTCGCCGCGCACCACCTGCCAGCCGCCGACCAACAGAATGGAGCCGCGCAGGATGGCGGTGATGGTCTGGCTGACCGCGCCCACCGTCTCGGACCAGAGCCGCTGGCGGGTCAGCCCGGCGATCTGCGCCTGCTGTGCGGCGCCGAAGCCGGCCGCGCGCTGGTCCAGCGCCCCCAGGCCGCGCAGGGTGGCGCGGGCCGACAGCGTCTCGGCCATCTGCGCGGACAGCGCCCCGCGCTGGCTGCGCACCTCCTCGGCCAGCGCGCGGGTCCGGGGTCGGGCGCGGGACAGGAACCACAGCTCGAACGGCGCCGCCAGCAGTGGCAAAAGCGCCATGCGCCAGTCCAGCGCGATCATCAGGACCAGCCCGCCGGCCAGCCGGAACAGCGCGCCGACCGCGACCAGGGCGGTGTCGAAGGCGAAGCCCTGGATCTCGGCGCAATCGCCGTCGAGCCGCGCCATCGCCTCACCCAAGGGCAGGTCGGGGCGGTCAGGGTCGCGTGCCAGTGCCGCGCCGAACAGCCGGCCGCGCAGGTCGGCCAGCATCCGGGCCGAGGCGCGCAGGTGCAGCATGGCGTTCACCATCCCGAAACCCACCGCGCAAAGGCCGAGCGCAAAGGCCAGCCCGGCCCAGAAGATCAGCGCGCCCATGTCCCGCGCCATGATGCCGGCGTCGATCACCTGCCGGGTCAGCATCGGCATCGCCAGCCCCAGCGCCGCTGCGGCAAGCGATGCCGCCAGCACCACCAGCCCCGAGGGCAGCGCCCGCGCCATCACCGGCGCCAGCCAGCCCGCCGCTTCGGCGCCGAAGATCAGCCGTGCCATCCGTGCCGCCAGCCTATCCATGGCCGCTTTTCCGTTCCGGCCCGTGATGGAGCGCGCGTGCCGCCAGCGCCGCGATGGCGGCCGGTCCGTCCAGCCGGCCCGCCCCCGTCATGATCGCCGCCAGATGGCCGGCGACGCGGGCCGCGCCAAGGCTGGCGCCGCCCAAGCCGGGCGGGGCGTGCTCGGGCGAGTTGCACCAGGCGCCGAACAGCGCCGGGCCAAGCTGCGACAGATCCTGCCAGCCGCAGCGGGCATCGCCGGTGGCGGCGATGACGCCGGGATAGGCGGCCGGAAAGCAGGGCGCGCCGCGGGCCGGATGCGCCGCGACCAGCACCGCCCCGCCCGCCACCAGCGCCTCGCAGGCTCGGCGCAGCGGCGCCCGGTCGGCGCTCAGCCCCAGGCTCATGCAGATGACATCGGGCCGCCGCGCCCCCATGGCACCGAACCAGCGCAGCGCGGCGGCGACGCGCAGCGCGCTGGTCAGCGGCCGCGCGTCGAAGACCTGGGCATGGATGATCGCCGCGCCCGGACAGGCGCGGCGGATGATCGCGGCGACGGCGGTGCCGTGGCCCAGCCGGTCGGGCCCGGCCGCGATGGCCGCGCCGTCGGCCATGAAGGCGCGGGCGGCGTCGGCCTGATCCTCGGGGCCGGGGCCGCTGTCGATCACCCCCACCCGCAGCATGTCATTCGTCCCGCGTGAACAGCCGCACCGAGGCCAGCGACATCGAGGCGTTGCCGGGCAGGTCGACCTGGCCCTTCTTCTCCAGCGTTTCGGCGTCATAGGCGGCAAGGTCGCCAAGCGCGCCGCCCAGCCAGACCGTGCTGCCGTCGGTCGAGACGTTCACCGAATAATAGCTGTGCGGCAGCGGCACCCGCCGGATCGAGGCGTTCCTTTCCAGATCGAAACTTTCCAGCACGTTATAGGCGCCGAAGGCACGGGTCTTGGCCGGGTTCACCGCGGTCGAGAAATAGAACACGTCCATGATGCGCACCTCGCGCATCGCCATCTCGCCGGTCGCCAGATCCATGGTCAGCAGCCCGGTGCGATAGGCGGTCGGATCGGCCGGGTCGATATCCTTGCGCGCGGTATAGAAAGGCGTCGCCATCACCCCCGAGCTTTCGTGCTGGTTCCAGACCGCCAGCACGTCGGGCTGGGCATAGGTTTCGGATTCCCAGCTCTGGATCGGCTTGTCCTCGAGCAGCGTGCCGGTCTCGGGGTCCATCACATGCAGGTTGCGGCCCAGCCCGTAAAGCTTCGAGCCGTCGCGGGCCCAGGCCAGCATGGTGACCTGGCGCGGCGCCTCGAAATCCTTGCGCCGCGTCAGCGTCTCGGCGTCGTAAAGCGCGATGCGGGTGGGCTGGACCTCGAAATACGTCAGCGCCAGCTTTACCGGACTTTCATAGATGGCCAGCGTCTTGCCATCG
Source organism: Paracoccus sp. TOH (assembly GCF_030388245.1). NCBI lineage: Bacteria > Pseudomonadati > Pseudomonadota > Alphaproteobacteria > Rhodobacterales > Paracoccaceae > Paracoccus > Paracoccus sp. TOH. Next base: position 532,340 of record NZ_CP098362.1, read on the forward strand.
GGGGACAGCGCGGCGCCGAACAGGCTTTTCACCCGCTCCTCGGGGGTGGACAGGTCGATGCGGCCCAGCGTCTCGCCGGTCAGCAGGTCGATCTTGACCAGGCTTTCGGACTTGTTGACCGTGGCATAGGCGATCTTGCCGCCCGGCGCGACCATCGGCACCATGGGCGTGGGGCCGGCGTCGTCGATCTCGATCACCTTCTCGACCGCCATTTTCTCGGTATCGACGACGACCAGCTTGTTCGGCCGCGCCGGGGCCAGGATGTAATCGCGCGCCAGCGCAGGGCCGGCCAGCAGCGCGGCGGCGGAGGCCAGGAGCAAAAGCGATGTGCGCATCAGGACGAGCCTTTCGTTTCCGGAAACACCGATTGCAGCTTGCGCCAGTCCTGCATGACGTCGTCGGCGCCGGCGCTCCAGTTCGGATAGGTGTTCAGCGTGTCGGCGACCTGCGCCGGCCACCAGCAGGGATCGGCGCAGCCGTACAGGTCCGCCTCCATCGGCTGGCACAGGTTCGAGACGGCGCCGAAGGCGTCCACCTCCCAGCCGGGGTCGAAGGAGGTGGTGCAGCCGACCAGCGAATTCATCGCCACGACCTCCTCCTCGCGGCCCTCGGCCTCGGCTTCGACAAAGGCCTTGGCCTTGGCGTTGGCGGGCGTCAGATGTTTCATTGGAGAACCTCCCTTGCTGGGCCGGACCGGGTGATCCGGGGCTCTAACTGGCTGCGGAAGAAGGACGGGTTGGCCTGCATGATGCGGACATAGGATTCGATGCCGAAATCGACCCAGTCCCGCATCAGGTCGCAGTAATGCCAGACCGGCGCGAAGGGATCGCCTTGCCGGGCATAGCTTTCGTGATAGCAGCCGCCGGCGCAGATACTGCGGATGCGGCAGGTCTTGCAGCCGAAGGCGCTGCGGTCCTGTGCGGTCTCGATGAAGCCGGCGAGCTTGGGGATGTCGATGCCGGTTTCGACATTGCCATAGGTCGGCTGGTTCGAGCCGACGAAGCGGTGGCAGAGGTGCAGCTCGCCCTCCTTGTCCACCGCCAGCATCCCCAGGCCCGCGCCGCAGGGCACCGCCTTCTTGGTGCCCTGGGCGATGTCGGTCAGAAGCTGGTGCATGTTGGAAAAGCCGATGTTCTCGCCCCGGCAGGCGGCCTCGACATAGCGCCGGCCCAAGGTCTTCATGTCCTCGAAGGCGGATTTCAGCGCCGCATCGTCCAGGTTGAAGACCGCGATCGGCCCCGAGGTCGCCGGACCGAAGCCGACCTCGTGAAAGCCCAGCTCGTTCTTCAGGTGGTCGTGGATGCCGATGACGTCGGTCACGCCCCGCGTCAGCGTCACCCGCACGCCCACCGGACGCGAGCGATAGCGCGCGAGCAGCATCCGCACATTGCGCGCCACCAGGTCATAGGTGCCCTTGCCGCCCACCGTCTTGCGGTTCGCGTCATGCAGCGCCTTGGGCCCGTCCATGCTGACGGTCAGCGCGAAGCGATGCGCGTCGAACCAGTCGACCAGTTCCGGCGTCAAGAGCGTCGCATTGGTGGTCAGCGAGAAATCGACCGTCTTGCCGAGTTCCGCCGCGCGCGGCAGGGCATAGGCCACCACCTCGCGGATCAGGGCCATGTTCGACAAGGGCTCGCCGCCGAAGAACACCACGTTCACCCGGTCCCGGGCATGGGCCTGTTTCAGCAGCAGCTCGAAACTGGCGCGCGCCGTCTCGAAGCCCATTTTCTGGCCCTTGGCGGGGGTGGTCAGGTCTTCCTTGTAGCAATAGGTGCAGGCCAGGTTGCAGCCGGTGTTCACGTTCAGGATGATCGTGGACAGCGGGATTTCCTCGACCTTGGCGATGGGGCGCGGCATCTCGGGCGTCTCGGCGTCGCGCAGGATGTCGAGCGCCAGGAAACTTTGCAGGCAGTCGGCCAGGGTGTCGGGGGCGTGATGCGCGCCCAGCTCGGCGCGCATCACATCGGGATCGACGGCGGACGAGCGGCGGAACAGGTCGTAGACGTCGCGCGCCACGCCGTCGAGCTCGAACAGGCTGGTCGTCGGCACATGCATCAGCATGGCATGGCCGTCGACATCGACGCGGTGGGCATTGTGGCGGATCAGGGTCAGGGCTCCCATGGCGTCACCGGATCGGCGCATCGACGAAGCGCTGCACCGTGGCGTAAAGATGCGCCTCGGCACTCAGCGGCCCGCCTTCGGCATCGACGGTGGCGACGACCTTCAGATTGCCGGCATTGTTGGTCTGCATCGGGCGGTCCGGATTCGGCCCTGCATCGGAGGGCGTGAACAGCCCCGTGTCGTCGATGGAGCCCGCATATTTCGCGTCCTGCATCTTTTCCGCCTCCTCGTCGAAATTGTCGGTGGCCCAGCTGGCCGGGAAGGCGCCCAGGGCGATGTCGTCCCCGGTGCCGGCCTGGCCGTCGGGGCCGTTCAGCCAGCCCATCGCCTCGAACTGCGCCGGCACCTTGGGGATCGGGCCGCCATTGCCGCCGATGCGGGCGATGGTCAGGTCGGGCACGATGCTGATGCGGTCGGGCCGGTCATAGGCCACCAGTTCGACCTTTTGCCCGCCCAGATCCAGGCTGACCGGGCCGGGCGCGCCGCTGGCGGTCAGCTTCAGCACCGTCACGCCGTCCGCGGCGCTTTCGACGCGGCCGGCGACGCCCTCGGGCAGCACCAGTTCATCGCCAAGGCCGGTGCCGGCGACGCGGACCCGGGTTTCCTCGCCGATCTTCAGCCGCGCGGGGGCCGTCGCCAGAACCTGCGGCGCGGCATCGGATTTCACCGCCGCCAGCCGCCCGCCGATCACGTCGCTGTCGGCATGATACCAGCGGCCCGAGAAGCGGCCGTCCTCGAAGGCCAACACTTGGCGGATGGTGGTCTCGCCGTCGCTGAGCGTCGCCCGCCATTCGCCGGCCCCCAGGATGCGGCCGGTGCCGGCAAAGCTCCGGCTGCCATCGGCGAAGTCGAGGGTCATGGTCACCTCGTAATCCTCGCCCGCCTTCTTCAGCGTCAGCCGGCCGGTATAGTCGCCGCGTCCCGGCTGCCGTCCGGCCAGCACGTAATCGCCCGAAGCATCGCCGGCAAAGGCGGCCGGCGCTTCGCCCAGCGGATAGCTTTTGGCAAGGAAGGGGATGATCTCGGCCTGGGCGATGCCCCACCAGTCGCGGTCCCGGGCCAGCGCCTGATATTCCAGCGTCGGGAACTGGCCCAGGTGGAAGTTGACCAGGTGCTTCCAGTCCTCGGGCGCGCGGCGCTGCAGGGCGACGCGGGCATAGGAATGGCAGCGGCCGCAGGTCTGGGTCATCAGCGTGTCGGGGCCTTCGTCGAAGGCCACCGGCTCGCGCTCCAGGATGTAGCGGCGCTCGGCGGTTTCCGCCAGGGTCAGGCCGCGCGTGTCGGACAGGTAGCGCACCACGGCGGCACGTTCCTCCGGCTCCAGCGCGACGCCGTGGTTGCGCATCATCCGGGTCACGGTCATGTCCCAGCCCTCGGGGGTCTTGCGGGCGGCGTCGATGCGCTCCCATCGGCCGTCCTCGTGCTTGACATGGCAGGCGGCGCAGGCGTTCTCCAGCACCTCCTCGCCGGACACCGCCAGCGCCGGGGCGGCGGCGGCAAGGGCGGCGACAGAGACCAGCGCGGTTCGGGTAAATGGCTTCATCTGGCGGCTTCCTCTGGCTCGTCGGGATGGATGGCCCGATTGCGTTGGCCTTTAGAAAAGCGCCGGGGGGCGACAGGATTCTTGTCATTCCCGGCCAGAGTCGCGGCAGATCGCCGCGCCGCGCGGCTTTGGCCGCAAATGTCAGGTTCGCAGGCCGCAAGCGGGCGCAGACTGCCGGTGGGCGGGCGACCGAAAGGGGAAGCGCATGGGCACGGATGCCGATCTGATCGTGCTGGGCGGCGGGCCGGCGGGTGCGGTTTCGGCCTGGCTCGCCGCGCGCGACGGGCTGCGCGTGCTGCTGGTCGATCCCGGCCGCGGCCGGCCGCGGCTCGAGGGGCTCAGCCCGCGCCTGCATCGCTGGCTGGCCGGCCAGGGCCTGCTTGATGGGTTCGACGGCATTACAGGCCCGCTGCGGCGGCAGGTGGACTGGGCCGGGATCAGCGAAAGCAATGCCGAGCATGTGGTCGAGCGAGCGGCGCTGGACGCGCATCTGCGCCGTTGCGCCGAAGCCGCCGGCGCCCGGCTGGTGATCGGCAGCGGCCGGCCGGAGCCGGGCGGGGTCTGGCTTGGCGGCGCAAGGCTGCGCGCGCCCATGGTCATCGACGCCAGGGGCCGCCGGTCGCCCGCTGCGGGCGGCAAGGCCCCGGCCACCCTGGCGCTGTCCGGCTGGGTCGGGGCCGCCCTGCCCGCCGGCATCCGGCTGACGGCGCTGGCGCAGGGCTGGCTGTGGCGCGTGGCGCTGCCCGATGGGCGGATCTGGGTGCAGGCGATGCTGGATGCCGCCGGCGACGGCCCGCCGGCGGACCGATTGCGGGCCGCCATGGCCGCGGCCGAGCCTATGCTGGCCGATGCGCCGCTGACGGGCCCGCCGCTGCTGCGCGAGGCGGCGCCGCGCCTGCCCGCGCCGGTTGGCGCGCTGGACCTGCTGCGGGTCGGCGACGCCTTTGCCGCCATGGACCCGCTGTCCGGCCATGGCCAGTTCTGGGCGGTGTCGAGCGCGCTGGCCGTCGCCGCCGTGCGCCGCACCCTGGCGGCCCGGCCCGGCGCCGAACCGCTCTGCCGGCGCTTTCTGGCCGAGCGCGCGCTGCAGACCAGCCTGCACCAGGCCCGGATCGGCCGCGACTTCCTGCGCGCCGAGCCGCGTTTCCGCGCCGCGCCCTTCTGGGCGGCGCGGCTGGGCTTTCCCGACGACCGGCCCGCCGCCGCGCCGCCGACCGCCCCGCATGTCGCCCGCGCCATCCTGGTCGAGAACGGGCTGCTGGCCGAGCGTGCGGTGCTGCATACCCCCGGCGCGCCGCAGGGCGTCGGCTGGTTCGGCAACATTCCGGCGGCCGAGGCCTGGCGGTCATGGCAGCAGGGCGGCGCCCCCGCCCTGCAGGCCCGATGGGGCGAGACGGGGGCCCGTCTCGCCCGGCAGTTTCAGGCGCTGGCGCAGGTCGGGGCTCAGGTCGGCTGACCCAGCGCCCTGGTCCGGCGGCGCAGCACCGCATAGGCCAGCCCCGCGATCACGAAGGTGGCAGGGGCCGAGAAGGATGCGGCAGCGCCGCCGATGAAATGCAGGGCCAGCCCGCCGGCCGAGGCGATCAGCCAGGCCCCCAGCCCGGCGGGGTTGACGGCGCGGACGCGCTCGGTGTCCTCGGGCTCGGCGCGCTCGCCGCCGGTGATGTGGACCAGGGCGATGGCGACCCAGGCCACCACGAAGATTCCCTGATAGGCCAGCGCTTGCAGGATATAGGCGAAGACATCGGCCAGCATCAGCGCATAGGCGATGGCGCCGACCACGCAGGCCCAGACCCATTTCGGCAGGCGCAGGCGAAACACGGTGCGGGCGAAGCTCTCCATGTTCACGGCGGCGAGGTAATAGTTGGCGGTGTTGATCCGGGTCTGCGAGATCCAGACGAAGGCCAGCCCGGCCACGCCCATCAGTTGCACCAGCGCGAAAACCACCGAGACTTCCGAGATGCTGCCCTGGCTCGGCAGGCTGGCGGCCAGGAAGATGCCGACCAGGCCGTTGAGCAGGAAGGCCACCGCATAGAAGGGCGCGCCGAAGCTGAGGGTGGCGTGGAACGTTGCGTCCTCGGGCCGGCCGAAGCGGGCATAGTCATAGGTGAACATCATCAGGATCCAGACGCCCATATAGGCGGTGAAACAGTCCCACCAGCCGCCGGCCGGCGCGCCGCCCGGCGGGCCAAGGGTCAGCCAGGCATCCGAATAGCCGTATTCCGCCACCGCCAGCGCCACCGCCGCGACCAGCCCCAGCAGGTAGAAGGGCAAGAGCACGCCGTTGAACCGGTCCAGCCAGTTCTGGATCGAGCCGAAGATCAGCGCCACCGAATAGACCGCCACCACCAGCGCCGCCAGCGGATAGGCGATGCCGGCATATTCGCGCAGCGCGACCGCGATCACCGAGCCCTCGAACACCGCGTAATAGATTGCGGTGGCAAAGAAGATCAGCGTCGCCACCGCCGCACCGCTTCGGCCCAGCAGGATGCGCGAGAACAGCGAGACGCTGAGCCCGGTGCGGATCGCGTGCCGCACCAGCACCGCGTTCACCGCGGCATAGGCGATGACCGACAGCACCAGGCCGATGATGGCGTTCCTTGCGCCATAGGCCAGCGCCAGCGAGGCGGCGATGACCAGGTAGAACATGGCCGAGCAGACCGACCACCAGGCCATGGTCAGGGGCAGCCGGCCCATGCGCTGGTCGCGCGGCACCGGCCGATCCGAGAATTCCAGTTCTTCCGCATTGTCCAAAGATCCAGCCATGGCTGAAACTCCCTGTTTGGTTTTTTGTGATTGTTTCCGGATGGGCGGGGCCTTGGGGCGGCCCCGCCCGGCCTGTGCTCAGGCCTCGGCCAATGCGGCGGCCCTTTCGGGCGCAGCCTCGGCGGCGTTGGCCACGGTCACGACATAGACGCCGTTCTGATCCAGCTCGGCGACCCAGCCCGGCTCGATGACGATGGTGGTCGTCACCTCCTGGATGACCGCCGGGCCGGTGACGACATCGCCCGCGCCCAGCTTCGCGCCGTCATAGACCGGGGTTTCGTGTCTGCGGCCCACGGCGTCGAAGATCATCTCGCGCGTGCCGGCCAGCGCCGCATGGGCGCCCTGTCCCGCGGCGATGCGCATCCGCGCCGGCCGCTCGACCGCGCCCGAGATGGCGCTTTCCACATTCACCACCTCGACCGGGCTGTGCGGCTCGGCATAGGTGTAGAGTTCCTCGTGGCGGGCGTGGAAGGCGGCCTTGAGGCGCTCCAGCGCCGCCTCGTCGATGGCGAAGGGATCGACGCTGACCGTGCATTCGTGCACCTGCCCGACATAGCGCATGTCGAGGCTGCGGCGAATGCCGACCCGATCGGGGGCGAAATCGTCGGCCAGCAGGTCGGCGCGGCCCTTGTCCTCGAGCCGGGCGAAGGTCTCGTCGAGACGACGGGCCGCCTCGGCCCCTTCCAGCCGCGCGGCGATGGGGGCCATGTAGTTGTATTTCACGTCCGAGATGATCTGGCCAAAGGCGCACAGCCCTGAGGCGAGCTTCGAGACCAGCACCTTGCCGATCCCCATCTCGCGCGCAAGCGCCGTGATATGCGCGCCGGTCGCGCCGCCGGCGCAGTTCAGCACGAAGTCGCGCGGATCGTAGCCGCGCTCGACCGAGACGCGGCGGATCGCGTTCACCATGTTGTGGTTGACGATGGTGAACATGCCGTAGGCCGCGGTCTCGACGCTGATGCCCAGCGGCTCGGCCAGATGCCGGCGGATCGCCTCGCGCGCCTTCTCGACGCTGAGCGGCAGCCGGCCGCCCACCAGCCCCTGCGGGTTGAGATAGCCCAGCACCAGGTTGGCATCGGTGGTCGTCGGCCGCTCGCCGCCCTTGCCATAGCAGGCCGGACCGGGTTCGGAGCCAGCCGATTGCGGCCCCATCTGCATCAGCCCCATCGAGTCGATCCAGCCGATCGAGCCGCCGCCCGCGCCCAGGGTCTCCACCTGGATCATCGGGATTCCAATGCGATAGCGCAGGAAGTCGATGTTCTTTGAAACATTGGCTTCACCGTCGCGGGTCAGGGTGATGTCGAAGCTGGTGCCGCCCATGTCGACGGTGATGATGTCCGAAAGCCCGTAGGGCTCACCCAGGTAAAGCGCCGCGCGCGGCGCCGAGGCGGGGCCGGAATTGATCGCATAGACCGATTGCTCCGAGACCACCGACCCCAGGGCGAGCCCGCCGTTCGACTGGAAATAGCGCACCGGCTGGCGCGCGCCGAGGCTTTGGAAATAGCCGTCCACCGCCCGGACATAGCGCGACAGGATCGGCGCCAGATAGGCGTTCACGATGGCGGTCGAGGTGCGGGTGTATTCGCGCACCTGCGGATAAAGCTGGCTGCCGACGGTCAGGCGCACCTCCGGCATCATCTCGCGCACGATCTCGGCGGCGCGGCTTTCGTGGTCGGGATGCAGCACCGACCAGACGAAGCTGATGGCGACCGATTCGACGCCTTCGCGCAGGAAATGCCGGCAGGCCTCGCGCACCTCCTCCTCGTTCAGCGGTGTGTGGACGGCGCCGGTCGAGATCACCCGCTCTGAGACCCCGCGCCGCAGGTAGCGCGGCACCAGCATGGTGGCGGGCGGATAGTCCGGATCGTAGCGGTAGCCGTCCTCCTTGTGGCCGAGGCGGATCTCGATGCTGTCCTCGTGACCGCGGGTGGCGATCAGGCCGGTCTTGGCGCCGGTATGGGTGATCAGCGCATTGAGCCCGACCGTGGTGCCGTTGATGCACAGATCCGCGTTCGAGACCAGCTCGCGCGGGCTGATGCCCGTTTCCTCCTCGATCACCGCGAGGCCGTTGCGGATCGCCAGGGTCGGATCCTGCGGAGTCGACAGCGCCTTGAAGATGCGCAAGCCCCCTTCGCGGTCGGCGAGGATGAAATCGGTGAAGGTGCCGCCGGCGTCGATGCCCAGGCGATATTGGTGTTTCATGGCGGGTTCCATCTTTGGCTGGCTCCGGCGGGCCTGGCGCCGGGGGCTTCGCGCCCCCGGACCCCCGCGGAGTATTTGGAAAACGGTGAAAGGCTTACGCGGCGCGCAGGGCGGCGGTGGCGGCGTGATCGACGGCGAGGGTCGCGGCATCGGCGATGACCACGCCGTAATCGAGCCGGGCGCCCTCCAGGCTGACGAGGCCGTTCCTGACATCCTCGACCACCTTCTCGACCGGGCGGGCATAGGGGTCGCCATAGCCGCCGCCGCCGGGATTGCGGTTCGCGGCACGCTCGCCGGGCTGGATGGTCTCGATGACGTTTTCGGTGATGATCCGGGTCTCGCCATGCCGGGTCAGTTCCAGCCGGCCGACCTTGGGCGGGATCAGGGCCGAGCGTGCGCCCGCCGCGCCCATGGCCGGGATGCGCCGGCCCTCGCCGAAGGTGACGAGCGTCATCGGGCTGTCCAGCGGCTCGACCTCCCAGCAGGTGCCGGAGCCGCCGCGGAACTGGCCGGCGCCGCCCGAATCCTGCATCAGCGAATAACGGTGGATGATGATCGGATAGCTGTGCTCCAGCATCTCGATATCGCCCGAGGTCAGCGCCCCGAAGCAGCATTCCGGCCCGCAGGCGTGCCAGCCGTCCTGGCTGGCGGTGGCCCCGGCGCCCGAGATGATCGAGGCCAGCACCATGGTGACGTATTCCTCGTCATGGCGCTTGTCCCAGCCGGCGATGTTGCAGCCATTGGCATGGCCCCATGAGGCCGAGACCTTGGCCGGCGCCGCCTGTTCGAAGGCGAGCCGCACCGCGTCGGTGAGCGTTTCCATCGGCGTCGTGGTGCAGTTCATGTGCGGCGCGGGCGACTTCGCGTTGCAGAGCGTGCCCTTGGGGCCCATGTCGGTGGTCACGCAGCGATAGAGCCCCTCGTTATAGGGCGGCGGCAATTGCGCGAACATCATCAGGCCCAGATAGACGCCGGAATGGCTGTTGCCTTCGTAGCTGTTGATGAAATAGGGCACCTGCGGCGGCGAGCTGACGGCGATGTGGCAGCCGTCGCCCTGAATGGTCACCGTGGCGGTGATGTCCATGTCGCCGAAGCCGTGGCCGGCATCCTCGAGCACCGCCGTGCCGGTATAGGTGCCGTCCGGAACCTGGGCGATGAGCTTGCGCATATGCGCCTCGGCCATGTCCAGAAGCTCGGCGATGCAGTCCTGCACCACCTGCTTGCCGTATTTGTCCATCAGCCGGACCAGATTGCGCGCGCCGACCTGGCAGGCGCCGATCAGGGCGTTGAAGTCGCCCTCCTGGTCGCGGCGGGCGCGCATGTTGGTCAGCAGCAGGTTCATCACGTCGTGGCGCGGCTTGCCGCGGTCCCAGAGCTTGACCGGCGGGATGCGCAGCCCCTCGGCATAGATCTCGGTGGCGTTGGGGTTGTAGCCGGCCGGGACCGGGCCGCCGACATCGGTCAGGTGGCCCTTGCAGACGGTCCAGAACACCAGCTCGCCCTGGTAGAAGACCGGGTAATACATGCAGGTGTCGATGATATGGCTGCCGCCATAGGCCGGGTCGTTGTGCAGGATCAGGTCGCCCTCGTGGATGTCGCCCTGGAAGAACGCCGCCACCGATTTCATCGCCGGGATCAGGCTGCCCAGATGGATGGGAATGTCCTGGCCCTGCAGGATCATCTCGGGCGTGTGGTTGAACAGCGCGGTCGAATAGTCATGCGCGAGGTTGAAGACCGAGCTGCGGGCGGTCTGTTCCAGCGTCAGCGTCATCTCGCACTGCGTGGTCTCGAGGACGCCCCGCACCACCGAAAGCGTGATGGGGTCGGGTTTGGGTCTGGTCATGGCTCTTTCCCTGTCTGGGCCGCATGGGCGCACGTCAGGGCAGGCCGCGAGGCGGGCGGCGCCGGTCATGCCGATCTCCCTGTGACGTGCCGTCTTGCGCGGCATCTTTTCGTGCCTGCCATGGTGCGCTGCGCCAGCGGACCGGTCTTGGCGGCAGCTGCGCATAAACTTGTCAGCCAGCGCAGGGCCGGCAGAAACTTGCCGCTGCGCGCAGGAAAACTTGTCGGGCCGCGCAGCCCTCGCGGGCGCGCGCGAGAATCCTTTTGCCCGAATGTCACGCACAGGTTACGAATCGCCAATGTCTGTGCGTGGAGGCGCCGCATGGTCCTGGAAAGCTACAGCACGGCTGCGGCCGCCCCGCCCGAGCGCGCGGCGCATTGGTCCGCCATCATTGCCGACACCTATTTCCCGCTGCAGTTGAGCTATCGCGATCCGGCCACCTTCCAGGGCCGGCTGGAACGGCGCAGCGCCGGCCCGGTCTCGCTGTCGCGGCTGCGCACCGAACCGGCCTGCTACGAGCGGGTGCCCGGCCTGATCCGCCATGGCGAGGCCGAGGAATATCTGGTCACCATCCCCAGCGTCGCGCCGGTGCTGTTCCGGCAGCTTGGCCGCGACGTGACCTGCGGGCCGGGCGGCTTCCTGCTGGAGCGCGGCGACGCGCCCTATCGCTTTGCCTACGAGGCCAGAAACGACCTGCTGGTGATGAAGATCGCCCATAGCGCCCTGGCCGAGCGCCTGCGCCAGCCCGACCGGCTTTGCGCCACGATCTTCGACGGCCGGGACGGGCTGGGCGGGCTTTTCGCCGAGACGGTGCGCCGCGCCCATGCCATGCCCCAGGATGCCGGCGCCGCCGAAGTGCTTGGCCGGCACCTGATCGAATTGCTGGCCCTGGCCCTGGATCGCCAGGCCGAGACCGACCGCGGCGCCGGAACGGTGGTCCGGGCTGCGCATCTGCAGCGGGCGCAACAGGCGATCCGGCGCGAGATCCGCGATCCCGCCCTGTCGCCGGAAAGCGTGGCCCGGGTCTGCGGCATCTCCAAGCGCTATCTGCACGACCTGTTCAGCGAGACCGGCACCACCGTCGCGCAGCATATCCGCGAGACCCGGCTGCAAGCCGCGCGCGACATGCTGCAGATGCCGGGCGACCTGTCGCTGGCCGGCATCGCCTATCGGCTGGGATTTTGCGACCAGGCCCAGTTCTCGCGCCAGTTCCGCGCCTTTTTCGGCCAGACCCCGCGCGACTATCGCAATGCCTGCCGCGCGCGGCAGCCGCAGGGGTAGATCTGCGCAGCATCCTGCGCGACGGGTCGGCCATCCGAACTGGCGGCGGGTCCGGTTTGGCGCTAGGATGCCGGAAAGCCACGAGCGGGGGATGGATGCAGGATTTCGACGTCGGCGCAAGGCTCAGGGAATTGCGCGGCGAGGCCGGGCTGTCGCAGCGGCAGCTGGCCGAGGCCTCGGGGGTCCCGCATGGCCAGATCTCGATGATCGAGACCGGCCGCAGCAGTCCCTCGGTCGCCTCGCTGCGCAAAATCCTGGGCGGACTGGGGGTGACCATGTCGCAGTTCTTTGAACCCGACAGCGGCCCCAGCGGCACGGTCTTCTTCACCCCGGCCGAGCTGCGCGACCTGACCTCGCGGCTTTATTCCACCTTCGAGGGGCCCGCCGGCCGCATGAGCCTGCGCCAGGTCGGCGACGCCCGCGCGCATAACCTGCAGATCCTGCACGAACGCTACGAGGCCGGCGCCGATACCGGCGAGACCATGCTGCAGCATCACGGCAGCGAGGGCGGCATCGTCATCTCGGGCGAGATCGAGCTGACCGTGGGCGGCGAGACCCGCATCCTCAAGGCCGGCGACAGCTTCCTGTTCGCCTCGAACCAGCCGCATCGCTTCCGCAATGTCTCGGATCGCGAGGCGGTGGTGGTCAGCGCCTGCACGCCGCCCTATCTCTAGCCCTTGCGGGTGACGAACCGGGTCTGCAGATAGGCACCGATGGCCTCCGAGCCGCCCTCGGTGCCCATGCCGGAATCGCCGATGCCGCCGAAGGGCAGTTCCGGCAGCGACAGGCCGATATGGTTGACCGTCAGCATGCCGGCGCGGATCTCCTCCTGCAGGCGCTGCATCCGGGCCGAGGACCGGGTCCAGGCATAGGCCGCCAGGCCATAGGGCAGCCGGTTGGCCTCGGCGAAGGCCTCGTCGTCCTGGCGGAAGCGGTTGACGATGGCGATGGGGCCGAAGGGTTCCTCGTTCATCACCGCCGCCTCGGCCGGCACGTCCAGCAGCACGGTGGGCGCGAAGAACCAGCCCTCGTTGCCGAGGCGCTGGCCGCCGGTGGCAAGCCGGGCGCCGCGGTCCAGCGCGTCGCGGATCAGCCGCTCGATGGCGGGGATGCGGCGTTCGTTGGCCAGCGGCCCCATCTGGCTGGCCGGATCGCTGCCGGGGCCGGGCTTCGCCTGCGCCATGGCCGCGACGAATCTTTCGGTAAAGCGGTCCGCGATCCCGTCCTGTACCAGGAAGCGGGTGGGCGAGATGCAGACCTGGCCGGCATTGCGCAGCTTGGCGGCGGCCATGGCGGCGGCGGCCGCGTCGACATCCGCATCGTCGAAGACCAGGACCGGCGCATGGCCGCCCAGCTCCATGGTGGCGGGCTTCATGTGCAGTCCGGCCAGCGCCGCCAGTTGCTTGCCGACCGGGGTCGAGCCGGTGAACGACAGCTTGCGGATCGCCGGATGCGGGATCAGGTAGCCCGAGATTTCGGCCGGATCGCCATAGACCAGGTTCAGCACCCCCGCCGGCAAGCCGGCATCGACGAAGCAGCGCGCCAGTTCGGCCGGCGAGGCCGGGGTTTCCTCGGCCGCCTTGACGACGATGGTGCAGCCCGCCGCCAGGGCGGCCGAGATCTTGCGCACCGCCTGGTTGATCGGGAAGTTCCAGGGCGTGAAGGCGGCGACCGGGCCCAGGGGCTCGCGGACCGTCAACTGCGTGACGCCCGGCACGCGGGCGGGGATGATCTGGCCATAGCTGCGCCGTGCCTCTTCGGCGAACCATTCGATGATCTCGGCCCCGGCCATGATCTCGGCGCGGGACTGGTCGAGCGGCTTGCCCTGTTCGGCCGTCATCATTGCCGCGATGCCGTCCACGCGGCCGCGCAGCAGGCGCGCGGCCGCGCGCATCAGGTCCGACCGGTGCAGCGGTGAGCTGCGGCCCCAATCGGCAAAGGCGCGATGGGCGGCCTGGACCGCCGCCTCGAGATCGGCGATGCCGGCATGGGCGACGCGGCCGATTTCGGCGCCGGTCGCGGGGTCGAGCACCGGCAGGCTGCGCCCGTCAAGCGCCGCGCGCCAGCTGCCGTCGATCAGGAGTTGCGTGTCGGGATAGGTCATCTGTCCTGCCTTGCTGGAACGGGGTGGCGGCGCCGGCGGCCGGGGGCTCCGCCCCCGCGCCATGCGCGTCCCTCAACGGGACGCGCATGGCGCTCCCCGGGGTATTTGGAAAACGGAGAAAGCCTCAGGACCGGTCACGGGGGGGCGAAATCCCAGGCGCCGGCGCCAAGCGCGGGGGCGGCGCGATCGGTCTGAAGCCGGCTGCGCGAAAAGCGCATCGGGCTGCGCAGGCCGGGAATGCCCTCGGGCGCGATCTGCAGGCCGCGGGCCCGCACCTGCGGCTCGGCCAAAGCCTCGGCCACATCGTTGACCGGGCCGGCCGGGACGCCCGCCGCTTCCAGCGCCGTGATCAGCGCGCTGCGGGTGAAGCGGCGCGTGGCCTGGACCAAGAGCGGCACCAGCCGGGCGCGGTTCGCCACCCGGGCGGGATTGGTGGCGTAATCCGGATCCCGGGCCAGGTCCGCCAGCGCCAGCACCCGGCACAGCGCGGCGAATTGCCGGTCATTGCCGCAGGCGATGATCAGGTGCCCGTCCAAGGCCGGGAACAGCTGATAGGGCACGATGTTCGGATGGGCATTGCCCAGCCGGTGCGGCACGGCCCCGCCCAGCAGGTAATTCGTCGCCTGATTGGCCAGGACCGCGACGCCGCAATCCAGCAACGACAGGTCGAGATGCTGGCCCAGCCCCGAGCGTTCGCGCTCGGCCAGCGCCGCCTGCACCGCGATCACCCCGTAGAGCCCGGTGAAGATGTCGATCCAGGCGACGCCGACCTTCTGCGGCTCGCCCGCGGGCTCTCCGGTCAGGTCCATGATCCCCGACATGCCCTGGACCAGGAAATCGTAGCCCGGCTGCGCCGCCCGGGGCCCATCCTGGCCGAAGCCGGTGATCGAGGCATAGACGAGGCGCGGGTTCCGGGCCGACAGGCTGGCATGGTCGAGACCGAACTTCCGCAGCCCGCTCAGCTTGAAATTCTCGACCAGCACGTCGGCCTCGTCGATCAGCCGCTTGAGCCGCTCCAGATCGGCCGGGTCGTTGAAGTCGCAAATCACCGAGGTCTTGCCGCGATTCGCGGCGTGGAAATAGGCGGCCACGGTCTCGGTCGAGCCGTCGGGACGCGGCCGTTCGATGAAGGGCGGCCCCCAGCGGCGGGTGTCGTCGCCCTCGGGTGCCTCGACCTTGATCACCTCGGCGCCCAGATCGGCCAGGGTCTGGCCGATCCAGGGACCGGCAAGGATGCGGGCCAGCTCGACGACCCGCAGCCCTTTCAGCGGCGCGGCGGACATCAGCCGAAGGCCTGGATGCCGGTTTGTGCCCGGCCGAGGATCAGCGCATGCACATCATGCGTGCCCTCGTAGGTGTTCACCGTCTCGAGGTTCTGCGCATGACGGATGACGTGATACTCGACCGAGATGCCGTTGCCGCCATGCATGTCGCGGGCCATGCGGGCGATGTCCAGCGCCTTGCCGCAATTGTTGCGCTTGACGATCGAGATCATCTCGGGCGCCATCTTGCCCTCGTCGAACAGCCGCCCCACGAGCAGGCTGGCCTGCAGACCCAGCGCGATCTCGGTCTGCATGTCGGCGAGCTTCTTCTGGTAGAGCTGCGTCGCCGCCAGCGGCCGGTTGAACTGCTGGCGGTCGAGCCCGTATTGCCGGGCGCGGAACCAGCAATCCTCGGCCGCGCCCATGGCGCCCCAGCTGATGCCGTAGCGGGCGCGATTGAGGCAACCGAAGGGGCCGCCCATGCCCTCGACGCCGGGCAGCAGCGCGTCCTCGCCGACCTCGACATCCTCCATGACGATTTCGCCGGTGACCGAGGCGCGCAGGCTCAGCTTGCCCTCGATCTTCGGCGCCGACAGGCCCTTCATGCCCTTTTCCAGCACGAAGCCGCGCACCTTGCCGCCATGCGCCTCGGACTTGGCCCAGACCACGAAGACATCGGCGATCGGCGAGTTGGTGATCCACATCTTGGCGCCGTTCAGGACATAACCGTCCGCGGTCTTCTTCGCGCGGGTCTTCATGCCGGCCGGGTCGGAACCCGCATCCGGCTCGGTCAGGCCGAAGCAGCCGATGAACTCGCCCGAGGCCAGCTTCGGCAGGTATTTCTGCTTCTGCGCCTCGCTGCCGTAAGCCTCGATCGGATACATGACCAGCGAGCTTTGCACCGAGGCCATCGAGCGATAGCCGGAATCGATGCGTTCGATCTCGCGCGCGACCAGGCCGTAGGCGACGTAAGAGGCGCCGACACCGCCATAGGCCTCGTCCACGGTCACACCCAGCAGGCCGGCCGCGCCCATCTCGCGGAAGATCTCGGGATCGGTGGTCTCGTTCAGATAGGCGTCCTTGATCCGGGGCGCGAGCGATTCGGCCGCGAAGGCCGCGGCGCTGTCGCGGATCATCCGCTCTTCCTCGGTCAGCTGGTCCTCCAGCAGGAAGGGGTCGTTCCAGGCGAAGGTGGCGGGTTTCTGGGCCATGCGGTCACTCCTCTGTTGCCGTCCGTTCTAGCCCAGGCGCGGCCGGAGTGCTAATGATGAGTGATCCGCAGTTCATGAGTTTCAGGAATGAACAAACCACCCCGCCCCAGCTATACCCCCAGCATTCAGGAACTGCGCGCATTGGTGTTTTGCGCCGAGACCGGCTCGGCCTCGCGCGCGGCCGAGATGCTGAACCTGACGCAAAGCGCGGTCAGCCGCTCGATCCGGGCGCTGGAGGACAGGCTGGGGGTGCGGCTGTTCCGCCGGGTGCGCCAGCGGCTGATCCTGTCGGATGCCGGGCGGGCGCTGGTGCGCGATTCGCGCCAGATCCTGGACCGGCTGGAAAACTCGGCGCGCATGGTCATGGCCTTTGGCGGCGGCGGCGATGTGCTGCGGCTGGCGGCGCTGCCGACCTTTGCCGCGACCTGGCTTATTCCGCGGCTGCCGGATTTCGCCCGACAGCATCCGGAGGTCTCGATCGACCTGACCGCGGCGCTGGCGCCGGTGGATTTCGAGGACAGCCCCTTCGACGCCGCGCTGCAACGCGCCGAGCTTGCCCGCCCGGGCAGCCGGGTCACGCCGCTGGTGGACGAAACCCTGATCGTCGTGGCCTCGCCCGGTCTGATCCCGCCCGAGCTGACGCCCGGCGCCGATGCTCTGGCGCGCTATCCGCTGATCCAGCAGGCAACGCGGCCCGGCTTGTGGAGCGACTGGTTCGCGCTGACCGGCAGCGACGCCCTGGACCGGCTGCGCGGGCCGCGGTTCCAGCATTTCGACATGGTGATCGCCGCCGCCCAGGCCGGGCTGGGCATCGCGCTGCTGCCCAACATCTTCGCCGCGGCAGCGCTGCGGGCCGGTACGCTGCGCCAGATCAGCCCGCTGCGCCTGCCCGGGCGCTGGCCCTATTGCCTGATCCGGCCGCAGGGCAGCGGCGAAAGCCGCGCGCTGGCCGCCTTTGCCGAATGGCTGGAGCACCGCGCCACGGCGCTTTAGCCGCGCGGCGCCGGGGCGGATCAGGCGTCGCCCTTGAACTCCATCCGCCCGGCCAGCAGCACGGCGATGGTCGAACAGACCGCGCCCGACAGCAGGTAGAGACCGGCGGCGGGCAGGCCCAGCCAGGCCGAGAGCAGCAGCGCCGTCAGCGGCGCGAAGCCGGCCCCGAACATCCAGGCCAGGTCCGAGACGATGGCCGAGCCGGTATAGCGGTTGCGCACCCCGAAAAGCGAGCCGACCGCCCCCGAGGACTGGCCGAAGCTGAGCCCGAGGATGAAGAAGCCGGCGATCATGTAGACCATCTCGCCGGTCTTGCCGGCCGAAAGCAGCAGCGGCGCCAGGATGGCGAAGCCGCCGATCAGCAGCGCGCCGACCAGCAACAGGCGCTGCCGGCCGATGCGGTCGGCCAGGAAACCGGACAGCAGGATGGCGGCGATGCCGGCCAGCGCGGCGACGGCCTCGATCACCAGGAAGCTGACCAGCGTCTCGTTGGTGTAAAGAAAGATCCAGGACAGCGGATAGACCGTGACCATGTGGAACATGGCAAAGCTCGCCAGCGGCACGAAGATGCCCAGCAGGACCGTCGGCCCGTCCTCGGCCAGGGTGGTGCGCAGCCGGGTGGGCTGCAATTCGCGCGATTCGAAAAGCTCCTGGAACTCGTCGGTGGCGACGATGCGCAGGCGCGCGAACAGCGCCACCACGTTCACCGAGAAGGCGACGAAGAACGGATAACGCCAGCCCCAGCCAAGGAAATCCTCGGCCGAGAGGTTCGCGGCCAGATAGGCGAACAGCAGGCTGGCCACGATCAGCCCGATGGGGGCGCCAAGCTGCGGCACCATGGCGTAGATGCCGCGCCGGCTTTTCGGTGCGGTCAGCGCCAGCAGCGAGGGCATGCCGTCCCAGGCGCCGCCAAGCGCCAGCCCCTGGCCGATGCGCAGCACCGCCAGGATGACGACCGCCCAGTAGCCGACATCCTCATGGCTGGGGATCAGGCCCATGGCGACGGTGGCCGTGCCCATCAGAAACAGCGCCGCGGTCAGTTTGCTGACCCGCCCGTGCCGGCGGTCGATGGCCATGAACAGCGCGCTGCCCAGCGGCCGCACCACGAAGGCCAGCGCCAGCAGCGCAAAGGACAGCAGCGTGCCGGTCAGCGGATCGGTGAAGGAGAAGATCCGCTGCGGGAACACGATCACCGAGGCGATGGCGAAGACGAAGAAATCGAAGAACTCGGAGGTGCGCCCGATGATCACGCCCACGGCGATGTCGGAAGGCGACACCCGATGGAGCGGCGAGGCGGGGGCGGAGGGGCCGGCATGGGCCGAAGGGGAAGTGCTCGACATGGCAGATGGTTTCGATCTGATCCAGATTCCTGCCGGGCCTCGACGGTCGTCACCCGGCGTCCTGCCCCTTCCCTGCCGCAAACCGAGGGCGCGCAGCATAGGGCAAAACGTCGCATGTCGCCTTGATCCAGATCAAGGTAACCAACCCACACTTGCCCGGCGCATTTCCGACTCGTTTCGTTGCGCCATCCACGGGACAGCAGGTAGTCCAATGAAAAGAAACCCAAAATTCACTCGCCTTGCATGGCTTTCGCTTCTGATCCCGCTTGCCGCGTGCAAGGCCGAGGTGCTGTTGCCCGCCGGTGACGTGGCGGCGCGAGAACGCGATCTTCTGGTCAGCTCGACGCTGCTGATGCTGCTCATCATCGTGCCGGTGATGGCATTGACGGTGTGGTTCGCCTGGAAATATCGCGAGCGCAATCGCGATGCCGAATACCGCCCGGACTGGGATCATTCGACCAAGCTGGAATTCGTGATCTGGGCGGCGCCGCTCCTGATCATCATCTCGCTGGGGGCGCTGACCTGGGTCGGCACCCACCTGCTGGATCCCTATCGCCCGCTGGACCGCATCTCCAAGGACCAGCCTGCCCCGCGCGAGATGCAGCCGCTGCGGGTCGAGGTGGTGGCGCTCGACTGGAAATGGCTGTTCATCTATCCCGAACAGGGCATCGCCTCGGTCAACCAGATGGCGGTGCCGGTGGACCGCCCGGTCGAGTTCACGCTGACCTCCTCCTCGGTGATGAACGCCTTTTACATCCCGGCCATGGCCGGCATGGTCTATGCCATGCCGGGGATGCAGACCAAGCTGCACGGGGTCTTCAACAATCCCGGCGAATACAAGGGCATCGCCTCGCATTATTCGGGCCACGGTTTCTCGGGCATGCATTTCAAGGCGCTGGCCACCGACCAGGCCGGCTTCGATGCCTGGATCGCCAAGGCGCGCGAGGCCGGCGGCACGCTGGACCGTCCGCGCTACCTGGAACTCGAGGCGCCGAGCGAGAACGTCCCGCCCATGACCTTCGCCGAGGTCGATCCGCAGCTTTACCCGCGCATCGTCAACATGTGCGTCGAGCCGGGCAAGATCTGCATGGCCGAGATGATGGCGCTGGACGCCCAGGGCGGGACCGGGCTGGCCGGGACGATGAACGTCACCGCCCTGACCTATGACAAGCACCAGCGCCGCGGCGCGCGCGCGCCGGTGCTGGGCTGGAAACCCTTCCAGGTCGCCTCGTTCTGCACGCCCGAGGAAGCGGCGCTGATGTTTGGCAACATGCCGGACGTGGTGCCGGAACGGGCGGACATGACGCCGCTGCGCGGCCTGGCGATGACGCCGCCCCAGCCCTTCCGCCTTACGCATGAAAACGACGTCACGCTGCTGGAAGCCGCCGAGAGCGGCGCGGCGCGGAATTTCTGATCGGACGCACGCATGGTTACGCCTTCCAACGAAACCACCTTCCTTCTGGGCCGCCTGAACTGGGACGCGATCCCGAAGGAGCCCATCGTCTGGGCCACCTTCGCCGCCGTCGCCATCGGCGGGGTCGCGCTGCTTGCGGTGCTGACGAAATACCGGCTCTGGGGCTATCTCTGGAAAGAATGGTTCACTTCGGTCGATCACAAGAAGATCGGCATCATGTACATCATCCTGGCGCTGATCATGTTCGTGCGCGGCTTTGCCGATGCGATCATGATGCGGTTGCAGCAGGTCTGGGCCTTCGGCGGCTCCGAGGGCTACCTGAACAGCCACCACTATGACCAGATCTTCACCGCCCATGGCGTGATCATGATCTTCTTCGTGGCCATGCCCTTCGTCACCGGGCTGATGAACTACGTCGTGCCGCTGCAGATCGGCGCGCGCGACGTGTCCTTCCCGTTCCTGAACAATTTCTCGTTCTGGATGACGGTGGGGGGCGCGGTCATCACCATGGCCTCGCTGTTCGTGGGCGAGTTCGCGCAGACCGGCTGGCTGGCCTTTCCGCCGCTTTCGGGCATCGGCTACAGCCCCTGGGTCGGGGTCGACTATTACATCTGGGGTCTGCAGGTCGCCGGCGTCGGCACCACGCTCTCGGGTATCAACCTGCTGGTGACGATCCTGAAGATGCGGGCGCCGGGCATGACGATGATGCGGATGCCGGTCTTCACCTGGACCTCGTTCTGCACCAATATCCTGATCGTCGCCTCGTTCCCGGTGCTGACCATGACGCTGATCCTGCTGACGCTGGACCGCTATGTCGGCACCAACTTCTTCACCAACGATCTTGGCGGCAATCCGATGATGTATATCAACCTCATCTGGATCTGGGGCCATCCCGAGGTCTATATCCTGATCCTGCCGCTGTTCGGGGTGTTCTCGGAAGTCGCCTCGACCTTCTCGGGCAAGCGGCTGTTCGGCTATTCCTCGATGGTCTACGCGACCGTCTGCATCACGGTGCTGTCCTATCTGGTCTGGCTGCACCATTTCTTCACCATGGGCTCGGGCGCCTCGGTGAACTCGTTCTTCGGGATCACCACGATGATCATCTCGATCCCGACCGGGGCCAAGCTCTTCAACTGGCTGTTCACCATGTATGGCGGCCGCATCCGCTATGAACTGCCGATGTTGTGGACGGTGGCCTTCATGCTGACCTTCGTCATCGGCGGCATGACGGGCGTGCTGCTGGCGGTGCCGCCGGCCGATTTCGTGCTGCACAACTCGCTGTTCCTGATCGCGCATTTCCACAACGTCATCATCGGCGGCGTGTTGTTTGGCTG
The DNA here is from genome assembly GCF_030388245.1 of Paracoccus sp. TOH. Lineage (NCBI taxonomy): Bacteria > Pseudomonadati > Pseudomonadota > Alphaproteobacteria > Rhodobacterales > Paracoccaceae > Paracoccus > Paracoccus sp. TOH. Next base: position 553,754 of record NZ_CP098362.1, read on the forward strand.
CTTCGCGGCGGTGAACTACTGGTGGCCCAAGGCCTTCGGCTTCAAGCTGGACGTGTTCTGGGGCAAGGTTTCGTTCTGGTTCTGGGTGGTCGGCTTCTGGTTCGCCTTCATGCCGCTCTATATCCTGGGGCTGATGGGCGTCACCCGTCGGCTGCGGGTCTTCGACGACCCGGACCTGCGGATCTGGTTCGCCATCGCCGCCTTCGGTGCGGTGCTGATCGCCTGCGGCATCGCCGCCATGTTCGTGCAGTTCGGCGTCTCGATCCTGCGCCGCAACCGGGCGGATTATCGCGACGTGACCGGCGATCCCTGGAACGGCCGGACGCTGGAATGGGCGACCTCCTCGCCGCCGCCGGCCTATAACTTCGCCTTCAACCCGATCTCGCACGGGCTGGACAGCTGGTGGGAGATGAAGCAGAACGGCGCCGCGCGCCCGACCGCCGGCTTCATGCCGATCCACATGCCGAAGAACACCGGCACCGGCGTGATCCTGGCGGCGCTGGCCACCATCTGCGGCATGGCGCTGATCTGGTATATCTGGTGGCTGGCGGCGGCCAGCTTCCTGGGCATCATCGCCGTCTCGATCGGCCATACCTTCAACTACAACCGCGACTATTACATCCCGGTCTCGGAAATCGAGGCGACCGAGGATGCCCGGACGCGCCAGCTTGCGCAGGGGGCCTGAGCCATGAGCCACGCGACAACCGACACCATGGACCGCTACTGGGAACTGGAGCCCCATCACCACCCCGAAGGGGCCTCGACCAGCCTGGGCTTCTGGGTCTACCTGATGAGCGACTGCCTGATGTTCGCGGTGCTCTTTGCGGTCTATGGCGTGCTGGGCACCAGCTTCGCCGCCGGGCCGGGCCCCAAGGATCTGTTCGACCTCGAGCTGGTGGCGGTCAACACCGCCATGCTGCTGCTCTCGTCGATCACCTTCGGCTTCGCCATGCTGGCCATGGGCAAGGGTGACAAGCGGGCCACGCTGCGCTGGCTGGCGGTGACGCTGTTCTTCGGCCTATGCTTCCTGGGCATCGAGCTTTACGAGTTCCACCACCTGATCCATGTCGGCGCCGGGCCGCAGCGGTCCGGCTTCCTGTCGGCCTTCTTCACGCTGGTCGGGACGCACGGGCTGCATGTCACCTTCGGCTCGATCTGGCTGGTGACGCTGATGGTGCAGATCACCCGCACCGGGCTGATCCCCGCCAACCAGCGCCGCATGGTCTGCCTGTCGATGTTCTGGCACTTCCTCGACGTCATCTGGATCGGCGTCTTCACCTTCGTCTATCTGCTGGGGATGATCTGATGTCTGCCGAACACGCGCATTCGCATCTCGACGATCACGGCCACGACCATGGCAGCCATGCCTCTTACCTCAAGGGGTTCCTGCTCTCGGTGATCCTGACCGCCCTGCCCTTCGGCATCGTCATGGCCGGCGGCTTCGAAAGCCGCGGGCTGACGGCGCTGGTCGTCATCGGCTTCGCCGTCGTGCAGATTCTGGTCCACATGGTCTATTTCCTGCACATGAACGGCAAGCAGGAGGAGGGCTGGACCATGCTCTCGACCATCTTCACCGTGGTGGTGGTGGTGATCCTGCTGGCCGGGTCGCTGTGGGTCATGTATCACATGAACACCAACATGATGCCGCAGATGGATCACGAGATGATGCAGGGCATCGGCTCGTGACCGGGCCGGCGGTTGCGGGGGCGCGGGTGGCGCGTTCCCGCTTCGCGCGGCTGGCGCTCCTGACCGGGGCGCTGGCCATTTTCGTTCTGCTTTGCGGGCTGGGCATCTGGCAGGTGCAACGCCTGGCCTGGAAGACCGACCTGATCGCCCGGGTCGAGACCCGGCTGGCGGCCGAGCCGGCGCCCGCCCCCGGTCCGCGGGACTGGCCGGAACTTTCGGCCGGGGCGGACGAATACCGCCGCCTGACCGTCTCGGGCCGCTTCCGCGCCGGCAGCGATACGCTGGTCAAGGCGGTGACGGATCGCGGCGCCGGCTTCTGGGTGATGACGCCGCTGCTTACCGACCAGGGCTGGCCGGTGCTGGTCAATCGCGGCTTCGTCCCCGGAACCGCCCGGGCCGAGGCCGACCGGGTGCTGCCCGGCGGCCCGGTCACGATCACCGGGCTGCTGCGCATGAGCCAGCCCGGCGGCGCCTTCCTGCGCAAGAACGATCCCGAGGCCGGCCGCTGGTATTCCCGCGACGTCGCGGCCATCGCCGACCGGCGGGGACTGACCGGCGCCGCGCCCTATTTCATCGACGCCGATGCCCGCGCCGATGCCGATCTGCCCATCGGCGGGCTGACCGTGGTCAGCTTCCGCAACAGCCATCTGGGCTATGCGTTCACCTGGTTCTCGCTGGCCGCGCTTTGGGCCGGCTGGCTGATCTGGCTGTGGCGGCGCGGCGCCGGCCAGGGCTGAGCGCCGCTATTTCCAATACTGGTCGATATATTTCTGCATCTCGGCGCGCATGAAGCGGCCGGAGTGATCGGCGCGGTCCTCCCAGGCGAAGACGCAGGCGGTCATGATGCCGTCGAAGCCGATCTCGGCCAGGGTGCCGAAGAAATCGTCCCAGGGCACCTCGCCCTGGCCGATGTCGAGATGCTGGTGCACGCGGGCCTGGGTGCCCGGCGGGTTCAGGATGTAGCGCAGGCCCGAACTGGCCTTGTGGTTGAACGTGTCGCCGACATGGACATGCGCCAGCACATCGGCGGCCTCGCGCAGCATCGCCTTGGTGTCGTCGCCGAAATAGAAGGTATGCGGCGCACAATAGAGGAATCTCACCCGCGGCGAATTCACCGTGCGGATGATGTCGAGCGCCGGCTGCAGGGTCTCGCACCAGTCCTCGGGATGCGGCTCGACATGCAGGGTGATGCCCTCGCGCTCGAAGATCGGAACCAGTTCCTCCATGCTGCGCCACCAGGCGTCCTCGCAGGACTCGATCATGCTGCCGGTATGACAGCAATAGCAGCCGCCCTTGTCGGGATGCGGGCCGCGGCCGAATTCGCTGTTCATGGTATCCACGCCCAGCTCGACGGCGATCTCGATGGCGCGTTTCCAGTGCCTGACGGCGGCCTGGCGCTCGGTCTCGTCGTTCGAGGCCCAGCGATACATCGGCAGCAGGCTGGCGATGCCGACCTCGGCCTTGTTCAGCGCCCGTTTCAGCGTCTTGATGCGGTCGGGAAAGACGCGCGGCGCCTTGAACCATTCCAGGAAATCGCCGCGCGGGCTCAGCTCGATCCAGTCGTAGCCGAGTTCCTTGACCTTGGCCGGGATCTGTTCCAGCGGCAGGTGACGGTGCATGAAGGGGTCGATGGCAATGCGCATGGTCGGGGTCCTTGCTATGGGGTGGGGTCGCGCACCGGCCCGCCCCGGCGGCGGGCAGCAGGCGGCGATCAGAGTGGTATTGCGCCTGGTTTTCGGGCGTGACCGGCCCGAAGGGCACCCGGATGGCGCGCTCAACCGGCTCGCCCCGGACCATGGCGATGGCGGTCCGCCCGGTTCGTGGCGTTCTGATCGACGGTGAGGTCCAGGCCGCTCGCCGGCCTCGCCGCCAGCCCGTCCCGGCCACCGCCACCTTGTCCATCGTCACGTCCGCGGCCTTCAGTGATGGATCTTGATGCCGTCCAGGGGAATGGTCAGGAAAGGATTGTCACAGGAGGTCATCGCCGCCCCGATCCGCATTTCCTGCGCCATCGCCGTCAAGCCCCCGGATTTCATTCGGTCCCTCCCCCTTCTGCAGCGCCGCGGCCGCCCAAGCACGGACGCCGGCCGGCTGCCCAGGCCGGGCCGGGATGCGGCATGGTGTTGAAGACGGGCGCTCTCCTCTGGCCCGCCTGGGCAGGGTTGTCGCCGGCCGGCCGATTCAGGTCAATGCGGGACGGTGCGCGAAACCGATCATCCGTGATGGATAATGATTGACGGCATGATGGGATTCCGTCACGCCGTCGCAGCCTTTCAACCCTCGACGCGGCGGCCGGTTTCCGGGTCGAAGAAATGCAGATGCGCGGCATCCGGCACCGCCTGGATGCGGTCGCCGCGCTCGGCCCGGCTGCTGCCGGGCAGCCGCAGCACCATCGCCACATCCGACCCCTCGATCACGCCATAGCCGAAGGCATCCGCGCCCAGCCGCTCGACCGAGCGCAGCAGCACCGGGATCGCCGCCTCGCCGGCCTGCGCCAGCCGCAGATGTTCGGGGCGCAGCCCAAGGCGCAGGTCGCCGCCGCGCGGCGGGACCGGCAGCGGCAGGACCGCGCCGCCCGGCAAGGTGACGCCGCCCTCGCCCGCCCGGACGGTGAAGATGTTCATCGCCGGCGAGCCGATGAAGCCCGCCACGAATTCGCTGGCCGGGCGTTCGTAGACCTCCAAAGGCGTCGCGATCTGCTCGGCCACGCCCTTGTTCATCACGATCAGCCGGTCGGCCAGCGTCATCGCCTCGACCTGGTCATGGGTGACGTAAAGCGTGGTCTGGCCGGTGCGCAGGTGCATCTCCTTGATCTGCAGGCGCATCTGCACCCGCAGCTTGGCGTCGAGATTCGACAGCGGCTCGTCCAGCAGCAGCGCCGCCGGCTCGCGCACCAGCGCCCGGCCCATGGCGACGCGCTGGCGCTGGCCGCCGGACAGCGCGCGCGGCTTGCGGTCCAGATAGGGCTCCAGCTCCAGCATGGTCGCGGCCTTGGCCACGCGGGCCGCGATCTCGGCTTTCGGCAGCCGGGCGATCTTGAGGCCATAAGCCATGTTCTCGCGCACCGACATATGCGGATAAAGCGCATAGTTCTGGAACACCATGGCGATGTCGCGCTGGCGCGGCTCCAGGTCGTTGACCACCTTGCCGCCGATCTCGATGGTGCCGGCGCTGATCGCCTCCAGCCCCGCCACCATGCGCAGAAGCGTGGACTTGCCGCAGCCCGAGGGGCCGACGATCACCACGAATTCGCCGTCCGCGACCTCCATGCTGATGCCGTGGATGACCTGGTTTCCCGCATAGCTCTTGCGGACGTCATTGAGCAGGATGCCGGCCATCTATTTCTCCGTCTCGACCAGGCCCTTGACGAACCAGCGCTGCATCAGCACCACCACCAGGATCGGCGGCAGGATGGCCAGCACGCTTGTGACCATCACCAGGTTCCAGGGCGTATCGGCATCGGCAAAGGAGATCATCTTCTTCAGCGCGATGACGATGGTGTTCATTTCATTGGAATTGGTGACCAGCAGCGGCCACAGGTATTGCGTCCAGCCATAGATGAACTGGATCACGAAGATCGCCGCCACATTGGTCAGCGACAGCGGCCACAGGATGTCCTTGAAGAACCGCCACGGGCCGGCGCCATCGACGCGCGCGGCCTCCAGCAACTCGTCGGGGATGGTCATGAAGAACTGCCGGAACAGCAGCGTCGCGGTGGCCGAGGCGATCAGGGGCAGGATCAGCCCCGGATAGGTGTCGATCAGCCCCAGATCGACCATGACCTTGTAAGTGGGCTGGATGCGCACCTCGACCGGCAGCATCAGGGTGATGAAGATCAGCCAGAAACAGGCCATGCGCAGCGGAAAGCGGAAGAAGACGATGGCATAGGCCGAGGCCATGGAAATGGCGATCTTTCCCAGCGCGATGCCCATGGCGACGATGGTGGTATTGGCCAGCAGCCGCCACAGGCTGACGCCGCCGATGCGCCGCACGCCGCCCTCGAAGGCCTCGCCGTAATTCGCCGCGGCCTCGGGACCGGGCAGCAGCGGCAGCGGCGGGCGCAGGATGGTCTGGGTGCTGTGGGTCGAGGCGATGAAGACGTAATAGACCGGGAAGGCCACCACGATCACGCCGAGGATCATCCAGAAATGCGCGACCAACCGGCCCGGCCCGCGGGGGGCCAGGGGGGATGCCTCAGCCATAATGCACCCGCCTTTCGATAAAGCGGAACTGGAAGGCGGTCAGGCCGATGACGATGAGCATCAGGATCACCGATTGCGCGGCGGAATCGCCCAGGATCAGGTTCACGAAACCGTCGTTATAGACCTTGTAGACCAATGTTTCCGTGGCCTTGCCGGGGCCGCCGCCGGTCACCGCATGGATGATGCCGAAGGTGTCGAACAGCGCATAGACCGTGTTCACCACCAGCAGGAAGAAGGTGGTCGGCGTCAGCAGCGGGAAAACGATGGTCCAGAAGGCGTGCCGCCGCGAGGCGCCGTCGATGGCCGCCGCTTCCAGAAGAGATCGAGGAATCGCCTGCAAGCCAGAGACAAAGAACAGGAAATTATAGCTGATCTGCTTCCATGTCGCCGCCGCCACCACCAGGATCATGGCGTGATCGGCGTCCAGCAGCGGGTTCCAGCGAATGCCCATCTGCCGCAGCGGCCAGGCCAGCGTGCCGAAGGACGGGTTGAACATGAACAGCCACAGCATCCCGGCGATGGCCGGCGCCACCGCATAGGGCCAGATCATCAGCGTGCGGTAGAACCCCTTGCCGCGGATGACCTTTTCCGCCTGCACCGCCAGGAACAGCGCGATCGCCATGGCGAAAAGCGCCACCAGTGCCGAAAAGACCGCGGTGACCTGCACCGCGTTCAGGTAGTTCGGATCGCCCAGCACCTTGCGGAAATTCGCCAGGCCCACGAAGGTCGATTTCAGCCCGAAGGCATCCTCGCGCAGCATGGATTGCCGGAACGCCTGCGCCGCCGGCCAGTAGAAGAAGATCAGCGTGATTGCCAGCTGCGGCGCCAGCAGCAGCCAGGGCAGCAGCTTGTGCGGAAAGACCGTGCGCCTCATCCGTCCCCCAATGCAGAGGCGGGCGCAACAGGGCGCCCGCCGCCAAAGTTCAGCCGCCCACGGCTTCCTTGATCGCGGCATTGCCGCGTTCTGCCGCGTTCTTCAGCGCCGTGGCCGCATCCTGCTGACCCGCCAGCATCTTCTCGTATTCCTCGTTCTGGATGTCGCGCAGCTGCGGCAGGTTCGGGGCGCGGACACCCTTGGAGTTTTCGGTCGGCGGCTTGCCCATCATCTGCAGGATCGGCGTCTCGCGGCCCGGATTCTTCTGGTAGAAATCCGAAGCCTTGGTCGCCTCGTAAGCCGCCATGGTCACCGGCAGATAGCCCGACTGTTCGTGCAGATATTGCTGCACCTCGGTCTGCGACAGGAAGTTGAAGAAGGCGGCGACGCCCTTGTAGGTCTCGTCCGACTTGCCGCCCATCACCCAAAGCGAGGCGCCGCCCGGCGTGGTGTTCTGCGGCGCGCCCTCGGCAGTCTCGTCATAGGGCAGCTGGCCGATGCCGTAGTTCATGCCCGACTTGACGATATCGCCCAGGCCGCCCGAGCTTTCGGTCAGGATGCCGCATTCGCCCGAGGTGAAGTTCTGCTTGGCCTCGCTGGTGCGGCCGCCATAGACGAAGACGCCCTCTTTCGCCAGGTCCGCAAGCTCCTGGAAATGCTTGACGAACAGCGGGCCGTCGATCTTCAGCTCGGGGGTGCCGGCCAGGCCGTTCTCGTTCGTGGCCCAGCTGACATTGTTCCAGGCGGCGAAATTCTCGGTATGGATCCAGGTCAGCCAGGTCGAGGTATAGCCGCAGCTCGCGGCGCCCGATTCCTTGATCTTGCGGGCGGCGGTCCAGACCTCGGCCCAGGTCTTGGGCGGATTCTCGACGTCCAGCCCCGCCTTTTCGAAGATGTCCTTGTTGTAATACAGGATCGGCGAGGAGGAGTTGTAGGGGAAGGACAGCATCTCGCCCTCGGGGGTCGAGTAATAGCCGACGATGCCGGGAAGATACTGGCTCTTGTCGAAGTCGTAGCCGCCTTCCTTCAGCACCTCGGCCACCGGCTTGATGGCGCCCTGGGCGCCCATCATCACCCCGGTGCCGACGTCGAAGACCTGGATGATGTCCGGGGCCTGCCCGGCGCGGAAGGCGGCGATGCCGGCGTTCAGCGTCTCGGGATAGGTGCCCTTGAAGACGGGCTTGACCTCGTAATCTTCTTGGCTGGCGTTGAAATCGCTGGCGATCTTGGTCACCACCTCGGCATTGGCGCCGGTCATGGCGTGCCACCAGGAAATCTCGGTCTTGGCCTCGGCCGCGACGGGCAGCGCCATCAGCCCGGCAAGCCAGAAAACGGTTCTTTGCATGGTCTTCCTCCGAATCGTGCCTTTTTCGGCTCTTCGCTCCCGGGCGGCATTCCTGGGAACCACGGGTTCCGCGCGCAGCATCCGCCTCCCTGGACGAAACTGTCACCTGCCAGGGGCCGAGGTGTCAATTCGCTTCGTATGGCAGATGCCGCCCCGGAGCCACGCCGAGCACCGCGGCGCTTTCGCATTTCTTTGTAAAAATCACATGACGGCAATGCCATGTACGAAATTTTTAATGCGTTTCATGAAATCGACACATTGCGCGAAAAATCACGCTTTCCGTGCGTTTCTTCTTGAAGCGCGCCCCGAATTTGACCGCAAGCGGCGGAGTGCGGCAGATGCGTTTTCCGGTCAGACATGGTATCGAAGCGATGCAACGAAAGGCCGCGACCATGGATCAGCGTCCCCTTCCCCCCCAGAACGATCCGCGCTGGCAGCAGGTGCTGGCACGCGACGCCACCGCCGACGGGCGTTTCGTCTATGCGGTGCGCTCGACCGGGGTCTATTGCCGGCCCTCCTGCCCGTCGCGCCGTGCCCGGCCCGAGAACGTCCGCTTTTTCCCCGGCCCGGACGAAGCCGAGGCGGCGGGCTTTCGGCCCTGCCGGCGCTGCAACCCGCGCGGGCTTTCGACGGCCAAGGCCAATGCCGCCCTGGTCGCCGCCGCCTGCCGGCTGATCGAGGCATCGGACAGCCCGCCCAGCCTCGACGCGCTGGCCGAGGCGGCGGGGATGAGCCGGTTCCATTTCCACCGCCAGTTCAAGGCGGCGACCGGGCTGACGCCGCGCGCCTATGCCGCCGCGCATCGCGCGGGACGGCTGCGCGAGCGGCTGCGGGGCAGCGACAGCGTGACCGGGGCGATCTACGAGGCCGGTTTCAACGCCAGCAGCCGTTTCTACGAAGGCGCGGACGCCATGCTGGGCATGACGCCCTCGGCCTGGCGCAAGGGCGGCGCGGGCGCCGAGATCCGCTTCGCGCTGGGGCAATGCGCGCTGGGCGCCATCCTGGTCGCGCAAAGCCGGCGCGGCATCTGTGCCATCGCGCTTGGCGACGACCCCGAGGCGCTGCTGCGCGACTTCCAGGACCGCTTTCCCCGCGCCACCCTGATCGGCGGCGACCCGGAATTCGAGGCGCTGGTGGCCCGCGTCGTCGGCTTCGTCGAGGCCCCGCGCCTGGGGCTGGACCTGCCGCTGGACATCCGCGGCACCGCCTTCCAGCAGCGGGTCTGGCAGGCGCTGCGGCAGATCCCGCCCGGCACCACGGCCAGTTATGCCGAAATTGCCCGCCGCATCGGCGCACCGCGCGCCACCCGCGCCGTGGCCCAGGCCTGCGCCGCCAACGCCATCGCCGTGGCCATCCCCTGCCACCGGGTGGTGCGCAGCGACGGCGGCTTGTCGGGCTATCGCTGGGGCGTCGCCCGCAAACGCACCCTGCTGGACCGGGAAACCACCGGCTAGGGCTTATTGCCGAGCGTTTCTCTTGGGTATATAGGGCGAAGGATCGGCGCCGAGCGAAAGGACCCGTCATGTTTCCGATCCGACCCTATCGCAGCACCGGCACGCTCGACAGCGCCTCGGGTGCCGCGGCGGCGGCGATCAAGGCCCGCGCCGCCGAGTGGGAGGTCGAGCTGATTGAAACCCCGGAGAGCCTGACCATGCTGGTCTGGGGCTGCGCGCTGTCGCTGATCCCCGAAGGTCATTCGGCGCGGCTGGAACTCAGCGCCCCCGAGAAGCGGCTGATCGGCACCTTGCAGGACACCGCCACCACGCTGCTGGACAGCCTCGGCGTCGCGGTGCGCTGGGACCGGGTGGACGAGGGGGCGCTGGCCCCCGGCCTGTCGCTGCTGCGCGTGGCGCGGATCTGGCAGCGCACGCCCGGCTTCATCCGCGTGCGCCTGGCGGGCGAGGAAGCGGCCCGCTTCGGCCAGGGCGGGTTGCATTTCCGGCTGCTGCTGCCGCCGCCCGGCCGCGCGCCGCAATGGCCGCGCGTCGCCGCGAACGGCCGCACGCTCTGGCCCGAGGGCGAGGATGCGCCGCATCGCGCCGTCTATACCACCGCTGCGCAGCAGGCGAACTGGCTGGAATTCGACATCTTCCGCCATGCCGGCAGCCCCACCTGCGACTGGGCCGACCGCGCCCGCCCGGGCGAGACGGTGGGGATCATCGGCCCCGGCGGCGGCGGTTGCCCCGAAGGCTCGCGGCTGTGGCTGTTCGGAGACGAGACCGCCTTGCCCGCCATTGCCCGGACCCTGGCCGAGGCGCCGGGCGAGGTCCGCGCCGTCCTGCGCTGCGCGCCCGAGGACATGGCCGATCTGGCGCCTGATCCGCGCGTGCGCCGCTGCGACGACCTGCTGGCGGCGCTGGACGGCGCCGATTTCGGCGGCGCCGAGGATCGCCATGTCTGGTTCGCCGGCCCCGCCGCCGAGGCGCGCGAGGCACGGCGGCGGCTGGTCGCCCGCGGTCTGGGCAAGCGCGAATTCACCGCCGCCGCCTATTGGGGCTAGCCCTCAGGCCAAGCGCAGGCGCGGCAACGACGCCGCCGCCGCAGTCCAGGCCAGCACCGCGCAAAGCGCGATGGCCGGCACCATGCTGGCGGCGGTGTTGTCAAGGAACGGCCCGGTCACCGCGATCATCAGCCCGCCGGTCAGCATCTGGATCGTGCCGCCCAGCGACGAGGCAAGCCCGGCGATGTCGGGATGCGGGTCCAGCGACATGACCATGGCCGTCGGCATGACCAACCCCAGGCAGGCATTGGCCAGGAACAGCCCGGCGATCACCACCGCCAGCGCATCGAAACCGGCGGCCACCACCAGCGACAGCAGCAGCGCCAGCCCGGCAAAGCCGGTGATCGCCAGCGAGATCACCCGCTCCATCCCGAAGCGCTCGGCCAGCCGGCCGGCGAATTGCGAGGCCGAGAAGAAGCCGATCGCATTCACCGCGAAGGCCAGCGAGAAACCGGTGGGGCTAAGCCCGTATTGCCGGGTATAGACGAAGCTCGCCGAGGCCAGGAAGACGAAGAAGCTGGCCATGCCGAAGCCGCCGATCATCGTCAGCCCCAGGAAGCGCCGGTCCGAAAGCAGCCGGCGGACCCCGGCCAGCATGGCCCTGACCCGCACCGGCCGGCGGTTGTCGGCATCCAGCGTCTCGGGCAGCACGAACAGGATCAGCGCCAGGCTCAGCAAGGCCGCGCCGGCCAGCACCGCGAAGATTTCGCGCCAACTGCCCCAGGCCATCACCGCCGAGCCGGTCAGCGGCGCCAGCATCGGCGAGACCGAGATCACGATCATGATCGCCGCCATCATCTTCGCCGCCGCCGGGCCGGTGGCCATGTCGCGGATCACCGCGCGTGGCACCACCATCAGCGTCGCGGCGCCCAGGCCCTGCACGGCGCGGGCGGCGATCAGCCAGCCGATGGTCGGCGCCAGGCTTGCCGCCACCGTGGCGGCCAGGAAGATGCCGACGCCGATCACCAGCGGCTTCTTGCGGCCGACCGCATCCGACATCGGGCCATAGATCATCTGGGCAATGCCGAAGACGATGAAATACGAGGTGAGCGTCAGCGCCGCTCCGGCCTCGGTGGTGCCCAGGTCGCTGGCCACCTGCGGCAGCGCGGGCAGATACATGTCGATCGCGAAAGGACCGACGGCGGAAAGCAGGCCAAGCAGCAGGGCCATGCGGAACAAGGGATCACGCATCGGGAAACCTGTCAGATTTTAAGATATGAAAAAAGCGGACGCAGAATCGCGCCAAAAGCTGTTCACCGCCGCCGGGCGCTGCATGCCATGGCCCGCGGACAAGCGCAAGCGCCTTCGCGCCGGCTGGTTGATAAATGTTTGACCAGCCGGATCGGGTCTTTGCCGGGGCCGGGGCGCGGCGCATGCTGGCGGGGATTGCAGGATTCTGTCGCGGAGCACGCCGATGAGGATCTACCACCTTCTCTTCATGGCGCAGATCGCCGGGCTTGTCGGACTGATCGGTGCCGCTGTCATTTATTGGTAACAGTTTCCCAAGGCCCCGCTTGACAGGTCCGCCTGACATGTAACATTGGCGCCATGAACAAAGTGGCTGATTGGTTGTCCAACAAGAGCCCGGTCAGCTTGACTGGCCTCCAGAGTTCGAGAATTTCTCTTGAAATTCATTGTTCTATGGAATGCCGTTGTTGAGACAAAAAACGCGGTTGAAACTATGTTGCGTCAACAAGTTCACTGCTCGTTCCAGGCCCCGGCGCGACCGGGGCCTTTCACTATGCAGCGGCTTGCAGGGATATCTCGCTCGCAGCCTAGATGCTGGCCGTCATCATGAAAGCAGACGGCCATCATTCCGGCGCAACGCCGCCGCGCTTAGGCAACTCCGGACCGTCCTCACATGGCGATGATTCGATGCGAGGCTGTCAGATCCGCATCCTGCGTCAGCGCCAGGGCGTGGAGCACCGAACGCCTCCGTAGTGCCAACCCCGTCACTCGCGCCTAGTAAAAGCAGCAAGAACTTCCACTCGCTCTTGCACAGCCTTCCCGCCTATTTTAGTTGATGGTGCATGGGGACTCGCGAACTCCCCACGAGGCGCCAGCCGAAGATCGCGTTCCAGATCCATCCTGATCGTCCTGTTTAAGGAGGAACGTCCATGCCTGCGCCAAACGCTATTTCAAGTGAGAAGCTGAGCAAGATCATCGGCACCCCCCGCGCGCCGCTGCTTCTAGATGTGCGCTCAGAAGAGGATTTTGCGGAGAGCCCTTACCTGCTGCCGGGCGCAGTTCGTGCCGATGATCAGATCATGGCCGAGGCGTCGGCGCGTGCGCCCGGTTCGACCATCGCTGTCTGCCGCGCAGGACACCATCGAAGCCAAGGCGCGGCAGCGTGGTTGCGTGCCGAGGGCGTCGGCGCCGAATATCTCGACGGCGGCTTTGACGGTTGGCTGGCTGCCGGGCTACCAGTAATCGACCCAGCACGGTTGCCGCCGCGGGATACGCAGGGCCGTACCGTCTGGGTGACGCGTGCTCGGCCCAAAGTGGACCGCATCGCGTGTCCCTGGCTCATCCGCCGCTTTGTCGATCCGCGCGCGATCTTCCTCTTCGTTGCGCCTGCAGAGGTGGTCGGCGTGGCCGAGCGCTACAACGGCGCGGCCTTCGACGTCGAAGAGACGTTCTGGAGCCATCGTGGCAATCTCTGCACCTTCGACGTGATGGTGGCCGAGCTTGGCCTCTCCCTGCCAGCGCTTGAAGTCTTGGCGCGGATCGTGCGCGGGGCGGATACGGCTCGGCTTGACCTGGCGCCCGAGGCGGCAGGGCTTCTGGCGGCCTCGCTCGGTCTCTCGCGCATGTTCTCGGATGACTTGGAGCAGCTGGAGGCCGGCATGTTGCTCTACGATGCGCTCTATCGATGGGCGCGGGATGCTCGAGGTGAGACCCACAACTGGCCCACCAACAGCCCGAGGACAACATAATGTCCGACCGCCCCTACCCGACCCTCGCCGAGGCGACGCGCATCTGGGCACGAATTGGGTTGCTCAGTTTCGGCGGGCCCGCCGGGCAGATCGCTCTGATGCACCGCATCCTGGTCGAGGAGCAGCGCTGGCTGGGCGAGCAGCGATTCCTCCACGCGCTGAACTATTGCATGTTGCTGCCGGGTCCCGAGGCGATGCAGTTGGCCGTTTATATCGGTTGGCTTATGCATCGCACGCTTGGCGGGATCATCGCAGGGCTTCTTTTCGTGCTGCCGGGCGTCGTCGCGATCATGGCGCTCAGCTGGATCTATGCGATCTGGGGCGATGCCGCCCCAGTCGAGGCGCTGTTTTTCGGCCTAAAGGCCGCCGTCCTTGCCATCGTGGTGCAGGCAGTGATTCGCATCGGCAGCCGGGCGCTTAAGAACGGCGCGATGATCGGCATCGCGGCAGCCTCCTTCGTCGCGATCTTCGTCTTCGGCATCCCTTTTCCGCTCATCGTCCTGATGGCTGGGCTGGTCGGCTTTCTTGCTGCACGCGCGCATCTGCCTGCCTTTCGGGGCGGCGGCGGACATAGCAAGGTCGGGGCGAACCAGATCGCCGATGCCAACACGCTGTTGGGCGAGGAAACCCCCGAGCATACGTACCTCAATCGGGCTTGGGCGTTGCGGGTCTCGATCGTGATCCTCGCGCTGTGGCTCCTGCCGGTGGCGGCGCTGTTTCTTACGCTCGGACCCCAGAACGTCTTCTCCCAGATAGCGGGCTTCTTCAGCGTCATGGCGGTGGTGACCTTCGGTGGCGCGTATGCGGTTCTGGCCTATGTCGCGCAGGAGGCGGTGCAGAATTTCGGCTGGCTCGCCCCAGGCGAGATGTTAGACGGGCTGGGCATGGCCGAGACGACGCCGGGCCCCCTGATTATGGTCACGCAATTCGTCGGCTTCATGGGCGCCCTGCGTGAGGCGGGCGCGCTACCTCCGCTGCTTGCCGGCACGCTCGGCGGGTTTCTGACGACTTGGGTCACCTTCGCGCCGTGCTTCCTGTGGATTTTCCTCGGTGCGCCCTTCATCGAGCGGCTCAGGGACAACCAGGTTCTATCTGCCGCGTTGACAGCAATTACCGCGGCGGTGGTGGGCGTGATCGCAAACCTCGCGGTGTGGTTCGGCCTGCACGTCCTCTTCTCCGAGCTGCGCCCGGTGGGAGCGCGATGGCTGGCGCTGGAGCTGCCGGTCTGGTCCAGTCTTGACCCTTGGGCAGCGCTGCTGACGGGGGTGGCGCTGATCGCGGTGCTGGGCTTTCGCCTGTCGCCTGTGACGGTGCTGGCCGGCTGTGCTCTCACCCAACTGGCGCTGCGGCTGCCGGGGCTGATCTGATCTTGAGAGACCGCGGCCGGTAGTTGCGTCCGCGGATCCACAATAGCCTTTAAGGGTCACGAAGGAATCCGTGGCCTTTTTTTGACTACGCGATGATAGGGGGTGTTCTCTCTGGCAGCCGAGCAGCCGCCTACTGTTCCAAACGATACAGTACCTCGGGTGGAGCTGCGCATTGCCGTCATGGCATCAGCGAAACCATGAAAACTAACGGAAAGGCCATGTTCCCAGAGCGACCAGATTCCGCCACTGTCGGCCTGTATTCAGTAATGCGGTTAACGATAATTGGCCGGGTGGTAACCCGGCCAATGCTGGAGCCATGCTATCCCGGCCCCCACCACAAAAAATAACAGCCCCGGCCCAGGGCCGGGGCATCTTGTTAGGCCGGTGGAATTATCTCACGCCCCATCTGGCAAAGATCGCGCCGGAGAGGCCAGCGGCCGCAACCGCGGCACCGATCACCGCCGCTACATTGATCGACAGCATATGGGTGGCGGCGTCATAGGTGACGCCCCAGCCGCCAAGCATGCCGGCCAGCATGGTGAGCAGCGGCGACAGGACATAGATTGCCATGCGAACGAAAACGGAATTCATAGGTCAGCTCCTTTTCAGGTTTGGGGAGGATGGTCAGGTCAGCACCGACAGTTCGCGCGCGACGAGATCGCGCAGACGATCGCCAACGGTGACGGGATCGGCCGGCGCCGACATGCCGGGTAAAACGGTGATGTCCCATTTGTTTTTCTGGGTTACGCCCAGCGTCGGCTGGATCTCGGCATGCGACAGTGTGGACCAGCGCGAGACCGGAATGTCGTAGGTCGAGCACAGCCGCGCAGTCTCGCGCGCAAGAGCCGCGACCTGCGCCGGCGTGATCGGCGCCTTGCCCCAGGAGAAGGGCCGCTCCACCGCACGGGACATGGCGCAGATCGACAGACCAATGGCGCCGCCATTGGCGTTCAGGGTGTGGGAGCGCGAGGCAGTCGGATCCACTGGCCATCGGATCTTGCCATCGCCGCTAATCAACGCGTGATAGGACCGCAGATCTGTGGCATTGGGTTCGTGTCCGCCGGCGGTCCAGTGCCAATGGATGCGGGTGATGCCCGTCGGGTGCTGGAACGGCAGCCCCTTGGCACGCTGTGCCTCGATCGCCGCAGCATGGGCCGCACGCGTCCGGGGGCCAACGGCCCCGTCGATGGGACCGGGCCCAAAGCCCAAGGCGGCGCATCGCGCCTGGCGGACGCGCACCACGTTCATGACTGCTGTCATGTCGGTTCTCCAATGAAAAGCCCCGCACGAGGCGGGGCGGCTGCTGACTGATCAAAACCTAACAAAGTATAGGTCGGTGACGGAACCGAATGACCGTTTTCGCGGTTTTCGACCGGTGACGAGTGATTTGGTTAGTGAGTATCCGAGGCCTCGGAGTTTTTCGATCATTCCCACCGCAACATCATACGCTCTGTCGTCAGTTGAAGGCGGTTGTTATAGGCTCGCCTCGATTCGCAGTTTTGAGACGCGCGAATCTCGGCTCCCGGCAGGTCCTGGCAGATGTGCTGGGAGCCGATCACTTTCCGCACCGATGTGCGGCCCCAATGTGGTATGCTGAGAAAGGTCCGCCATACTTTTCAGCGGACCGGGGCCTCCGCCTCTTGTGCGCAACTTCGGCGGAGGCCTTGGTGGTAACGGGTTTATTTGATAGGCTAATACTAGCCCGCCTCTAGCGTCGCTGGGTGTCGGCTTCCGTCTCTCGCTTCTTTACCCAGCGGGGCCGATCCAGAGCGTTTCGCGAGCTCTTTTTCGCCGATGCATTTTTTGTGATGCAACCTTCGCGGAGCCTGGCGCTATATCTCTCCGAGACTGCCTTGGAGCTAAACGATGAAGCTGACAATGAAACTGATGACCGCGCTGGTGATCGCCACCATGGGAGCCGCCCCGGTCGCGGCCGATCCGGGCCGCGGGAATGGCAAAGGCGCGTCTGGCCGTCACCATCATGAACGGGGGCCCCGAGAGGTCCACCGCGTGCAATCCCGCTACGTGGCAGATTGCCCACCCGGTCTTGCCAAAAAGAACCCGCCTTGCGTTCCACCGGGACAGGTAGGCAAGCGCTTTGGTACGCGCGTGGGCGACACGCTCCGCATCGGAGACTATGTGCTCATCCGCGACTTTGACCGTTACGATTTGGAGCGGCGTAATGGCTGGAGCTACTACAGGGATGACGACCGCATATATCGGATCGACAGCGGCACCCGGAAGATCCTCGCCGTCCTGAACCTGATTGATGCTTTTTCTCGGTAAGCGGACAGCGCGAGGGCCTTTTCAATACCTTAGGCTGATTGACGTTTTCCCGATCCGGCATCAGATTCTGAGGCGTAGACCGTGGATCACGTTCTACCCCCATTGGTGACTGCCCCCGCACTCTCTGGCGGGGGCTTTTTTCGCTTCCGATGGGCCGAGGGCTACGGGTCGATTCCTTGCGCATCGATTGGCGACGGCGGGACGAACTGCCCGTCGACATGGGCCCAGCCGATGCCCACCGTGTTATCGGAGCCGACCACCACCCAACCCTCGGGTGCGGCAAAGCTATCAGCCTCGACGGTCACCTGGACAACCAAGCCATTCTCGATTTTCGCCACGTAGATCATGCCATCACCACCTGCACCTGATCGGCGCGGACCACGAGGATGCCGAACCCATTCCCGGCCGCGCCGGCGTATTGCTCATCGGCCCCGTAGTAGCAGCCACCGGAACCGCTGCCCCACGTCTCGTCGGGCGAGGATACGGGCGTCACAGTCCGATGGCCTTTGCCCCCTCGACAAACCTCCACGGGGTTTGCAATCCAGCCAAGGAGCCTCCCGGGCCCACCCGGCCCGCCAAGAGACGGCGTTCCATCCCCGCCCGCGCCATCTGCGCCGCCACCACCGCCAGCAGAGCGTTGCTGCACATCGGTGCTGGCATTTGCGGCACCGCCGGGAAAGCCACCCGTCGCCCCGGACCCCGGCAAGCCCATGGTTGATCCGGCCGCAGCCGCCCCCCCGCCGTTTCCGCCGTTTTCACCATCTACGCTGCCGGACTGCCCGCCCTTGCCGCCTCCAAGCGCGTCGAGCGTTTCGTTCGGGCAGACGAGTTGCGACGGGCTGCCATTTGAGGCGGCTCCGCCAGTCTTATTGGCGCGGGGTGCGCCAGCACCGATCGACATTGAATAGTTCCCCGCCGCAAACAGCTTCCCGGTCTGCTCGATCAGCTGCCCGGCGCCGCCGCCTGCCGGCACCCAGCCCGAGGTGCTCAGACCGCCGTTGGCCCCGCCCGCAGCAAGAGCCAGGTTGCCGGTGACGGCATGGGTCAATGTGAACGACCCCGATCGCTGCCACAGCACCTCGATGTAATTTACGCCGCCGCGCGAGAACGGCGTGATGATGCCGTTGGTGACGGTGAGCGTGGGCAGCGGCGAGGGGCCAGTCGTAGTTGCGGATCCCGGCAGCAGGCCCAGACCAAGCGCCAGACCGATGAACATCAGACCCACCCTGTGATATCGGTGGCCGTCGTGCCGGTGGCCAGGATCCGATCCGCGCTCACCGCATAGGTGCCGGCCGGCAGAGCGGCCGTCTCATAGGTCTGGCCATCGAGACCGCGCCACGCCAGCGTGCCGGACGCACCAAGGGTCACGGCGCGGATGACCTCGGGCAGGTCGTCGCCATCACTGGGCGTGATGGCATAAGAGCCGATCGCTGACGCGTTCGCGCCGATCGAATAAGGGCTGAATCGATTTCCGGGCATAGGTCTACCTCATGATGATGGCGCCCTTTGGGTGGGTGCGTAGGGTTGAGAAGAGCAGCACACGGCCGCGAATACCGTTCCCACGCGACGCGGAACGGTATGGGAGCTACTATCGAATTGTTCCGGGTACGGTCTCTGTTTACCCCAATATTGAACGCAACGGTTTAGATGAGTTCCGCGAACGTTCGGCGAACATCCCAATCCAAATGCCTGTCGCACCAATGGGCAGATGCTGGGCAAATTTGCCTATTTCCATCTGACGTTCAGAGTTTAATTACGTGACCGTTACCAGTGCGATGTTACCTGCGGCCCTTATTGCCGCAACCCTTGGGGCCCCGCCAGAAAACTGGCGGGCCTCGTCTTTTCTCGACACCGTCATTTTGCGGCGCTGGACGATCTGGTGTCGAAGGAACTGAGGATCACCGTCGAGGACTGATCAGCGGCGTCGGTCTGCCCAGCGTTCGAGTACCGCCCCCGCGCCTCGAGGGCCGAGATAGGACAGGACCGCAACCAAGGCCACTGATTGCGTGTCAGTGAGTGCGAGATAATCGGCCAATCCGTCGCCAACCATTGCCATTCCTATGCAAGTCGGCAATTCCCAGGCCAAATCGCGGGACCAGATCGGCCGCCGCTTTGCCCGGACCTCGCCGGCATGATACATGAGCCGTCCGGAAAATGCGGCCAGCAGCGTTGTCGCTGCGCCGCCGAACAACTTGTTCATGGCCTCGATCAAGCCGGGCTCGGGTGGGGTGTCCATCGTCTCTCCGTAAATTGCAGTCGATTGCCGGGGTGGCGGTATTAACCAGGACGGTCTACATTTGCCCCACGTCTCCACCCCGTCCCTTGAAGCAGCTGATATGATTGATGAGCCTCTACCCGAGACCGGTTGGTCACGCGAAGTCCTGCATTTGCAAGGCGCAACAGTGTGCCCGGCGGAGGACATGGATGACGCACCGGGCGTTTGGGCCGGTGGTGACATTCCAGAGGCCGCCACTTGGCGGGAGGGAATCAGGGTCACCCTGCCGATCGCCGAACCGCCTGAGGCTGAGCATCGTCTGTCCGGTAAGCACCTCTGGGGCGGCATCTATTTCGGTCACTTCGGCCATTTCCTGGTCGAGACCATTTCGCGCCTCTGGGCGGCTGAACAGGAAGGCATCGACAGCGTCCTGTTCACACCGCGCCACGGCAAGCTGAAGGATTTCGCAACCTATCAGGCCGATATCCTGGACCTGTTCCTTCCGAATTCGAAGGTTCAGATCCTGCGCGAGCCAACCGAGGTTGAGGGCCTGCTCGTTGCCGGTCAGGGGTTCGGGATCGGTAACATCTCTGCAGGCACGCCCGAATTCCGTGCATTCGTCCAGCGCGCGATGCAGGATGTAGAGCCCAGAAAAGTGGAAAAAATCTACATCTCGCGGACGCGGTTCAATGGGAAGGGCGGCATCATCGACGAGCCGCTGCTCGAGGAGAATCTGATCGCCCAAGGCTATACGCCGATCTTCCCCGAGAAGCTGCCCTTCCGGGAGCAACTCTCCCTGTTCAAGAGCGCGAAGAAAATCATCGGCCTCGACAGCTCGGCCTTTCATGTCCTGGGCTATGTCGCCACTCCCGAACAAGACATCTGTATCGTGACCAGGCGCAACCACCCGGCCTATGAGCACATCGCCGCGCACTTACGGGCCTTCACAGGCCGAGCACCGACCGTCATCGAGGCCGTTGCCGCAGACTGGATGCCGGAACGGCAGAAGATGCCGAACCACACCAGCTGGGGCGAACTGGATGGCGACGCCGTGAAAGAGGCCTTGGTCGGCACCGGGTTCATTTCGGACCCAGCGAGATGGATCGCATCCAGTCCGGCCCGCTTCTCCGGCGCCCTCAAGTGGGCCGAAGAGAAAAGCAAGGAACCGCTCGTCCGGCGCGATGCCGAAGAAACCCTCGCCCGCACCCGTAAGAAGCTCGCCAAGCAGGGGGCCTGAAATGCAGTACCTATACGATTATGATGACGGAATTCTCGATCCCGAAGAGTGCGATTATGATCCTCCGGCTGGAACCAAGGAATGCGTGACATGCGGTGCCTGGTTCATCCCGAAGCTGTCTGAGCAGTCGGAATGCCGCGGCTGCATAGCGTTGGAGCGTGCGGGCAAAGCTCACGCTTTCCGGCAGCACTGAACCGTAGACAAGCAGTCATGCCACCCATTTCAGCAAGGTTCCGAGCTCATCCGCAGTAGGGACGTGTCGCCACACCCCGAACCGCTTTTGCCAGCCGACAAGGGTGGGCGTGACACCCGTCGCCGATCCCAGGAACAGGTTGGAAAAGCTCGCATTGGCCGCTGCCTCGAATGACCCCGTGCCG
This sequence comes from Paracoccus sp. TOH, assembly GCF_030388245.1. Classification (NCBI taxonomy): domain Bacteria; kingdom Pseudomonadati; phylum Pseudomonadota; class Alphaproteobacteria; order Rhodobacterales; family Paracoccaceae; genus Paracoccus; species Paracoccus sp. TOH. The sequence goes on from NZ_CP098362.1 coordinate 574,779, forward strand.
AAGCCGGCGACATGCATGGAGAAGCTGGTGCCGTTGGCCACCATGATCACGCCAATGTCAGCCTGAGCCTCGGGAATATCGACATCGATGTTGGAGTTCGCAGAGCTGAGGATCTGGCTGCGGATGTAGTTGTTGCCTGAGTCGCGATACATGACCCGCAGGGTGGGGGATGAACCTGCCCAGAGATACTGACCGTCGACATCCAAGGCCGGCGCGGCGATCCGTACCCTGGTCGCGATGGTCAGCGCCGTCTGCTCGGCGATCTGCGCGCCGGCCAGTGTAAAAATCGCCTCCGCTGTGTTGCCGTCCGAATTGGCCATGCGCAGCCCGTTGCCGGTGAAAACCGGGCGGCGGGCTGCGGTGGTCTGAACGAACTGCCGCCCCAGCTTCCCGGTCCAGGCCGATACCCTGCCGCCGGTGGTCGTCACGCTTGCGGCGGTAGCATCCCAGTAATCGACCGGATTTGGGATCGCGGCAAGCATCTCATCGAGGGTCTTAACATCCCCGAAATGCGTGCCGTCCTGAGCTGCGAAGTCGAGTTTCAAGCGCATGGATCAAGCTCCGAGCGAGAGGGTGAAGGAAGGGACCGCGCGCTGAAGCATGCGGCCAGGCAGGATCTTCGAGGGCTTCTGCAGGCTGGTGCGCAGCAGGCCGCGATGTGCGGTGTAGCGGTTGCCCGGGATGCCGGTGACGTCCTGGACCTGCATGGCATAGCGCAGCGCGGTCGGCGCGCCGGTGTATTGCAACACAACGACATGGCCGCGCACGGTGACGCCGGTGACCGCACCGCCGGTCAGCTCGAAGCCCAGATGCGCGTCGATCCCGGCACCGCCATATTTGGCCGCGCCCTCGATCTCCAGCACTTCGTCCTCGCGCAGGCTGTCGAAACGCACCGTCAGCGCGCCGCCGGCATTCGATAGCACCCGGGGTCGCAGGATCGACCATGCCCGCCCCGCCTCGACCTCGGCCATGGCCCAGGCGCAGGTCTCGGAGGCCAGGGCGGTGCCAACCGCATCCGGATGCACGTTGTTGTCGGCGATCTCGTACCAGTGCTGGCAGGTGCCGAGGACCGCACCGCCCTGCTCGACGATATCGAGGATGTCGTCGCAGACGGCCCAGCCCGTCGCGCCGTCATTGGTGGTGTTGGCGTCGCCGCTCGGTTGCGTCATGCAGTAGCGTGGCGGCTGCAACCCTTGCGAACGCCAATAGGCAATGCTGTCCGCCTGCAACGCCCACCATTTGCCAAGGTAGCCGCCACGGGGCGACGACTTGGCCGAGGTGCCATGGTCCCAAAGGTGCCATCCCGGCAGAATGTCCTTGCCGGCAGCATCCGCAACCGCCTTCGCCTGGGCGTTCCAGAAGCTGAAGTTGTTCCAGACGGTAGTGGCCCCTGACCCGGTCGCCTCGTCGTCGTCCATGTCCTCGATGAGGATGCCCGGAATGCCGTGGCACGAGGTCAGGATCGGAACCATGGGCAGACCGAGGTCGCGACGATGCGCATTGAGGATTGCGAAGGTCGGGAAGGCCATGCCGGCGGATGCCGCCCCGGGTCGGGCCCGTTCCGTCCCCGTCGCCGGCACGGATGGGTTATAGCCCTTGGAACGCGGTCCGAGCGTGTCGACAATCGGCACGTTGTCGCCGAACAGCGTGCCAGACAGCTGTAGGCAGCCATCCCCCATGAAGGCTTCCAGAGCGGCCCGGGTCAGGCCCGCCAGGTAATCTCCGCCGACCGTGAGTGATTGGCCGTTGACGCCGCAAAGCTGGATGGCCGTGGTCGAGAGCAGGCCGCCCTCGATGTCCATGGCAATGCGGCCACGATCCCAGAAGGCCTGTGCCATGATGGCATCGAGTCCGCCCTTGTCGCCGTTGCGCCACAGCCAGATGGCATTGCCGGCTGCATCGCGCTCCAGCACCCGACCGTCGAGGGTTTCGGAGGTCTGTTGAACCACATCCACGTCGCCGCCGAGGATGCGCGGCGCGGCGTTTTCGATGGTCCAGTCGTCGAGCACCGCCCGCAGGCCCGTCCCCGACCATCCCATCAGAGCCCGGCCGAGAACATCCCAGACCCACCAGTTGACTGCATCTTGCTCGACGCTCTCATTCGGAGCCTCCAGTTGATTCGCCACGTCGGCGATGCCAGCAGTGAGGGCCAGCACGTCCGCTGCGCGAGCTGCGGCTTCGCCGTCCAGATCAGCCATCGCGACCCCACCGCTCTGGATGCGCCAGACTGCGCCGCGGCGGCGCAGGAAATAGCTGCGGCCCGCGACCAACTGCCCCGCCGTCAGGACCGCACCCGTTTCGGAGCGGATGACCGCCGCTGCGCCGCCGTCAATCGAAAGAGTGGGCTCGGCCGCGCCCGTATTCGAGGCGATCGGGATGATCTCGATGATCGAGGTGCCGGAGGTGGCCGTGACGCCATTCTCCCTGGCTGCAGCCGGCAGGTCGGCCGTGATCGCATCGCCGGTGCCCGCGACATTGGCCAGCGTCATTACCCCGGCATCGCGCATCGCGACGCCGGGATTGAGCCGAGCGATAACGCCCCAGTACGGCCAGGTGGCGAATAGCGGGTCGTCGCTGCTCATGGACGGCCCGCGCATGACCAGGGCAGTGCCCTCGCGGGTGAAGACCAACCCGACATACGCCGGCAGGGCTCCCTGCCCAGCAGCGACTGCCTCGGCTCGACCGACGAAGGCTCGGCCTCCGTCCGTAATGAGGTCGGTCCAGAGCGATTGCAGGGCGGTATTGACCACCGATTCCAGATCGGCCTCGGTGGTATACTGGTTCGGCGCCGCCCCGTAGACGGGCAGGTTGATGGTAGGTGCCGGCATGGCAGATCCTCAGGTTGTCAGGGTGTCGTTGCGCTGGCGCTGGCCGAGAAATCCGACAGGTTGCCCCATTGGTCACGCGCGCGCGTGAAATAGTAGCGGGTTGTGCCGGAGGTCAGCCCGGTCTCCGCCGTGGCGATAGACACCGAGGCGCGGGCATATTTCGTGTCAATCAGGACGGCCGTCAGCCCATCATCGATGTCATTGGCATAGACGAGCAGTTCCCGGGCATTGCCCTCGTTGGCCTGCATCGCGGTGATGTTGATGCGCGATGCGCTGGCGGCGGTTGCCACCGGCACAGGCGGAGTTGCAAGCGTGTCCGACGGTCCCATGGCTGTGATCGGATCGGAGGCCACCCAGTCCGAGCGTCCGTACCAGCCTACGGCGCGAACCCGGATCTGATAGTTTTCGCCGATCTCGACCAAAGGGATGTAGGCCGTGAACACGCCTGCCTCGCTGGCTGCCGTTTCGTCGAGATAGCCGCCCGAGCGCCAGCCCTGGTTCAGGAAGCCAGGCTTGAACCACTCCCACTCGTACCCGACGGCCGAAGCCGACGCGGATGCTGTCCATGCCCCAAGCACGCCGGCCACCACCGTGTCGCCCGATGTCTGCACGGCGGCATTTCCGGTGGTCAGAACCGGCTTGGGCGGCGGCTGTATCCGGGTGCGACTGCCGTCGAAATTACCCGGGAGCATGTCCCGCTCCTCGGTCTCCGCATCCCAGGCGGTGATCTCATCCGAGGTCTCGGTCAGCACCGCCGGCAGGCGGATGGTGATCGAATCGTCGTCGTTGAGACCTGCGGCCGGGGCGATGCTCTCGACCTCGTATTTCCCGATCCAGGCGCCATAGGGAAACCCCAGATTGATCCGGCAGACCGAGCCCGCCACCAGATCGAAGCAATCGGGGAACAATTCGCCGCTCACCTGACGCTGCATACGCGAGCGCCAGCCGACGATCTTGCTGATCCGCTGAGCCTGACGGTGATCCGTCACGAAATCCAGATCAATCATCAGCCGCTTGCGCACGCCGCCATCCGCGGCCTGCGCCCCGGGAATGACATAGGCCGGCGTCTCGGCGCTCTCATAGGCCCGGTCAGGTGCCGGGAACCGAGCGACAACCTCGGTGTAGAGGCCATCCGAGGATTTCCAGCGCACCAGGTTGAGGGGCTGGCCATCGGTCACATCGGCGATCGTCTTCACGCTCTCGCGAAACACCGCCGGCACCAGAGCCAGCTTACCGCCGATCCGGCTCAATCGCGATGCGCCGGCATCCAGCAACGGCTGCAACTGATCCTCGATCTCGGTCCCGTCTGTAAAAGTCAGGATGCCATCGCAACGATAGCGAGGGATGTTGCCGCCCCCCCGGACCGAGACGGGCTGGGCGGCAACATCCGCGCCCCAGGAAAATGTATCGAGGCGCAGATAGGTATCGGCATAGGGCCGAACCGGATTGCCGCGCAGCGCATCGAGGACGATTAGGCCCTGGTTGCGGGTAAACTTGGTTTGCCCATCGCGGGGATCATAGACCAGCGACCAGTTTCCATCGACATTCAGTTCCGGTGGCGTGGTCGGCCAACGTTCGGACCGTTCCTTGTCGCCGCCGCAATGGATGATCGCCCAGAGAACTGTTCGACCGCGCCAGGCGTCGGTGCCCGTGAAATATCCCATGGTCTCCGACAGGAACGGTGCTGGTGGTTGGGTCTGGTTGCCTCGACCGATCCAGTATTTGACATGGCTGCGGCCGAGCGTGGGGCTCATCTCCCGGCTGGCCACGAAAGGCTCATTGGTCGCCCGCGCCCCTCCTTCCGCCGAGAAATCGAACTCGTCGCCCGCCTTCTGGACCACGCGCTTGTCGAACAGAACCGTGAAGGGACCGGCGCTGGGTCTGCTGTTCAGCAGGTAGCAGATATAAAGCCGCTTGCCCTTGACGGTCCATGCCACCGGCGTACCGGGCGCCCAGGTCTTGCCATAGACGTAGCGGTAGGCCGGAAGCGACGTGGGCCGAGTCAGCTCCTGCCGGACCGTTTCCTGCTTGGGCTTCTGCGCCAGAAGCTTCTGCGCGATGAGTGACAGGCCGAGCGAGGCCGCCATGGCGACAACGCCCGACACGACGGCAAACGCAGCCGTCCCTGCGGTGAAACCCAAAGCTCCAGCCACGAATGCGCCGACCGGCGCGGCCGTAGCGGGCTCGGACATCGCGAAACCCACAAGCGCGGTCGTAATCAGCAGCAGTCTACGCAAGGTGCCATCCTCTGTCGGCATTTCGCAGGATCGCGAAACCGTATTTCGATTTCCCGGCCCAGATCCCGGGCGTGATACAGATCAGCAGCGACCGTCGCCCCGCCCTGCCCCGCGCCAGCGCCAGACCGCCGATGGCGTGCCCGGTGACAAATCCCGCGCGCGCGGCAAGGCCCTCGGCGAGCGCCGGCAGGCCGCCTGCACGCCGCATCATCCGCACGGCCCCGATCGGCCCGCGATAGCCGCGAACCGCAGCCATCGGATCGAGCCCCCAGAGCGCCGCGAACACATCGCAGGCTGCGCTGCAGCAATCGCATGGCCCCCACTCGAAAGGGCGTGACATGATACGCTCGACCTCGGCGATAACCCGGTCCGGCGTTATGGTTCCGGCCATTGGGTCTTCTGCGCCTCGGCCTGCGCCAGGATCAGGTGCCGGCCGGCAGTGTCGCCGGGATACTGGCGCTTCTGGTCCTCGTGGCTATGCGCGATGGCCGCCATCGAGCGATAGGACGGCCCGGTCGCCATGGTGACGTTGATGCCGTACATGGTGACCACGCTGCCATCGTCGCGCTCGATCAGCTCGGGCGACATGCCCATGGCATCGGCGACACCGGCAACGATCTCGACCGCACCGATCAGGTCGCTGCCACCGCGCTCGGTCACCGCGCCGAGGAAGACACGCGCGTCAGCCCCCTTGATGGCGGTATCGGTATAGGGTTCCAGGTCCGGGAAATCCGTCACCAGCGTCACAGAGAACTCCGTCGGCACGCCGCCGAAGGCTTCCTCGGGCAGGTCGATCCGGCCGAAATTTCCCACGCCCAGCCAGGTCTGGCCGGACCAGCTGATGTTGCCGGCATTGCTATGCGCGCGAAGCGGTGCTCCGGGCCAGTCGAGGAAAGCCAGAACGACCGGGTGGAAGTACGGCCCACTGATCGCCGTCAGTAGGGCGGCCGGGGTGTTGCGGATCAGGTCCATGGGTAGCGCTCCGTAAATCCGCCGACCTCATCGGCGAAGACCTCCCGAAAATTCCAGGTATAGGACCAGTCGCCACCGACGGGTTGGACAGCGCGAGGCGGCGCGCCATCGATCCGGAACACCGCCTCGTCCTGCCCTGCCACATTCACGCGGCCGCCGCTGATCGTCGGCACTCGGTCCAGTTTCAGCGTGACCTCGCCGGCGCCATTCGTAGTGGCCGGGCGTACGACCCGCGCCACCTCGAACACCGCGGCATCGGACATCTCATGGATCCGGATGAAATCCCCGGGGCGCGCCACCAATGTCCATGCCGGCAGGCCGGATACGGGCAGCATCCCCCACATGCCGCTGACCGATGGGGCGCCGCCGCTGACAACCCGGCCGGTGAACCACCGGACGGGGTTGCCGCCGCCGGCACCGCCGCGCCGCCACGCCAGGGGATCGCTGCCGGTGCGCCATGCAAGCGGGGCGCTGCTGAAAGCTTCCCCTCGGCGCGCCAGCTCATCGATCCACCAGTTGATGGGCGAGGATTGCAGGCGCACGGCGTGGATACCGCCGTCGAGCAGCTGTTTCAGCATCTCGCAATAGCCCGCGCCCATGCGGCCGGCCGCCAGCGCCGACACCTGCACCACCGCTATCCTGCGGCGCCGCTGCGAGGCCTGCATCTGATCGCGGCCGGTGATCAGCGAGCGCAAGCGCGCCGTCGGCATGTCGAGCGTCCATTCGGCCCCGAGCGCCCCGACCGGCGGCCAGGGATAGACGTTGATCGGCATGCTGTTACCCCAGAAAGGATTTGGTTTTGCGGTTCATCGCCCCGACCGAACGGACGGAATCGCGCACGATGCCCTGGCGGGCGCCCGCCACCACATTGCCGGCGATGTCGTACATCGTGGCCGTCAGGTCGCCGGTGGACTTGTCGAAGCCGATCGACATGTGACCCCCCAAGCCGAAGCCGCCCTTGGTGTGATCAATGACGCTTTCCTGCGGATGCAGCATGGCCAGGAATCCTCCCTTGCCATCAAGCCCGCCGGAGCGGGCACCATTGCCGGTATTCCCGCCGCCGTCGAAGGAGAGAAAGCCTGCCACGGCCGAAGAAATCACATCGCCCCCGAAACCCTGCCAGAGCGCCTCGAACGCCGCCGAAGCCGCCATTTCCGCCAGTTTGGCGATAACGCCGCCCAAGGCTTCCGAGAAACTGGCCGCGCCGCTGATCCAGTCGGAAAAAGCTCCCTTCATGGAGGATTTCACGTCCTCCTGACGTTGAGCGAATTCGTCCTGCTGCTCGCGGAGCTTCTTCAGCTTCAGCTCGGCACCTGCATACTCCTCGGCCATCTGCCGAATGCTGGCCTTGACCTCGGGTGTCAGGTTGACACCGGATTTCTGGGCTTCGGTGAGAAGCTTCTGCTCCTCCTGGATCACTGCAAGCTGGCGCTCCCAATCGGCGCCGGCGAAACCTACGCCCTCCAACGCCTTGGCTTGGGCCAGCAGCGCTTGCGTCTCCTGCTGGATGTCGAAAACGGTCCGCTCGAAGCGGTTTTCGAACTGCATACCGCTCCCGCGGCGTGAGCGTCCCGAACCCTTGCGCCTGTCTTTCGATCCTCGCGCCCTGCGCGGTTCGGTGATCAGGCCCGACCACTCGTCCTGCAGGTTCGCGTCGATTTCGACCTGGTCGAGATGCCCTTGCAACTCGGCATCCGTCATCCCGAAATACTCCGAGCCGAAGGTGTTTCGGGCGTTCAGTATCTCCTGCTTGCGACCGGCGATCTCGCCCGCGCGTCGGGCTTCCAGGGCGCTGCCGCCAGCCTCGCGCACAGCCTTGGCGGCATTGATCTTGGCATTCATGATCATGCCGCCGCCGATGGCGGATATCAGCGAATAGGCTCCCTGCAGCTCGGCGTTGACCTGAGCCATGGCGTCGGCCCAGGCGAGCGTCTGGCTTTCATTGGCGTGCAGCGCGTCCAAAGCATCGTAGAGCGCAACCTTCTGCTCATCTGTGATGTTCAGCGCCTCGATGGCCGCGACCTGTTTGTCGTATTCGGCATCGAGTTCTGCTTGCCGCACCTCCAGCGATTCCTTGCCGTATTCGGCGATCAGCTGGTTCATGTAGAGCTGGCTCTCCATGGTCGCCAGCAGCTCGGCGGCCTTGGCCGCATCGGCCGCGCGGATCTCGGCGCGCTTGGCCTCGCCCTCCAGCAGGGCCCGCTGGAGCGGGATCATCTGCTCGTTGATCGCGTTCAGCGCCGATTCGCCGGCACCGGCATCCTTCAGGGCGTTCAGCTGAGCGGTGTAATCGTCCAGGTGCAGGCGCAGCGTGGTCAGGTAATCGTCCAGGCCGCCTTCGGGCACCGGCTGGCTGACATAGGCATGGATGTCGCGCATGGTGTTGCCGAGCTTTTCGGCCAGCGCAAGGTTTTCCTGGCTGATGCCGCCAACCCCGAACAGGGTGTCGCTCCAGCTCGACTTGAAGCCGAGCTTGCCGGCGGCCTCTGCCAGGTTGGCAGAGGCAATACGACCGGCAGCGTCGATGCCGCGATCACCGAGCGCATCGAAGCCCATGTCCGAATAGGCCTTGGACAGGATGCTGGAGATCGAGGAGCGGGTCTTCTCGGCCTCGATCATCATGATCCGGCGGGCAATCTCGGCGCCGCGCCGCGCCTCCTCGCCATACTGCTTCTCGGCCTCGCCGGTGTAGAGCAGCGCCACGCTCAGCGCGTCGTTATAGGTGGACATGCTGTCCTTGAGCGCTTCGAAGGCGTCTTTGGTCTTCTTCGCCTCGTCTTGCGCCGGCATGAGCCATTGCACGGCCGCAGCACCGAACCCGATCACGCCGATGGTGGCGAGCGACACCGGGTTGATCATGCCGACGAAGGCCGAGCCGAGGGCGCGCAACGCCCCTACCCCGCCGCCCATCTGCGTCAGCACCTGGCTGATCTGCGTGCCCTGCTGCAGGGCAAGCTGGAGGGGGTTCTGACCAGCAGCCAACATCACGCCGATGTCATTGAATTGCGACACAAGGTTGGCATTGGCGCCGGCCGCCGAGCGCAGATCGCGGCGGGCGGATGCCGCCGTGTCTTTCAGCCCGGTGATTTCGGTCTTGGCCTTGCCGATGCCGGCCGTGAAGCCGGCGGCATCGAGGCCCAGCGTGGCCTTCAGGACACCGACATTCGTCGCCATGCTTCATTGCTCCTGTTCGATCGCCCCCCAGGCGGCAGCCAGCACGCGCAAGGCCGCCTCCTGCTGTTCCGGGGTCTGTGGCTCGCTGTTCTCCGGCGCATCGGTGCGGAAGAACTCGTCGTATCGGGGCAATTTGCCCACCATGGCAGCGCCGACCAGCGCCGCCGTGTTCCAGGCGGTCCGGTTGCGCATGGTCATCTCGATCTTGAGCCGAGAGAGGGCCGCATGCATCTGCACCGCATAGAGGCGCGGCGTCAGCGCCCAGAACCCATCGGGCGAGAACCCCGCCGCGATGTGGTTCCGGTAAAGCTGCGCCAGGGTTATTTCGCCCGGCGCCTCTTCGGGCGCCTGCGCTTTCCCGGCCCGCCGCCTTCCTTGGGCAGGTCGCCCTCGGCCGGCATGGAAGCCTTGATCGCCTGCACGAAGGCATCCGGATTGGCATCGAGGATCTCGCCCGCCAGTTCCAGCGTCACCGTGTCGTCATGGACCTTGAGCCCGCCAAAGATCAGCGCCCGAAGATCCCGGGCGCTGACCAGCCCCGCCTGCAGGCCGCCGGCAGCAAGCAGGTTGAGCATGGCGAAACCGTTTTTGCCGGTCACCTCCTCGAAGGTGCACAGCGCAGCGTAGTTGATGGTCAGCGCATAAGCGCGGCCATCATGGGTCAGGGTGATCTTGCCTTGCAGATTCATGATGTCGCCTTACGGACCCGGCACCGCGACCAGCAGCGGCTTCCCGGAGGGCTTGATGGTCACCGAGGCCGACAACTTGCCCTCGGGGGAAATCTCGCCAGGCGTGAAGGCGGTGACGATACCGGAAAACTGGAGCGCCACCGTGCCGCCGGGGAACAGCAGCTGGAATTCGCCCTTGCCCGCCTCGAAGGCGGCAAGCAGCGGGTCGGATACGGCGGGAACCCAGTTCACGTCGAAGGTGCAATCCGAGGCGGACTTCAGCCCGGCGATGAACTCGGCCCAGGCGTCCGGGCTTTCGAGATGGGTGGCATCGACAGTGTTGCGCGACCAGCCCGCGGGCGTGATGCGGGTGACCTCGGCCACGGGCGTATAGGTGGCGCCGTTCTTGATGCCGAACCGGCTGCCAAGGCCGATCTGGGCGTTCGTTTCAGGCATGATCAGCCCTCCATGTGGAAATGTTGCGGACCGCGCTGCGCGCAGCCCGGGTTGATGTCAGGGAGCAACGGGCAGCGAGGCCTCGGGGCGCACGGTGGTGATCTCGAAGGTCATCACCAGGGTGCCGACGTTCTGGACGCCATCGGTGTTGCTGACGACCGAGGTTTCGCGCAGGAAGCAGAAGCGGTTCTGCGCCCGCAGCGCCGCCAGAACGACGGCCTCGATCACTTCGCTGTCTTCGTCGAGGATATCTTCGACATTCTCGCCGCCCTTCCGCCGCACGGCCACCTGCATGAGCGTCTTGCGCTCGGTGCTGGTCATCGTCTCCATGCGGCTGCTGTCCTGCGGCGTCAGGACGCCGATCACCGGCAGGCTGTCCGCATCGACCACCCCCGGCCACACCTTGGGGGCGGTGAAGTCGGCAAAGCGCAAATGCGCGATCAGCGCGGTCCTCGCCAGGGCGCGTGCATCCGAGCGATAATGGCTCATTACGCCTCCACCAACTGGCATTCGCAGATCAGGAAGGCATCCGAAGCCGGCGAACCGGTCGGATGCACGACCATGACCTGGAAGGCGCGTCCGTCGGGCAAGGTGATGCGGTCACCGCGGCCCACTTCGGCCGCCAGATCGCGCCTGACGCGCCACGTCGGCGCATCGATGCGGACGATCTGGCCATCGGCACCGTCGACCTCGATCGGCGTTTCGCGAAACATCGACATGATCGGCCGGGCGCTGCCGGCCCGGGGCAGGAAGATGACGGGATCGCCGAACACGTCGGACAGGATCCCGGTCATCCCGTCGAAGATGCTGGGCATCAGCGGATCGCGCCGTCCAGAAGCACGATGCCCTCGGCCGCGCCCGCGATAGCGGCCTCCGCAACAACGCCGACCAGGGTGTTGCCCGAGGCGGTGGTGGTGATGACCCCGTTGGTCGCATCCCAGTAGACCTTTGCGCCGACGGCCCAGGCCTGTCCGGTCGCTTTCGGAAGCGTGAAGACACCCTTGCGTGCGATGGTGAGCGGCTCGCCGGTTGCCGCGTCATGCTCGGCCACGCCGAACAGCGCACCGACCAGGACCGGAGCGCCGCTGGCGGCGTCGGCCGCGGCCGGGATGGTCAGATGATCGCCGACCTGGATATAGTTCTTTGCCATGAGTGTCGCCTTTCATGAGGGTTCAGAATGACGAAAGGCGCCCGGAGGCGCCTTTCGTCAGAGGTCAGCGGCGATCAGGCGCCGTTGTTCTTGTAGCCACCGCGATAATCCGCGGCGCCCAGGCCGAAATCGTGTTCCAGCGTCATCGAGAAGCCCTGGCGGCCGAAGGGCTCATCGGTGCGAAGACGCGGGGCCTCGGCGCCTTCGAGGTAGCCATGGATCCAGCAGGGATTGGCCGAGGACAGCAAATACCACGCGTTACCGCTGATCTCTGCCGTGACGACCGGAGTGAGCCGACCCGAGAACGGGTTCACATCAGTCGTGGCCGTTGGCGTGATCTGGGCCACGAACATCTCCGCCTCGGTTTCCTTGTCAGGCCCCACCAGCAGGATGTTCGGCACGATGTTCAGCGTGTTGCCGTCGATTGACTTCTGCTTTCGCATGGCCGCGCGACCGGCGGAAACGGCGGCCGTGTTGATGGCCGACGCCGCGCCGCCCGAGGCGAGGTTGCCGTGCGAGGCGTGAAAGATCGTGTTGCCGTCCGCCATGACAGCCGCAAGGGCGAAGGCATAGAAGGTCCGCTCCTCGAAAAGCGCGACGGTCATACCGTAGTTCGAAAGAACTTCGTCGATGGCGCCCAGTTCGTCGTTGATCATCATCTGGCGGCTGATGGTGACACCGACGCCATAGGAACTGATCAGTGCCTGCTCGCGACCTTCGCCGAAGGTGCCCCACTTGATCTCACCGGCTTCGCTGATCGGCTTGAGCGTGGGGAAATCACCCGTGCGCACCAGCGGCATGGGCCGGAAATCCTTGAAATTCCGCTTGCGCGAGATCTGGCGATAGGTCGGCGCAGCAAGCTGGTATTTTTCCTGCAGCTGCTTGTTCAGCGCGTTCTCGAAGATGGCAGGGAAATCGCGGGTGGTGTGCATCGCCTGCATCAGCACCTGCTCTTTCTCGCCCCAACTGCGGATCGCACCGCGATGCCCGACCGAGGCGGCCGCCATCTCGATGATCGACATGCCCATATAGGCCGCGGCGGGACCGGTCACCTCGCGCTTGCCCTGCATCTGGGCGACCAGCGCATCCGTCATGCCGCTGCGGCGGGTGGCGCGCTCATCACGCTGGATGGTGGCGCGCGGCGCACGGTTCTTGATGGCCATTTGCGTGGATGCTCCTTGCAGTTCGGCGGTCGCCTGGGCGCAGGTCAGCCCGCGCTCGATCATGTCCAGGGCGCGCTCGGTCGGAACGCCCTTGCGTGCGCAGATGTGCAGGATGGCGACAGCATCAGCACTCAGCGGCTCGGCCGCATCCTCATCGGCTTCGCCGGCATCGCCGCCCCCGCCGTCCTGATCGTCCTCGGCGGCCTCCGCCTCGGTCTCATTCTCGGCCGCGGCTTGCGCTTCCTCCCCGGCATCCGGATTGTCCTCTTCGGCGGCGGTCACCGCCGTCACCTTGGGTTTCGCCATGGTCTTTCCTCCTTTGGCGGTGGGCATTGCGGCGCCGGCCATCATGGCCACCACCGACGAAACAGGCCGCTGGCGTGGGAGCGCGCCGGCGGCGGCAAGCAGGGTCTCGGGCGCGTGCCCGTAGATGCGATAGTCGAAGGCGGCAGGTTCCAGGGCCTCACCATCGTCCTCGGCGGACGTGGCAAACCCCGCCTCGACCGCCGCCGGACCGTCGAAATACGTCTCGGCCTTCATGATCGCCCGGGCGTCCTCGACCGTGATGCCTGCACGCTTGGCGTAGATGCCGGCATAGGCCTTGGCGATAACCCCGAGACCCTGGGCAGCATGAAGATGATCATCCTCGGTGCCGCGACCTTCCACCCACCACGAGGCGGGATCGTGGATCATCATGATGGCGCCGAGCGTCATGGTGATGCTGTCGCCGGCCATCGCGATCAGGCTGGCAGCGGATGCCGCCACGCCTTCGATGACGACTTGCACCTCGCCCTCGTAGGCGCGCAGCGCCGTATAGATCGCCTGCCCTTCGGTCGCGATACCTCCGCCGGAGTTGATCCGCACGGTCAGCGGACCGGACATGCCGTCAAGTTGCTCGCGCACCTGCCGCGCCGTGAAATACTCCTCGTCCCAGAAGGACGATCCCACCGTGCCGTAAAGACGCAGCTCGTTCATCACATACCCTTTCGATAATGCGCCTTGGCCCGACCGTTCTCCACGATCTCTTCAGCCTCGGACCTCGCCGCGCCGGCGACGGAACCGGAGCCCGGATCACTGTCGAAGGACAGGTTCAGCCGGGCGGCATCGGCGCGATCCTGTTCGATTTCATCGAGCAGCCGCTCGGGATCGACGCCAAGCTGTCGCACAACCTGCTGCCGCGACGCGAAACCATTGCGCACCGCATCCGCCAAGGCGGCAATCTCGCGCGTCGGATCGACGATGACCTTGCGCGGTGGTTGCCATTCAAGACGAAGGTGCCGCCAGATATCGGCCGGAAGGCCGGCCTTGATCATCGCGGCGCCGTCATGGCCATTCCATGCGGTGATGAAGGCCTGCGCCAGCGGCTGCATCATCTGGGGGATCAGCATCAGCCACTGCCAGGCGCTGATGTTCTGATCCATCTCCAGCCGCCCCATCCGGGCCGAACTGAAATTGACCTGACCCAGGTCCCCGGTCAGCGCCTCATAGGTGATGCCCATGCCTGCCGCGACCGAGCGAAGCACCGAACGGGTGAATTCGTCGTAACCATCGACACCGGGCGGTTCGGCGAATTTGACATCCTCGTCCTCGCCAAGGTCGTAGATCATCCCCGGCGCCAGTTCGGCAATCTCGCCGCCCTTTCCGCCTTCGGAACGCACACGGAAGGCCGCAAAGCAGGCGGCGATCTTCTGCCGCATCAGCTGCGCATCCTCATGGTCGGCAAGATCCTGAAGCCGCATCATCACCGGCGCGAACCAGGTCACGCCTCGCATCTGGCCGGGGCGGTCCTGCCGATAGATGTGCAGCACCTCCTCCGCAGGCACCCGTTCGGAAATCCCGCGACGCGCCCCTGGCGTCCAGTCGCCTCCAGGATGCTCCGGATACAGCCAATAGGCGACGCGGCGCCCAGTGGCGTCATATTCTATGCCGTCGCGGATCTCGTTGCCCGTCGCCGTCCAGCCGAACTTGCCGTCATCGAGGTAATCCGGCTCCAGCACGTCCAACTGCAATGGCAGCGCGCTGGGGTCAGGGTGGCTGTGATAGATGCGGACGAGACATTCGCCAGCGTCCACCACGGTATTCGCCACCAGCCTTTGCAGGCCGTAGAGATTCTGACGCCCTTGCCGGTCAATGGCGCAGGTGTCGAAATGCGCCTCGATCAGCTCCAGCCCGCGATCCCGGACCCGCTTGCGGGCGGTTTCCTTCAGGCCGGTATAGGACAGCACCACCTTGGGCAGGATGCCGTCGCCGACGATGCCGCCACAGATCACCGACTGCGCGCGGGTGGCGAAAGGCGTGTTGCGCACCATGTCGCGCGCATACCAGGCCATGCGCTGGCGCTGACGAGCGGCTGCATCGGCATCGGTGCGGGCAGCCTTCATCGAGGACGTTCGCCTTCCGATCCCGGCAGCGTCGTAATGTGCGGTCACCGCGCGGGCGCGAGCGCGTCGCATCCCCCATTGCGGGGATACCGCAGCGATAGCCCGATCAAGCAGGTTCATCGGATTACTCCTTGCGGTAGACGGGATACTGCTGGCGTGTCCGGCCGGCAGCACCGGCCAACCCGAGATCGGTCTCCATCAAGGCCTTGATGCGAAGCATCTCGCTCAGGCTGCGATAGGTCACCCGCTCGCCGTTCACCTCAAGGCTGGTGACGCCCTTGGCGATCATCATGCAAAGGGTCCGGTACTCCTCGATCGAATAGATGCTCACAGCCATTTCCCCTTACGCTCCCCGAGCCATCCGCCTCCGGAAGGCGGGCTGGGCTCTGGCCGTTTCAGTTCTGGTTTCTCCGTCGGCGCCTTGGCCATCGCCCGGACCGAAAGCGGCACCACCGGCATGGCGGCATCGAACAAGTCGGCCTGCTCTTCCGGTGCCGGAACCCCTCTTTCGGCCTCGATCAGATCCCACTGGTCGTCGGTCATGGCGGTCCAGCCCTTTTTGCGCGCCGCAGCCTCGGAATAGTTCATGGTGTCCAGGCACTCGTTGCGCCGGCTAGGTTCGACCAGTTCCCATTTCGAGACCATGGTGCCGGAGGTCGCGCGCTTCAGCACCCGAACCTCGGAGGTGATCTGCCGGTAATACTCATCGCCCAGGCCCTTGGCGAAGGCGATGTAACCACGTTCCTCCGGGTCCTCCTTGGCAAGCCAGCCGTAGAAATCAGCCTTCAGCTGGCTGACGTTCAATATCCAGCCGCGCTTCTGCCGCTTGATCTGCCGCCCGTTCGCCTTGCGATCCGACTGTGGCCGCAGGATCGGACCATTGGCCGAAGAGGAACCCTTCACCAGGATCACCCGCGTCCAAGGATGGCGCTTTGCCCAGTCGCGCACGTCCTCGGTAAAGCCGCCCTCGTCCGCCGCCATCATGTCCAGCGGCAGGCGCAATCCCAGCTCTGTACGCCAGGTCGCCTTGAGCAGCGAATCCAACGCATTGCGCCCGTCGTCATCACCGATGTGATGCGGCACAACGATATGATCGACCACCCATCGGCGATAGTTCCGGCCATAGGCGCATACAGTCACCTCGATCCGGTCAGCCTGGAAGTCCACCCCAGCGGTCAGAAGCACGCCGCATGCCGGAACGACCCCCCGAGGAAGGACGGCACCCGGCTCGGCATTCTCGGTCCGGTCGCGCAACGCTTCCCAATCCGGACCCTTCGATGCTTGCTCGAAGGGCAGTCCGAGCACGTCGTTCCAGAAGGTCTGTTCCGTCTCGGCCTCAACCTTGCCGCGGATCGCCTCTTCAGTCGCCTCAGTCACCGTCATGCCTGTCCAGCCCATGACCTGGGCGTATTCCACCGCGATAGACGCCCAGTCACGCTGGGGGACATAGGCTCGCCACAGATGGAAGCCGGGATGATCGCCGCGGGGGTTGCGCGGCACCCATTTTCCCGCAGAAACCATCGCCAACTTGTGGCTGTGCAAGATCGAACCGTTGCAAGCCTCGCAGGTAAAATGCGCGGCGTGCAGGCGCTCGGGGTCAATGGTCTTGCGGAAGTTCTCCCAGGTCAGGGGTGCCATGTTGCCGCAATGCGGACATGGCACGTGGTAAAATCGCTGGTCGCTCCGGTCGAAGGCCCGGGTGATCCGGCAGGTGCCGAGGATCTGCGGCGTCGAAATCCGCACGATCTTGGCATCCTCGAACCCCGCTGCACGGCTGGCGGCCAGCTGCTCGGGATCGCCCTTCGGCGTCATTTCGAACTTGGCCGCGTCATCCATGATCACCAGGCGACGGGTCGTACCAGCGAGGTCATCCGGCGAACCGGCGCTGACAACCTTCAACGAACCGTCGCGCCGCATGGTCTCCTGGTTGAACAGCGTATCCGTCTGTTCACCCCGGCCGTCACCGAAGACATCGCGCAAGCTTGGCGCCTGGCGCCGCATCGGCATCCACTTGTTCCGCACCCATTCGGTCGCGGATGACGTGGTCGGATGAACCACCAGGCTGTCGAGAGGCCCATATTCGTGCCATGCCGCGACCGTCGGATTGAGCAGCGAGACCGTCTTGCCCCATTGTGCGCTGCCACGGACCGAGACCTCGCGCGCCGGATGCTCGGGGCTCAACACCTCGTGGATTTCGCGCAGGAAGGGGAAGCGCTCGATCCGGAACGGGCCAGGAATCGGGGACCGTTCGTCGAAAACGATATTCTCCTCGCACCAGCGTGTAATGTCCGGCGGCGGCGGCGGAACCATGGCGAAGGCCAGGCCGCGTAGGACGGCCGCCTCAGCCGAAGCCAGAAAGCCCATCAGACATCTGCCTCTTGTTCATCCGGGGTCATGGCCGTTGTCTGCGCCTGATTCCCGAGCTGGGAGGACCGTGCGGCCCGGTAACGCCGCCATTCATCCATCAGCACCTTGCGCACGGACCGAAAATCCAGCCCGAACTGATCCGCGACAGCGCGGGCGGCATCGCGGAGCATGGTCTCGAACTGCGCGATCTCCTGCGTCATCGCTCGCGCGGTGTGGCGCTCGACTTCCTCGGCAAGAACCCATGTCCGCTCCTCGGCCATATTCTGGCGGCGAAGTCGGCGGGCCTCTTCTTCCGCCTTCAGGGTCCGCGCCATCTCGTAGCGGTCCGGATCGCCCACCGGCAGCGTCGCATCCGTCCTCGGCCGCGGGGCGGCGGGCTGCGGATCGTCATTGCCAAGGTCGCGCAGAGCATCTCTGGTGGCAGCGCCGTTCCCGAGCATCTGGCCGGGATGCAACTTTCGGCCAAGGGCGTGGGCCACCTTCTCCAGGTCGAAGCGGCGACCGCGCCCGTCACCGGTATAGCAGCCCTCCAGCTTTCCCTCGCTGACATACTGGCTGATACGCGCCTTCGACACGGCCAGCCGTGCCGCAAGCTCCGTTGTGTTCAGACCAGTCATCCTCTTACCGTTTGATTGTTAAGCCAGTTTAGGCTTTTCCAGATGTTAAGGGACCCGAAACCATCGGGGCGCGAATGACCCCCGCGCGGCCCGATGGGGGGAAGGACCCGAGGGGGTGCCCGTTTTTCAGGCAATGAGGGTGGCAGGACGCGGGGTTAGGCCCTGTAACTTTTCCATGCTTCTGGCGGACAGAGGGTTACGGTCCATGATTTTTTTATTTTTTTCAGCCTCATTGCCCGGCCAGCCAGCGTCAACCACCCGACCGCGCCGCCATCTTGGCGATGGTGCGACGAAGATGATCGGGCAGCCTGGTCTGATACACGTCGGCCGCGCCGTCGAAGAAGCCCAGGCGCGGATCATAGGTCGGCATGGCACGCGTGAAGTGTAGCACCTTGCTGATGGTGCCATCGGCCTCGCGCTTCCATATCCCTGCCGACAGCCGGCTTTCAGCCTGCGGCACGAAGAAGCCGGCCCGCTTGCGGTTTCGCTTGCGCGAGGCCTTCGTGGTGTTCGCCGTCGTATCCCGCTGTGCCTGCACCGCAGACAGCACGCGGTTGCGTTCGCCTGTGTCCCAGTTGCCATAAGCGTTGAGCTTGGCCCCGCTCGCCGGTGTGACGGCGGTGATGATCCCGTCATAGGCGAGACGCGCATCCAGAAGACCCTCGAGGCCGGTCCGGCTGCGGGCGCCGCCGCTTTCCTGCACCTTCAGGAAATGCCGCCGCCCCACCGATGGCCGCTCCATGACCTCGGCCGTCAGGTTGTCAGGCCGCGCCCCCTTCACCGTGAAGGCGTTCTTGGTGAACGGCGTCGGCCGGTCGAAAACCTCATCCATCCGGCCCTGCACATGGGCGAGAACATCCCGCGCCGTATCGTTCAGCGCCCATGACCCGGCGATCCGCACCTGGCGACCCGAAAGCCGGGACAGATGCGCCTGCATCTCCCAATCATTGAGGGTGAGCTTCAGCACGGCATGCCTCTCACAACATTTATTAACGGAACGGGCAAATGCTGATCACGTTGGATCCCGTGGTAAGGAGGAAACAATGGATCACGAAAATCATGTCCGCTTGTCCGAAGACGAGCTTACCGATGCCGTGTTGACTGGCGCCACGATCTACGGCCCATTCGACGATACCATCGGCACCGTTGCCCACCTTCATGGGATGGGCCCTGATGCACAGGTCATTGTCGATGTCGGTGGCTTCCTCGGTATCGGCTCAAAACCCGTCGCAGTGCCCGTGCGCGATCTCGACTTCATGCGCGACGAAGGCGGGAGCGTCCACGCCGTGACCCAATGGACCAAGGACCAACTCAAGGAAATGCCCGAGCATCAACACTGATGCCTGGAAACAGATCCGAACCAACGTCGCCCGCAGGAGTTATCCGGCGGGCGACGTTCTGTCCCGACATTCAAACCCGAAAGTAGGAGAACCAGATGAAGACCCTCAGCGATGCCTTTGAACATACATTGCAAGACATCTACTGGGCGGAGAACGCCCTTGCCAAGGCGCTCCCCAAGGTCTCGAAATCGGCCAACAACGCCGAATTGAAGACGCTGATCGACAGCCACCTGAAAGAGACGAAGGGCCACATCAAGACACTCGAGGCCGTGTTCAAATCGATAGGCCAAGAGGCCAAGGGCGAGAAATGCGACGCCATGGACGGTCTGCTGAAGGAAGCCGATGGTCTGATCGAGGAGGCATCCGGTCACGCCCTTGATGTCTCCCTGATCGGCGCGGCCCAGGCAGTCGAACATTACGAGATCGCTCGTTATGGCACCCTCCGGGAATGGGCCAAGGTCTTGGGCCATGATGAAGCCCACGATCTCCTCACGTCGATCCTGGACGAAGAGAAGGCCGCTAATTCCAAGCTGACAGCGCTCGCGGTCATGGCCGTGAACAAAGCCGGTAAGAACGGCAAGAAGTGACCGCCAGAAACGAGAAGCGCCCGAGAGGATTTTTTCCTCCGGGCGCAGGTGTGGTGACGGCAGAATGTCAAGGAAGCCAGGGGGAAGTCAAGCGCTATTCCACGGAGAGAGATCAGGCAGCCCGTCCACCAGCCTGATGGCGGTGAAGCCACTGCACCAGGACAGCTCCGACAGCAGGTGCAGCAACGCGCCATACCAAGCCAGATACACGCGCCGACGCTTGGCCAGAACGGCAGCCGTTCCGGTATCGCTGATGGGGCAAATCACCGGGCGATAGGTCTTCGTCCTGCCGCGCCTATCCCGGAAGGTGACAGCATCGAGCTTGCGTGTGCTGGCAAGCCATTCCCCTGCATCCGTCATATCCCAGCCGCACGGCACGATGCCGCGCCGTTCATCCTCTCGCCAATCCGGCACCCGCCGTGCCCGGGCACATTCCGCAACCAGCAGCGCCATGCCCCTGCCGCCGACGCCGATCGGCAGCGCCTCGACCGCCGCCGCGATGATCTGGGCATCGGGATGCGGATCGCTGGTACCGCCGCCATCGACCCGGCAACCCAGTTCGCGCTGCCGCCGCAGGATCCAGATGTTGTCGACACCGGGGCGGTCGAACTCATGCGCCCCGGTCTCGTCGAAGTCGATCCGGGCATGCTCGACGGCAAACGCCCATTCCAGCGCCTGCTGGATCGTCATCTCGCGCACCATCGCGCGACGTGGCCACATAGCGTTCATGCCGCCTGCCCTTCCGCGATTTCCCAGCACCGCCGGATCGCAGCCAGGCGCTGATCCCGCCAGTCCCGGTCTGCCGGCGCGAGTTCACCCTCTCTGGCAAAGCGCGCATCCAGATCGTGCAACCGTCGCAGAGCGGGGCCTGCGCCCTCGCGAATGGTCTTGAGCGTCCACCCGCCCGGCCAACGCCGCGTCTTGCGCAACTCGGCCAGAAGTTCGGGCGCCCAGCCCTCGGCCAGTGCTGTCTGCCCGCAGGCATGGGCGAAGACCGCCCTGATCAAGGGCGACGCGCCGTCGCCCGGTGGCTGGATGTCCGCCGCCCAAGACAGAATCAGGTTGGAGATCGGAAAGCGGTCGCGATCCTTTCCGCCCGGATTGGCGGCCACCTGCTCTTCCAGCGCCATCAGGCTGGCCTCTGACATATAGGCCAACCGAGCGCACATATCCCTGACCATTTCGTCAAAGCCCGCAACGGTCAGCGTCGTCGGCTTCGCCAGCCCTCTTTTCTTCAGCGGCTCGACCAGAAACCGCATCACCCGCTTTTCGCCTTGGGCCTGTTCCTCGCCATTCATCCCAGCACCTCTTTTCCCCAGCATGCCGACTTATCCACAAGCCACACCGGTCGAAGTCCGGACTCGGCATTATCTTTCTCTTTTCTTTCTCTTCTCTTTTCAGAACGGAATGTTTCGGAGCGAAAACGGCCGGAAATCGGCGCAGACCATTCCCATTCCTTCCGAATTCCTTCCGGTTTCCTTCCAGTTCTTTCCGAGTTCCTTCCAAATTCTTTCCGGCGGAAGAAACCGGACGAAATCAGCCGTCCCCGCGCAGGGCCTCCAGCTCCATCTGTTCCATGGCCTGCCGCACCACATTCGGCCGACGCTGCTTGGTGCCGAAGTGATCGAGCAGATACTGATCGAGGCGAACGACATAGGCATCGTCCTCGGACATCTGCCTGCTGCCGCCAGCGCGGATGATCTGGTTCGGCAACTGCCCGAGCCGCTTGCGCTCCCGGTCGGCAGCGAGCTTGTCCTCGTACTCCTCTTTCAGGCCGAGCGCGGATTTCACCACCTCCAGCACCACCGGATGAAAGAGCCTGACCTGGCCGTTATCACAGATGCACTTCTGCCATTTGTAGAGCGGCGGCACCTCGCGCGCGCTCAACTGGCGCCACCTGTCGAGGGGCACGTCAACCGCGTTTGCCAATAGGCGCTCATCCGTCGGCAGGGTGCCAACCGGCGACTGTTCCTGCGCGGCGCAGAAAAGGTCGAGGGCGACCGCACGCACGTCGTGATCGGCCAGGCTGCGGAAATCGCTGTTCATCCAGCGCCGGTAGTTGAACATCATGAAGAAATGGCTGTCGAGCCGCACGGATGACGGGATCGGGTATTCCGGCAGGTCATCCGTCGCGACCAAGCCGATCTGGCGCGGCAGCGCGTTCATGCCACACCGCCTTCCGTCGCGATCTCGCCGCCGAGGGCAGCAAAACCAGCGATATCGACCCAGCTGTCGACGTGACTGGGATTGGTCGACGCCCGCACCAGCTTCACGGCGATCATGAAGGCCGCGACATCCTCCGCACCGCGCGGGCGGTCACCGCGCGCTTGGTCGAGCGCGGCCCAGACCTGGGCGATAGCGTCGAAACTGACCCGCGCGCTGCCATAGGCCTCAGCCCGGTCGTGGATGATGCAGAAACCTGCGTCATCAAGGATTTTGCTGCGGATCACGTTATTTCCCTTTCGATCCGTTGATATTTCGGCCGGGCCGCGACGTTGGCGGCAAGCCGCCTAAGATCGTCGTGAGCCTCGGCCGGTGTCAGCGCCAGAAGATCCGCGAGGAATTCGCGAATGCCCTCGCGGGCGCCGGCGCGGAATGCGTTCTCGTGGCGGATGCGATTGCGGGTCACAGCAGCACCCCTTGATGCAGGCTCTGGCCATCCTCGCGGTTCATGAACCGGAAAGCCGGCTCACCGCCCCGCCAGGCCCGATCCTCGCCGCGACGGACCTCGACACGCGGCCGGACGTGGACCGGGGCCTCAGGCATCAGCGGCAGCGGCAGCGGCTCTTTGACAGTCGCGCCCTGGCCGCTGATGGCCCGGAAAAGCGGCTTGGCGGCCGGCGCGGTCACTGGCACTGCCTCCACTTTAGCCCGGTCAGAACCTCGGCACACTCGGCCCGGATCAGTAGGTCCCGACCCATGTCACCGATGTGCCGGCCCGCCTTCAGGCCAGCAATGGCAGCGGCAAACAGCAAGACTGAAGAAGCGATATCCGCATCGCCATCACATTGGGCGATCACCTGATCGGCGATGGCCAGCGATCCGGGGCAATGATGCGTCATGCCACCATCTCCCCATGCCTTATCCACAGCATATCCCGATGGACGCTCTGCCGGATTGTGTCAGAAACTAGGGATTGCAGGACGACTCGCGCCAACGAGTCGCCCTGCGAGTGAAGCCGCTGCACTCGCACAGACAGCGGCACCACAGCAGCCACGTGGAAGGAAAAACCATGGCTACTTACTACCACCCGGTAACGGGTGTCTTGCTGAACCACATCACGGTCCAGCGCTCCAACTTGGGCTGGCTGGAACGGGAGACCGCTCGCCTGTTGCGCCGAGACGGCCTCTCCCAGCAGCAGATCGCCGCCAAGCTCGGCACGAACCAGGGCCGCGTCAACGAAGCACTCGCCGACGACGATGACGACGGCGAAGGAAGCTCGGGGGCCAGCGGCCAAGCTTCGCTGTTCTGAAACCTGACCGGGCGGACAGGAAGGGAAACCTTTCGGCCAATCATCCCCACGCTTCATCTTGCCGCAATCTCGCGGCCAGACGACGACTTCAGACAGCCGGTGGTATTGCTGCGAATACTTTCGTCCAGCCAGCCCGGCACTCCCCCCTGAAGTGTAGAGGCCAACGAAGACCTCCAGCGCCAGCGCGCCGGCCCCTGAAAATTGTGTATCATAAAACACAATCGCCTTGCATTGTCCGACGCTGTTGTGTATCACTATACACAAGAAAGAGGGGCGGAAATGGAACGCAACAGCCGGAAGCTGATCAAGATGCTGGAAGCGGACGGTTGGGTCCGGGTCGCGGTCAAGGGCGATCACTGGCAGTTCAAGCACCCGGAGAAGCCCGGCCGCGTGACCGTTCCGCACCCGAACAAGGACATCAAACCCGGCACAGTCATGTCGATCTATCGACAGGCCGGATGGCGCTGAAAGGAGACCAGCATGCGTTACGTCGCTTTCCTGCATACTGACGAAGCCGGCGGCTTCGGCATCAGCTTCCCCGATTTCCCCGGCGCCATCTCTGACGGCGATACGGTCGAGCAGGCCATCCAGCGCGGTGAGCAGGCGCTGGCCTTCCACGTCCAGGGCATGCGCGAGGACGGCCTCGACGTCCCTGCCCCCCGCAGCGTTGACGATATCCTGACCGATCCCGCCCTTGCCGAATGGCGCGCAGGGGCGCAGATCGCCCATGTCGCCCTGATCCTGGACCGCGGATCGCCCAAGCGGGTGAACATTTCCCTGGACCCGGGTCTTCTGGATGCCATCGACGCTGAGGCGGCGCGGCGCGGCATGACGCGCAGCGCGTTCCTGTCCTCGGCGGCACGGGCGGAGATCCATGCGGCGCACTGACAAAGGCGCCGCTTCCGGCCAGGAGTAGCGGGCGCCGCTCATGCCGCCGCCTCGCGCTCGGCCAGGACCTCATCCCGGCACTGCCGAATGGTCTCGATCACCGCCTCGACATCGACACGACGCCCGGCGGCGCGAGGCAGGGAAACCACCAGCGCAACCCGAGGAGCGGTTTCCGGGCGCGGATCGGCAAGATCGACCTCGACCCCTGGCACCTCCTCCAGCCTGACGCGCTGCTTCGCCCCGTCGCCTTCCATGGTCCGGACCCGGCGATCACGGCCCACGAAGCGCAGATGGCCGTGCCGGTGCATGTGATGCCGGATGCAGCCCTCGCTCACGCCCAGCCGAACCGCCGCGTCCGTATAACTCGCGGCGGTGCTGCCGTCCGGCATGGCGATGGGATCGGGCGCCGGCTTTTCCAGCCGCGACAGGTCGCCATGAACGCGCATGTGCTTGTGGACGGTCTGAACCGTCACGCCCAAAGCTTCGGCCGCCTCGCGGGCGCTGTCATATCCGGGAATCTCGATCTTGCGCGGCGGGCTCATGCGGCGTTCTCCGCAGCGATCGGCTTGATGCCCGCGAGGATCGTGCCCTCGGGATAGGATCGCAGCCCACGCAAGCCCGCCGCCTTCGCATCGACGGCCCGGATGACATGGCTGACCAGCCCCGAGGTCGGACTGTCGATGGTGACCTGAAATTTACGCAGGAGGGGCGGAGCTGCGCGCCCGCTCTGGTTGTCGGTTTGCCCCCGTTCCTGCGCCATTTTCCGTTCGCGCGCCTTGCGGACCGCCCGATATACCCCGTTCGCCGAGATCCCGAGCGCCTCGGCGACCATGCGGTAGGAGCGACCCTCACCAAGCCTTGCCAAGACCCAGTCGTCACGCTCAACAAGCAGCGAGGGGGAGACATTGCTGGGCAGGGGCCCGCACAGATGCTTTGGCGCCTTGAGAACCGTATCGGTCATTGCTTCCGTGCCCCCTTGATCCTGTGGAAAAACTTTTCCGATTGCGCTGTGAACCGATCGGCCGCGGCGGCGGACTCTCCCGCCAGCCGCAGAGCCCGCCGGCGGCGGGCCTCGTAATATCGCTGGGCGATGCGCCACCAGATCCGCATTACTGCACCTCCGGATCGATGACCTGGAACACCGCTTCGGCACCGACCAGGGCGATGACCTTCAGCACATAGCGAAAATGAGGGGCGTTCTCGCGGCGCAGCCAGTTGCGCACGGTGCGCGACGTCACCGGCCGGCTGTCCGAGGTCAGCACGCTGGCCGCGATCTCTGCCAGCTCGTTCTCCGACCGCGCCTCCGGGAACGCGCGCCACAGAAGGCCGGCGAACCAGGCGCGCTCGGCCTCCTCGCCACCGCATTTTCGGAAAGACATTTCAGATAATCCTGTGCTGTTGTGTCCCCGTGCAGAAGGACGATCACCAGAACGGAAAGAGGGCGTGGGATGATGAACAGTCATGCCGCGTCCTCGGAGGTGGAAGCGATGGGGTTCAATGCTACGAAGCGGCGGAAACGGTTGAGATCCTCTCCGCCCCGCGCCAAACGAGCCCTAAGCCGTTCGGCAAACTTCGCATTGTTAAAGGCGCGCTGACAAATCGTGGACTCCTTGAGCCCGGACGCAGCCGCGTATGCCTCTATCTCAGCAATGATGATGTTCGGGTCCATGCCGCAAGATATTTGGTATTTGCCAAGTTCTGTCAATTGGCAAATGCAAAATTGTCTTTGCCACTTGCCAAGCTATAGCCTGCCAGCATGGCGATGCACCCGATCACACAGCGGATAGACGCTCTGATGGAAGAGCAAGGCATGAGCAAGGCGGACTTAGCTCGCTCCGCCGGCATTCCCTATCATCGCCTCAATCCATGGTTCATCCGCGACAATGCCAAACCGAACGCAGAGGACATCGAGGCAGTGGCGATCGCACTGAATGTGCAGCCCAGTTTCTTGATCAGCGGTCAGGCCGATGGGCCTCGCGATGAGCGGTCTTGGATCCTATCGGTCTACGATAACCTTCCGGCTGAGAAGCGGGCACAATTGGAAGGTTTCGCTCGCTTTCTGGCAGACGAGGCGAAGGGTAGCCAAGGCACTGAGCGAAAAGGGAAAGGAGTTCCGGAGAAAGCTGATCCAGACACCTGATGAACTCTTCTCTCGTGTCCACAACCATCTCCCGATTCGCAAGAACATTACGAGAACTTTAGGCAACCTTCCGCCGATGCTTCAACCCCAAGTTGCGTAGCCCGCCCGACGGCGGACTTTTCATGCGCCATAGCCCGGCGCTGGCAGGTGTGCAGCGTCGCCCACCCTGCCGGTAGGATAGCGATCGCGAATCATTATGCCAAATCGAAATTTGGCGATTGCCAATTTTCATCTTGACGTTTGGCATTTGCCAAATTAACGTTCACCCAATCGGCATCCCGCCGACTGGGAGACCTCCGGTGACGACAGCACCCCAAGATACGCATGACGACGCGCCGCCGGACTATCCCGGCTTCGTTCCCAGCGCTGACGAGGCGGCGCTTTTCGATGGAATGTCTGCTGGGGTCGATGCCTTTGCGACCACGCTGGCAATGCGGTTCGAGGATGCCGGGTCGGCGCCGATGGTGGGTGCTTCTCTCGTCGCCTATCTGCTGGTCGGTGCCGCGTGGAAATTCGCGGCTGTGACGCGCATCGTCGAAGGCGGGGAGCCGGACCCGGCCAATTTTCTTGGCTTGGCGACCGAGATCACCAGGCGTTTCAGTTTCGATGCCGACGCCATCCGTTCCGCGCTGACCGCGATGGAAGGGGGTGCATCATGATCCCCGCCCGCAATGCTAGCCCGAACCTGGACTCTCTCAGGCGCCGCGCTGCTGCCGAGGCGGATGAGATCGCGCTGCGCGACGCCCACCGCCGCCCGCGCGTACCGGTCCACGATTTTTGCCCCACCGATTCTCTCGCGCGATCGATCTTCGACGACGAAGAGCGCCGCCCCGTCGCCTGGGCCGGCCTGTTCATCTGGTTGGGCGTCGCTGTTCTGGTGCTGATCGGCTTTGCCCTTGGCTTGGCGGTCGGCGCCACGGACTGGCGGGATGCGCTGGACTTCCTGTCGCCCACCGCCGCCCAGGCGCGCGATGCCGGCTGGGTTTCGATCGCGGAGGAGCTGTGATGTCTGAAAAGAGAAGCTTCGCTAAGGAGTATCTATCCGGAAGCGGTGTCCACACCATTCGCGAACAGGGCACGGTGGTCTTAGGCAATCTGCCGGATGATCCCGATAGTATACCTGCAACCCCGCCCGCTGGTTTCGTATGGATGCAAGGCGGGTGTTGGTGGGGACAGATCGAGAGCTACGGCATCGCTGACGTTCGCATTAGCGTTGCCGGGGAGGTCCTCGACTTCGTTATCACCCTGGAAGACGCTATCTCGCTCCGCTCCCTCCTCGATCAGACCATCCAGGACATGCAGGAGGCACCATCGACCGGCGTCGAGAGATCGCCATCTCTCCGCGAGGAAGGCCGATGATGCAGCAGCATTACGCCATCCGGCCTCGCCGCGGCCATCGCGCCCGCCTGCTGAGCGCGGAGATGCTGGCGCGCTTTTTCGACAACCGCGATCCGCGCGCTTGGACCGATCCGGTTCCGGTCTGCGCGACCGAATGGGTGGCCTGACGGCTTGTCGCCGCCCTCACTGGCTGGCCGCTTCCTTTCTCCGACCTCCCTCAGGAAGCGGCCAGCACTTTTCCTTTCACACCGCGCCCGGCGGTTCCGGGCTTGTCAGAGGAGATGCCATGAATCGCCTTTTGAAATGGCTCCGCCACGATCACCTGCCGCCGCACCTGCAGGCGGTGGTGAAACCCATCGACACGCTGGCGCAGGAGATGGACGGCGCGCTCGCCGAGGGCGCCGAGAAGACCGCCGGCATGCGCAAGCTGGTCGAGGCCAAGGATTGCTTCGTCCGCGCGCGGATCGAGCAGGACGAGGAGGCCTGAGCTATGGCCCGCCACGAACTCAACTTCCTCGAATTCATCCAGGGATTCCGCCGCGGCGAGCTGCTGGAGACCGGCGACCAGAAGCTGTCCGAGCTGATCGAAGCGATCCGCGAGACCGGCAACGGCGGCAGCCTGTCGATGAAGGTCAGCATCAAGGTCAACAAGGCCGGACAGCTGGAAGTGGTGCCCGACATCACCATCAAGAAGCCGACGCGCAGCATGGGCACCGGCATCTATTTCGCAACCGACGATGGCCGGCTGACCCGGCGCGACCCCAACCAGATGGATTTCGAGGACGAGCTGGAGCGACGGCGCTCCAGCGAGGCCTGATCCACGCCAATCGCCAAAGGAGGCACCATGGCACCGAACCCGAACCAGCCGCAGGGCACCAGCATTCTGCTTGAATCCGATCCGCGCAGCGCCCTCGACACCGCGATGGAAGCCGCGCGCATCGCGTCGCCCGTCATCAGCGGCCCGGACGGCCGCACCCACGTCGCGCTGCCGGAGCGCATCAAACTCCATGACATCAGCGATCCGAACCGCCTGCCCTCGCGCGTGCGCCAGGCCGTGACCGTCGATGATCGGGCATCGCTGTCGGCTTATGCCAACCGCTACAAGTCCGACCGCTCGATCATCATCGCCGACTTCGACGCGCTGACGATCTCGGCCCGGCTGGACTGGCATGATCACAACCAGGGCGAGGCCTTTCCCGCGCCGGGGCACAATACCCATGCCGTGATCCTCGCCCTGCGGCCGTCCGAGGAGTTCTCCCGCTGGGACGAGATGGAGGGCAAGATCCATCCGCAGGCGGATTTCGCGCGGTTCCTGGAAGAGAATAGCGTCGATATCGGCCATCCCGAAGCAGCGACCATGATCGAGATCAGCCGCGATTTCGAGGCGACGGTGGGGCAGGTCTACAAGTCCGCCGTGCGGCTGGACAACGGCGACCGAAAGCTGGTGTTCGAGAGCGACACCAAGGTGCAGAACGGAGTGATCATCCCCGAGAAGTTCACCCTCTCGATCCCGATCTACAATGGCGAAGAGCCCGAGGAGCTGACCTGCCTGTTCCGTTGGCGCGCGACGGGCGGCGGCGGCGTCGGGCTGGGCTTTCAGTGGCATCGGGTCGAATACCAGCGCCGCGCGCATTTCGCCCAGATCGCCACCACGGCCAGCGAGGAGACCGGCCTGCCGGTCTACATGGGCCGCTTTTCCTGACCTGACCCTTCCGGTGCGCGGCGCGGCTCGCGCCGCCATCCCGAATGGTCAGGAAGGAATGCGATATGTCCGAGGCAAGGATTACCCGCCATGTGAGCGAGCATCACGCGGTGCAGGGCGAGGCTGAATATGTCAATCGCGCCGCACCCGAGCAGGCCGAGGCTGCGCCGGTGGCGTGGACCAGCCTTGCGGCTCTGACGGCGGTTTCGGAAGGACGGTCAGCTTGGATGTTCCCGGCTAAAGCGGGTGACGATTTGAGCGGATCGATCCCTCTCTACACAAAACCAGGCGCGCAGACCTCGGAACTGAAGGCCGAACTGGCCCGCGCGCTTGCCCAGATCGAGGACTTGGAGGCTGAATGCGATCGGCGCCATGCCGCGTTGCAGGGCGCGCCCGCACCAGGAATCGTGGAGGATCTGTCACAGGCTGCAAGGGATGTTCTGGCAGAGCGGCAGCGGCAGGTCAGCGCCGAGGGCTGGACGCCCAAACTTGATGACCAGCACGATCAGCGCGAAATGGCCAAAGCAGCGGTCTGCTACGTCCTGTGGGGCGCCGGTAACGCCAACGGCGCAGCCGAGCACCATCCGGGCATGCCGCGCGTCCCTGGCTGGCCATGGGAAGAAAGCTGGTGGAAGCCGACCACGCCGCGCCGCGACTTGGTTAAGGCAGGTGCCCTGATCCTTGCTGAGATTGAGCGGCTTGACCGTGTCGACGCGCGCGCTTTGTCGGGAGGCGATCATGACTGATCGCTGGATCAAGCAGCCCGGCCCCGGCCAGATGCGCGGCGAGGGCGAGTGGGTCGAATACCTCGGCACCGACGACGAATGGGAATGGCTGCGCGGCACCGGTTTCCTGCCGACCGCCGAGGGCGAGATGCCGGCGGAGGAGCGGGCCGATGGATGACGACGATTATTTCACCGTGTTGCCCACGTCCTGCACGATCCCGACGCGCGGCGCCCTGGCCATCTACTGCGGTGACAAGCCGCGCCGCACAGCAGACGGCCGCACGTCCATTCCGCTGCGCGCGCCGCTGCTGCTGATGCCGCAGGACATGTGGTCCGATCCCGAGGAGACGATGCTGAAGGTGGCCGACGTCTTGAACCGGCACGCCGGCGTGTTCTTTCCCTCGGCGACTGACCGTCAGGCAGAGCACGACCGGGCTGTTCTGGCGGGGGAACGCTGATGGCCGAGAATTCCCGTATCGAATGGACGCACCACACGTTCAACCCGTGGATAGGGTGCCAGAAGGTTGGGCCGGGCTGCGATCATTGCTATGCCGAGGCCTGGGATAGCCGCGGGCTCCAGCAGCGCGAAACGCGCTGGGGGCCGCACGCCGCCCGGACGCGCACCAGCGCGGCGAACTGGCGCAAGCCTTTGGCATGGGACCGGGCAGCAGCGGCGGCCGGCGAACGCCATCGCGTGTTCTGCGCCAGCCTCGCGGACGTGTTCGACAACCATGCCTCGATCCTGCCGGAATGGCGGGATGACCTGTGGCGGCTGATCGAGGCGACACCGAACCTCGATTGGATGCTGCTGACCAAGCGGCCGGGCAACATCGCGAACATGCTGCCGGTCCCGTTCGATTTCGAGCGGCTCTATCCGAACGTCTGGCTGGGCTGCACTGTGGTCAACCAGGCAGAGGCCGACCGGGACATTCCCAAGCTCCTGGCGGTGCCGGCTGCGGTGCGGTTCCTGTCCATGGAGCCGCTGCTGGGGCCGACGGATCTGACGCGATTGATGTTGCAGCCAGGCGGCCAGCATCGGAACGCCTTGACTGGCCACACGAAAGGTTTCCTGACCGACTACGAAGGGTCCCGTCTCGACCTCGTAATCGTCGGTGGCGAGAGCGGGCCCGGCGCCCGGCCGATGCATCCCGAGTGGGCACGGTCCCTGCGCGACCAGTGCACCGCCGCCGGCGTGGCGTTCCATTTCAAGCAATGGGGCGAGTGGGCGCCATCGACACCAGAAGAGGCCACAGGCAATCCAAGGTCAGGGTGGCGGTGCCTTGCTGGGCATCCGCATGTCCCGAAGGCAGCCGAGCTTTACCCAGAGGCTGAGGCGGCCTTCATCGAGCGCAAAGGCAAGAAAGCCGCCGGACGACTGCTGGAAGGCCGCACCTGGGACGAGATGCCGGGGGTGCGATCCTGATGCCGATATATCCGCCCCGCCCCGATCCCTTCGAGTGCGCCATCTGCGGCAAGGTGCGACCGCTCCAATGGCAAGACCGCACGCAAACGGATTACCCGCCGCTTTGCTGGGCTTGCGAGCAATACGGGTGGCGGTTGGGACCGATCACCCGCAAGCCCGACATGCGACTTGCCAAGCAAATTGCAGCGCTGGCCGAGGCGCTGAACGAAGAAGCCAGCCGGAAAATCTATGAGGAGGCTCGCCATGGCTGAGCGAGACTATGTCAGCACGCCGGTCGCGGACAGCCTTGGGCTGCGCGATATCATCCTTGGCCTTGCCGCCGATCTCCAGCAGCTGCGCGACGGCAAGATCAGCCCGAACGAGGCCCTCGCCCGCGCGGCGCTGGCCAAGCAGATGTTCAACGGCGTCCGGCTCTACATGCAGGCGGTGAAGACCATCGAAGCGGCCGCGCGCGACGTGAGCCAGCCGCAGACGATCGAGGGGGGCGCGGAATGACGGCAGCGCTCCGCGTCGGCATCCTCTGCGAGACCTCGGGCAGGATACGCCGGGCCTTCGCTGCCCTTGGGCATGATGCTACATCCGTTGACCGCCTGCCGGCCGAGGACGGCAGCAACCATCACATCGTCGGCGACGTGCGGGACTACCTCGACTATGGCTGGGATCTGCTGATAGTCTGCCACCCGCCCTGCACGCGCCTTTGCAACAGCGGCGTGCGCTGGCTGTCGGAGCCGCCCAAAAACCCGCCCAGCGATGCGACCCCGGCCGAGAGGGCGGCATGGCCGATCCTGTCGCGCGAGGCGCGGCTGGCCATCATGTGGCGGCTGCTGGACGAAGGCGCCGAACTGTTTGCAGCCTGCTGGCAGGCCCCGGTCCCGCGCGTGGCGGTCGAGAACCCGGTCATGCACAAGCACGGCCGCTCCCGGATGCCCGCAGATCTGCCCAAGCCCCAGATCGTCCAGCCCTGGCGGTTCGGCGAGCCGGCCTTCAAGGCAACCGGCTTCTACCTGCGCCGCCTGCCGCCGCTGACCGCCACGAAGCGGCTGATCCCGCCCAAGGCCGCGACCGAGCCGGAGCGGCACAAAGCATGGTCGGCGATCCACCGCGCCAGCCCGGGCCCCCACCGATGGAAAATCCGCAGCAGGACCTTCGAGGGCATTGCCCGGGCCTGCGCCGAACAATGGGGCGGCTACGCCCTCGACCAGATCAGGAGGATGGCGTGATGGGCGCGTTCATTCGCCATGCCGATGTCGCCGATATGATCGGCATCAGCCCTAGCACCTTCCACAAGGCGCGCCCCGCGCTGGAGGCCGAGGGCTTTCCAGCGCCGGACCCGGTGCTGCGCCGCTATATGCGGGCCGACGTAGAGGCTTGGATACAGTCTCGCCGCCGTGTGCGTGATCCTGATACGGTCGATCTCGAGGGCGCCCCCGTCAAGATCAACTGGGACGCCCTTTAGGCACGCATTTCAGGAGGATAGAGAATGCGTTTCAAGGAAGCTCTAAGGGACGGCAGCGATCCGCTGTATGCGCCCTGCACAGGAGTGTCCCGCGGGATCACGTATTGGAAAGCGCCAAAGAAGTATCGCGACCTGGGCTATAAGCCTACCAGTGTTGCGCTGGGAAAGGTCGGTGAGACCGACCCCAAGGTGTTGGCGCGCGAGGCCCGCAAGCTGACGGTGGCCATGCTGGATCATTTCGCGGCGCCTGACTATCCGGTCGGCACCTGGAACTGGCTGATCCATCGCTACGAGACTGACGACTATTCGCCATTCCGCAAGGTCAAGTTGAACTCGCGCAAATCCTACCGCGAGCAGCTTGCCAAGCTGAAAGGCGCGATCGGCCATCTTCCCATCGCCGCCATGACCTTCGAGGAAATCTCGAAGATGGAGGTCATGATGCAGCGCAAGGGACGCACCCCGGGCTACATCCGCCGCCTGATGCAGATGATGCGCATCGTGGCCGGATATGGAAAAGCGTTGCGGATCAAGGAAGCGCGCGACGTTTCTGACACGCTGGGCGAGATGACCTTCGCTTCGGGACCGCGGCGCAATGTTCACCCGACGCGCGAGCAGATCCGCGCCATCATCGACGAAGCCGACCGCCGCGGGCTTCATGGCTTTGCTGCCAGCATCCTGATCCAGTGGACCTACATGCTGCGCGCCGTCGATGTTCGCGGGCACTGGTGGCCGAACGATGGCCAGGAAGGCGGGTTCGTGCGCGCCGGGATGCGCTGGCAGGACGGCCTGACCTGGGACATGGTGGCCCCCGATCTGTCGTCATTCGATAAGGTGATCAGCAAGACGCGCAAGAGCATGCCTTGGCCCATGACGTTCGAGTTGACCCCCGAACTCAAGACCCGCCTGCGCATGCTCGGGGTTACGGGACGTTTCGGGCCCGTGATCCGGGACCGGAAAGGCTCCCCCTACAAGCAGGACACCTTCAGCAAGACCTTTGTCCGCATCCGTGATCACCTGAAGCTTCCCAAGGAGATCACAATGATGGATACCCGCGCCGGTGCCATCACGGAGGGAAGACAGATGGGAGCAGATCCGTTCGCCTTGCGCGATGCCGCTCAACACGCCAATGTTGCCACCACTGATCGCTACGTCCGCGGTCGGAGCGAGAGCGCGGCGAAGGTTGTCAAGCTTCGAAATCAATAAGAAATGGACGTTTCAACAGGAATGCCTAAGCGGATGATAAATCAGGAGGAAATCCTCGCTTCCCTCGGAAGCCCGGTCAGTCGGAAAAACGCCGCCGAGACGGTGTTCGAGGATCTGCGAGGCGCGATACTTGCCGGCAATTTGCCGGTGGGCATCCGTTTGCCGTCCGAAGCCAAGCTGGCCGAGCGCTATGGCGTCAGTCGGCCGATCATCCGCGAAGCCATGCGCTCGCTGCAGACGCTGGGGCTGACCCGCAGCCGCAGTGGCAGCGGCAGCTTCGTCATTTCCGACCGGCAGACGCCCGAATTGGCCTATGGCAGCTATTCGGCGCGCGAACTGATCGAGGCCCGCCCCTTCATCGAGATCCCCGCCGCCGGCTGGGCGGCACTGCGGCGCAGCCCGGACCAGCTGGCCCGGTTGACGCAGCTTTGCGACAGCATGGAACGGCAGGAGGACGCGCTGAAATGGGTGCGGCTGGATTCCGACTTCCATTGCCTGATCGCCGAAGCGGCCGAGAACACCGTCTTCCTTCGCGTCGTCACCGACTCGCGCGAGGCGCTGATGCGCCAGTCCGAACTGGTGAACCTGATGGCCGATCGGCGCGTGACCTCGAATCACGAGCATCGCGCCATCGCCGAGGCGATCGCCGCCGGCTCGGAAGCCGAGGCCCAGGTCGCCATGCGCAAGCACCTGAACGAGGTCGAGCTGGCGATGACCTGGATCATCAACCAACACGGCTGATTTCAGCCGGCGGTATTTCTTTCCGCTTATCCAAGATCTTGCAGACCATCTTTCACGCTTTTTGGGGCGCGCGTCCGCCACTGCCGGCCTCTGCCTCGGCAAAGATCCTTGACGCCGCCGCGCCCCAAACCCTAAACGCAAAATCTGTCATACAGCCTTTCAGATAATCCGATCATTGCGCCGATGGCAGGAGGCGGCCGCGGCGCGATTCGGGGCGGAGGAGCCATGTCCCATCAAACCACCCCTGCCGAAGGTCGGGCGCTCGCCAAGAAGGCGTGCGGCTATCACCAGGATCTCAAGCCGCGGCAGGTCCAGGTGGCACCGGGCTTTTCCTGGGCGCGGGCGGCCGGCTGGCCAGCGCCGGACCGGCGCTGGCTCGGCATCATCACCGCCCACCGGCATCGCCAGCCCGGCCCTTCTGCTGGGCGTGGTGGTGCTGATGGCTCTCGACCATCCGATCGGCACCTGGACCGTCGCCTCTTTGCTGGTGATCGTGCCCGCGCTGGTGATAGGGTGGCATCTTGCGCGCGACCGCATCCACGGCGCGGCGCAGCAGCTTGAGGAGGAGATCGCAGACATGCAGGGCGCGTCGTGACCGTCATTGCCGAAAAGCCGCTGGTGGCCGTGCTGGCCACCGGAGGCACCATCGCCAGCAGCCGCGGCGCCGACGGCTCTGCCAGTCCCAGCCTCAGCGGCCAGGACCTGCTGGGCCTGCTGCCTCCCGTGGCCGTCGAGCTGCGCCCGCAGGAGCTGCTGGCGCGCGATTCGGCCAGCCTGACGCTGGCCGACATGCAGCGCATCAGCGATGCGGTCGGCGCGCAGCTTGCGGATCCGCGGCTGGCCGGCATCGTGGTGCTGCACGGCACCGACGCGATGGAGGAAACCGCCCTGCTGGTGCAGCTTCAGCATCTGCCGTCCAAGCCCGTGGTGTTCACCGGCGCGCAATTCGCCTCGGATCACCCGCGATCCGACGGGATCGCCAACCTGGCGCTGGCGCTCGACAAGGTGCTGCAGGGCGGGGCCGGCGTGACCGTGGCCTTCGGCAGCCGGCAATTCCCGGTCTGGGGGCTCTACAAGTTCGCGACGGACTCGGCGGATGCCTTTCGCTGCGTGGCGCATGAAGGCATGGGGCCGCGTCGCACCCTGCCCGCCCCGGTCGCCGGGCTGAGGGTCGATATCGTCGCCGCCCATCCCGGCAGCGACGGCGTGCATCTGGATGCCAGCATCGCCGCCGGCGCCCGCGGCATCGTGGTCTCGGCGCTGGGGTCGGGCAACGCCTCGCCCGAGCTGGTCGCGGCCATCGCCCGCGCCCGCGCCCGCGGCATCACCGTGGTGGTGTCGAGCCGCGTCCCCGAGGGCATCCTGGCGCCGATCTATGGCGGCGGCGGCGGCGGTCACGACATGAAGCGCGCCGGTGCCATTCATGCCCGGCTGCTGCGGCCCGGACAGGCCCGCATCCTGCTGGCCGCCATGCTCGCCAACGACCGCCCCGAGGAGGAAATCGCCGAGATATTCGAGAAAGCATAGTTTTCTTCTGATCTTACAGGAAGAAAATCCATGTTTTCTAGGGCAATGCCCTTGCCTTCGGCAAGGGCCTGGCCTTTGCGTGGCATAATGATAAAGTCACCCGATCCGCAATCTGCATATCGTCGGTGACATGTCCCTGCCTCCCGCCCGCCTGATGCTGAAACCCGCCCAGCTGCGCCTGATCCAGCAGATCGCGGAGCATGGCCAGCTGCAACTCGCGGCCGAGACGGTGGGCATGACCCAGCCGGCCGCCTCGCGCATGCTGGCCGAGATCGAGAACCAGGTCGGCGCCCAGCTGTTCCTGCGCCAGCCCAAGGGGATGGAGCCGACCGAGATCGGCCGCGCCGTCCTGCGCCGCGCCCGCGTCATCCTGCGCGAGATGTTCAGCATGGTCGCCGATGTGCGCGCCCTGCGCGAAGGGTTCGGCGGCTCGCTGCGGGTCGGCGCGGTGACGGGTCCGGCGGTGGGCTATCTGGTGACCGCCATCCGCGAGATCAAGCAGACGGCGCCGGACGCCGACATCACCGTGGACGTCATGCCCTCGCGCGAGTTGCTGGGCCATCTGGCCGCCGGAGAGATGGATTTCGTGCTGGCCCGCATCCTGCCGGAATTCGACAGCCAGGACTTCAACATCCTGCCGATGCGGGACGAGAAAGTGTCCTTTCTGGTGCGGTCGAGCCATCCGCTCTGCCGCTCCTCCTCGGTCACGCTGACCGAGCTGGCCGGGCAGGAATGGGTGATGCAAAGCCGTGGCGCCCCGATCCGCGAGGCGGCGCTGGCGGCCTTTGCCGATGTCGGCCTGGCCGAGCCCCGCAACATCGTCAACAGCCCCTCGCTTCTGCTGACCATCGCCTATCTGGCGCAATGCGACGCGGTGGCCCCGATGTCCGAGGAGGTGGCCGAACTCTTGATCCGGCCGCCGGTCGGGGCCGGTTTCGCGGTGCTGCAAGTCCCGCACGAGATCCGCGTCTCGCCCTATTACCTGCTCGACCTCAAGCGCCGGCCGCTGTCGCCGCTGGCGATGCGGCTGCGCGAGAAGCTGGTCGCCCTCTCGCGCAGCCCGGTCCGCGAGGCCCATGCCTGACCCGCGGGTCAGGCGTTCTGCAGCTCGCCCGCCTCGCTGTTCTGCAGGACGGACTTGTCGGTCTGTCCCAGCAATTGCGAGGTGACGGTGCCGGCGGTCATCGCACCCGAGACGTTCAGCGCCGTGCGGCCCATGTCGATCAGCGGCTCGACCGAGATCAGCAGGGCCACCAGCGTCACCGGCAGGCCCATGGCCGGCAGCACGATCAGCGCCGCCATGGTCGCGCCGCCGCCGACCCCGGCCACCCCGGCCGAGGACAGGGTGACGATGGCCAGCAGCGTGATGATCCAGCCCGGATCGGTCGGGTTGATGCCCACGGTCGGCGCCACCATCACCGCCAGCATCGCCGGATAAAGCCCGGCGCAGCCGTTCTGCCCGATCGTGGCCCCGAACGAGGCCGAGAAGCTGGCGATGGTCTGCGGGATGCCCAGCCGGCGGGTCTGGATCTCGACGTTCAGCGGAATGGTCGCGGCGCTGGAGCGGCTGGAAAAGGCGAAGCTGAGCGCCGGGATGATCTTCTTGAAGAACAGCAGCGGATTCACCCCGGTCAGGGTCAGCAGCACGCCATGCACCACGAACATGATCGCCAGGCCGATATACGAGGCGATGACGAACTTGCCGAGATTCAGGATGTCGGCCGCGTTCGAGGTCGCCGCCATCTTGGTCATCAGCGCCATGACGCCGTAAGGGGTCAGCGCCATGATCAGCCGCACGAGCTGGCTGATCCAGCCCTGCAGCACGTCGATCAGGGCCAGCAGGCTGCGGCCCCGTTCCTCGTCGCGGCGCACCAGCCGGATCGCGGCGACGCCCAGGAAGGCCGCGAAGATCACCACCGAGATGATCGAGGTCGGGTTGGCCCCGGTCAGGTCGGCGAAGGGGTTCTTGGGAATGAAGGACAGGATCAGCTGCGGCACGGTCAGGTCGGCGACCTTGGGCGCATAGCTGCTTTCCAGCGCCGTCAGCCGCGCCGTCTCGGCGGCGCCCTGGGCCAGACCCTCGGCGGTCAGGTTGAAGATCAGCGACATGACCACGCCCACGAAGGCCGCGATCAGCGTGGTGAACAGCAGCGTGCCCAGCGTCAGCACCGAGATCCGCCCCAGCGCCGAGGCGTCGTGCAGCCGCGCCACGGCGCTGAGGATCGCCGCGAAGACCAGCGGCATGACCACCATCTGCAGAAGCTGCACATAGCCGTTTCCGACGATGTTGATCCAGTTGATCGTGGTCTGCAGCGCCTCGGATTCCAGGCCGTAGACCAGTTGCAGCCCGATCCCGAACACGGTGCCCAGGATCAGGCCGATGAAGACCCGCACCGACAGCGACAGCTGGCCGCCTTGCAGGCGGACCAGGGCGACGATCAGGGCGGCGAATATCGCAAGGTTGATGAGAACGGATACCATCGCGCATCTCCGGCAATTTCAGATTGTTCCGTTAAGCCATAATGCACGCCCGGCGTATAGCAGGGACCGGACAAGACCCGTGCAGCATCACGGGGTTCTGCCGATAAAGGAAGTCCCATCACCCGCCGCAAGCGCCGCAATGCCGGTATGCAGGCTCGATATTTCAGGAAATATTGCGACTGTATGCGGATATTGTCGATTATCAGCCCGGACCCGCCGGGCTATCGTTCCGCAGGATCGCATCACCGGGCAGGTTTCGCAATCAACCTCCGGCTTCGCAACAGCCCCATGGCGCCCGGCCGATCCGCGAGAAGGAGCGACAGGACCAGTGACTGCGAACAAGGCGAAACCCGCGGCCGATCCGCGGCCCTGGATGCTTGCGGTCGTGGCGCTGGTCGGCCTGGCGCTGCGCCCCTTCCTGACCGGGCTCGGCCCGGTGGCGGGTCCGGTCGCGGCCGATACCGGCCTTTCCCTGCAGGGCCTGTCGCTGCTGACCCTGCTGCCGATCCTGCTGATGGGCGCCGGCGCCTTCTTCGGGCCGGGCCTGCAGGCGCGGCTGGGCGCAAAGCGCGCCACCGTCGCGGCGCTGCTGGTGCTGGCCCTGGGCTCGGCCCTGCGGCTGGTCGCGCATTCGGCGGCCCAGATGCTGGGTTCGGCCGTGCTGCTGGGGCTTGGCGCGGCGGCGGTGCAGGCGGTGTTTCCCGCCGTCATCAAGCGCGAGTTCCCGCGCCGCGTCAGCCTGGCGATGGGGCTTTATGCCTCGATGATGATGGGCGGCGGCGCCTTCGGCGCCCAGGCCGCGCCGCTGGTCGCCGGCTGGAGCGGCAGCTGGCGCCTGGCGCTGGGCTGGCTGGCCCTGCCCGCGGCGCTGACGGCCTTGCTGGTCGCCCTTGTCCTGCCCCGCGAACAGGGCGCCGGCCGCAGCGGCGGCCTGGCCTTGCGGGGCTGGCTGGGTCGGCCGCGGGTCTGGTTGCTGATGGCCTGTTTCGGCCTGATCAATGGCGGCTATTCCTCGTCGGTGGCATGGCTCGCGCCGGCCTTCCGCGACCTGGGCTGGACGGCCGGCGCCAGCGGCGAGCTGCTGGCGCTGCTGGCCGTGGGCCAGGCAATCTCGGCCCTGCTGACGCCGGTGCTCGCCAGCCGCGGCAGCGACCGGCGGCCCTGGCTGCTGGGTTGCCTTGCCCTGCAGGCCCTGGGCTTCGCCCTGCTGGCGCTGCGCCCCGAGGCCGCCCCGCATCTGACCGCCTTCCTGCTGGGCGCGGGGCTTGGCGGCTGCTTCTCGCTGATGATGGTGGTGGCACTGGACCACCTGCCCGACCCGGTCGAAGCCGGCGCCCTGGCCGCGCTGATGCAAGGCGGCGGCTTCCTGCTGGCGGCCCTGCCGCCCTGGCTGCTGGCGGCGCTGCATGACCAAACCGGCAGCTTCGCCGCCGGGTGGGAACTGCATCTGGGGGCGGTGCTGCTGGTCGGCCTGCTGGCCCTGCGCCTGTCGCCGCAAAGCTACCGGCCCGCGCTGGGTCGCGCCGCCGCGCCTGCGCCGCTGCCCGGCCGCGCCCCGGCGGAATGAACGGCTGCGCAAGATTTTCAAAGGAGGAACCCATGCTCACCATCACCCGACTGGACCAGGCGGACGCCCGCCTGCTGATCGCCGGCGCCGAGACCCATGCGCACGGGATCGGCGTGCCCATGTGCATCGCCGTCACCGACGAAAGCGGGCAGCTGCTGGCCTTTTCGCGCATGGATGGCGGCAAGGTGACCTCGGCGACCATTGCCGTCGACAAGGCCTTCACCGCCGCCGCGGCGCGCAAGGCCACGCATGAATACGGCGCCGCCAGCCAGCCGGGCGCACCGGCCTGGGGGATTTCCTCGGCCATCGGCGGGCGGCTGATGGTGGTGGGCGGCGGCCTGCCGGTCGAGCATGACGGCCACATCGTCGGCGGCATCGGCGTCTCGTCCGGAACGCCGGCGCAGGATCAGGCGGTGGCGCAGGCGGGCATCGACCATTGGCGGGCGCACCGCGCCTGACCTTTGGGCAAGGGACGGGCGATCTCGTCCGTTCCCGTCATGCCACACCCGGCGGGGCACCGGCCGGGGCCGGTCTGGACGCCAAGCGACGCGCCGGATAAGGCGGGCGCATTCCCCTGCCATCATGGCGCGGGGGCGCCTCACCTGCCTGCAAGAGATCATGCTGCTCTGGTTCCTGCCCATCGCCGCGGCCGTCTTCGGCGCAGCCATCCTGCGCGGCCTGACCGGCTTCGGCTTCGCCTTGGCGGCGGTGCCGCTGATGTCGCTGATCATCCAGCCGCGCGTGGCGGTGGCCAGCGCCATCCTGCTGCAGGTGATGATCGGCTTTCGCGACCTCATGCACCTGCATGGCAGCTATGATCGCGCGGCGGTGCTGCGGCTGTCGCTGGGCTCGCTACTGGGCATGCCCTTCGGCATCGCGGCGCTGGCGCTGTTCGACCCCGATGCCGGGCGGCTTGCCATCGCCGCGATCTCGCTGGCCGGGCTGGGCATGATGCTGCGCCAGCCGCACCGCCATCTGGCGCCCGGCCCCGGCATGACCTTGGCGGCCGGGGCGCTGTCGGGCCTGTTCGGCAGCCTCGCCGCCATGCCCGGCCCGCCCACCGTGGCCTATTTCGTCGCCAGCGGCACCCCGGCTGCGCGGGCCAGGGCCTCGATGATGATCTTCTTCTTCGCCTCGGCGCTGATCACCCTGCCGGGGCTGGCGGTCGCGGGGGCGGTGGATCTGCGCACGCTGGGGCTCAGCCTGGCGCTGCTGCCGCTGCTGGTCTCGGGCACCTGGGTCGGCGGGCAGCTGTTCCGTCGCCTCGACCCGCGGCATTATCGCGGGCTGGCGCTGGGGGTCATGGCGCTGTCGGCCGGGCTTGCCGGGGCGCGGGCGCTGGCCGGGCTGTTCTGACCCCCGGCTTGC
The DNA here is from genome assembly GCF_030388245.1 of Paracoccus sp. TOH. Taxonomy (NCBI): domain Bacteria; kingdom Pseudomonadati; phylum Pseudomonadota; class Alphaproteobacteria; order Rhodobacterales; family Paracoccaceae; genus Paracoccus; species Paracoccus sp. TOH. The sequence goes on from NZ_CP098362.1 coordinate 616,750, forward strand.
GCTGCAACGCCGGACAGGCTATCCGCCCGGGCTTTGCGGAAACAGGGCGCAGGGAAATGCAAAACGACATGCTCGCCATCGACTTCGGAACCTCGAACTCGGCCGCGGCGATCCTGCAGGACGGCCGGCCGCGGCGCATCGCCATCGAGCCGGGGGCCGAAACCCTGCCCACCGCCGTGTTCTTCCCGGCCCGCAGCGGCGCCATGCGCATCGGCGCGGCGGCGGCCGAGGCGCTGATCGCGGGCGACGAAGGCCGCTACATGCGGGCGCTGAAAAGTGTGCTCGGAACCGGGCTTTTCCACGAATCGCGGCTGATCGCCGGCAAGCGCCGCACCCTGGCGGAAATCGTCGCCGCCTTTCTCGCCACGCTGCGCGAACGGGCCGAGGCGACGACCGGCCGCCGCTTCCGCCGCGCGCTTTCCGGCCGGCCGGTGCATTTCCACTCGAACGATCCGGCCCGCGACGCGCAGGCCGAGGCCGACCTGCGCGACTGCTATCTGGCAGCGGGTTTCGACGAGGTCGCCTTCCTGCCCGAGCCCGAGGCCGCGGCGCTGGCCAGCCATGGCCTTGGCCGGGCGGACGAGATCGGGTTGATCGTCGATATCGGCGGCGGCACCTCGGATTTCTCGGCCTTCCGCAGCCGCGGCGACAGGCTGGACATCCTCGCCAATCACGGCATCCGGCTGGGCGGCACGGATTTCGACCAGCAGGTCTCGCTGAACCATGCCATGCCGGCGCTGGGTCATGGCGGCGAACTGCGCCGCGCCATGGGGCCGGGGCTGCTTCCGGTGCCGAATGCGATCTATGTCGATCTGGCGACCTGGGCCAAGATCCCCTTCCTCTACGTGCCCGAGACGCGGCGCATGGCCGCCGAGATGGCCCGCATGGCGGTAGACCGCGCCGCCATGGACCGCCTTGTCGCGGTGCTGGACGAGGAACTGGGCCATGAACTGGCCTTCGCGGTCGAGCGCGGCAAGATCGCCGCCAATGCCGGCGAGGGTGCGCGCATCGCCATGGGCTTCGTCGAGCCGGGGCTGGCGCCGGCGATCTCGCCCGCCGCGCTCGACGCGGCGCTGGCGGGCCATCGCGCCGAACTCCACGAAGCCGCCGCCGAGACGCTGCGGCTGGCGGGCATCGCGCCGGCCCAGGTCGGCAGCGTCATCCTGGTCGGCGGCTCCAGCCTGATGGGCCTGGTCGCCGACGAAGCGCTGCGGCTCTGCCCCGGGGCGCAGCTGCTGCGCGCGGGGGCCTTCACCGCCGTGGTGGACGGGCTGGCGCTGGCAACGGCAACGAGGCGCTAGCGCTTGCCCGGCTTCGGCCCGGCGCGGAACGGCTTGTCGCCGCCCTTGCCCTGGAAGCCGCCGGCCGCCTTGTGCGACTTGAAACCCGCGGCGCGTTTCGGCCGCGCCTCGGCACCCTCGCCCCGGCCCGACCGGTCGTCGCGCGCCACGCCATGCGACTTGAAGCCCGCCGATTTCAGGCCCGCCCGCGGGCTTGGCTTGGGGGTGGTCTTCTGCGCCTGCTTCTTCTCGCTGCTCCAGCGGGCCTTGCGCGGGGCTTCCGCCGCTTCGGCTTCCGGCGCGTACTCGCCGCGGTCGCGGCCGTGATCGGCAGCGGCAGCGGTCCGGGCGGCGCGCGGCCTCACCGCGTCGGGGTCCAGCAAGGCCGGACGCCGGGCCGGCTTGGGCCGATCCTCGGCGCGCGGCTCCAGCGGCTCGGGCCGCGCGGCATGCGGCGCCTGGCCGCGATGCGGCTTCTTCTCGCGGGCGGGATGCGCCGCGCCTGCCGTTTCACCGTTTTCCAAATACCCATGGCGCACCGGCTTCCGGTCGCGCGGCGCGGGTGCGTCGAAGACCGGTTCGCCCTCGATCCGGCGCATGGTCAGGCCGGGTTCCAGCTCGATCCGCTCGCCGAAATTCGGCGTGGCGGCGGCGGCGATCTGCACGAAGGTCTGCTCGGTCTTGACCCGGATCGCGCCGATGGCATCGCGGGTGATGTTGCCCGCCTCGCAGATCTTGGGCAGCAGCCAGCGCGCCTCGGCCCGGCCGGAATGGCCGACCGAGAGCAGGAACCAGACCGCCGGCCCGAACTCGCCGCGTTCGCGCGGCGCAGCAGGCGCAGGGCCCACGCTTTCCGACAGCTCCTCGGGCGCCGGGCGCCCCTCGCGCCACAGCCGCAAGAAGGCTGCGGCGACCCGCTCGGCGCCAAACCGGTCAAGCAGCGCGGCGGCCAGCCCCGCCTCCTCGCCCGGCGCCTCGGCCAGCGCCGGATGCTCCAGCATCCGCTCGTCGTCGCGGGCCTGCACCTCATCGGCCGAAGGCGCCTTGCCCCAGTCCGCGACCAGCTTGGCGCGCTGCAACAGCCGCTGCGCCCGCTTGTATTCCGAGGACGGCACGATCAGCACCGAAGTGCCCTTGGCCCCGGCCCGGCCGGTGCGGCCGGAACGGTGCAGCAGCGTGTCGGGATTGGTGGGCAGGTCGGCATGGATCACCAGCTCCAGCCCCGGCAGGTCGATGCCGCGCGCCGCCACGTCGGTGGCGATGCAGACCCGCGCCCGACCGTCGCGCAGCGCCTGCAGGGCATGGCTGCGCTCTTGCTGGGACAGCTCGCCCGACAGCGCCACCACCTTGAAGCCGCGATTGCCCATGCGCGCCAGCAGGTGGTTCACATTGGCCCGGGTCTTGCAGAAGATGATGGCCCGGCTGGCCTCGTAATAGCGCAGGGTGTTGAAAATCGCGTGCTCGCGGTCGCGGGTGGTCACCGACAGGGCACGATATTCGATGTCGCCGTGCTGGCGCGCCTCGCCCATGGCCTGGATGCGCAGCGCATCACGCTGGAAATCGCGGGCCAGCGCCTCGATGGCCGGCGGCACGGTGGCCGAGAACAGCAGCGTGCGGCGCTCGGCCGGCGCGCTGCCCAGGATGAATTCCAGATCCTCGCGGAAGCCCAGGTCCAGCATCTCGTCCGCCTCGTCCAGCACGCAGGCGCGCAAGGCGGTCAGATCCAGCGAGCCGCGCTCGATATGGTCGCGCAGCCGGCCGGGGGTGCCGACGACGATATGCGCCCCGCGCTCCAACGCCCGGCGCTCGGTGCGGTAGTCCATGCCGCCGACGCAGGTGGCGATGCGCACGCCCGCCTGCTCGTAAAGCCAGCCCAGTTCGCGCGCCACCTGCAGCGCCAGTTCGCGGGTCGGCGCGATGGCCAGCGCCAGCGGCTGCCCGGCCTCGGGCAGGCCGTCGCCGTCCAGGATGTCGGCGGCCATGGCCAGGCCGAAGGCCACGGTCTTGCCCGAGCCGGTCTGGGCCGAGACCAGCACGTCGCGGCCCCGCGCCCCGGGGGCCAGCGCGGCCTCTTGCACGGAAGTCAGGCTGGCATAGCCCTTGGCCGCCAGCGCCGCGGCCAGAGGCGCGGCAATATCATGTTCGTTCATTTTCTTCGCCAGAAAGGGGATGCGGGGCATCCGGGTGAAGGCACCATTCCCCTTTGCGGCCGGGCCCTCCCAACGGCCCGCCGGCCCGGAACGCGGAGCCAAGCCGCCCGCCTATCCTGTCCCGGTCCACAAGTCAAAGCCAAACTAGGACCGCATCAGCTGATCCGCGGTCCAGCCGCGCCGCCGCGCATTGGCCAGGCGGTTCATCTGCGCCCGCCGGCGCAACATTCGCAGCATCTGGGTCATCCGGCCCCTCCGGGCGCGATGATGCCGCCGCGCGCCCGCCGGGTCGGACCCTCAGCACACCGGCCCGGCCGGATCGTGGCCCAGACTGCGGCGGATCTCGGCCAGGAACAGTTGCAACGCCGGGGCCGGGTCGCGGTGGTGATAGACGATATAGACCTCGGAAACCGGCGGGTCGGGGCGGAGCGGCAGAAAGGTCAGCGGCCCGGCCGTCAGCTTGGCGATGCCCGCCGGCACGATGCTGACCCCGAAGCCCGCCACGATCAGGCTGGGGATCGACTGCGCGTCCACCACCTGCTGCGAGACCCGCGGCCGATAGCCCGAGGCGACGATGCAGGCCATGACATAGGCGGCGAAATCCGAACTGTCCGGGCGCAGCACCACGTGCTGATCCTCGCGCAGGTCGTCGATCGAGACGCAGGTGCGCCCGGCCAGCCGGTGATCGCTGCGCACCAGCGCCACCATCTCCTCGCGCCAGCCGTATTCATGGGCCAGTTCCGCGTCGCGCGGCACCGAGCGGTTGAAGCTGACATCCGTGCGCCGGCTCAGCACTTCGGTCAGCTGCGCGGCCGGGGTCTGTTCGTGGACGCGCAGGGTGATTCGCGGGTGCAGCCGGGCGAAACGCGCCAGAAGCTCGGCAAGGCCGCCGCGCAGGATCGAGCCGGTGGCGCCGATTTCCAGCAGACCGTCCTGGCCCTGCTGGATTTCGCGGATCTCGTGCAGGCTGCGTTCATACTGGTCGAGCATGTTGCGCGCCCGCGGCAGGAACAGCGTCCCCGCCCGGGTCAGCGCCACCCTGCGGCTGGTGCGGCTGATGAGCTCGGCGCCGACCTCGCGCTCAAGTGTCTGGATTTGCGTGCTCAGCGGCGGCTGCGACATGTTCAGCCGCCGGGCGGCGCGGGTGAAGTTCAGCTCCTCGGCCAGGACGACGAAGCAGCGAAGCTGGCGCATTCTCATAGCATCACCGTATAGGTCAGCGGCAAATCAATATTAGACACCGATATGCCATTGGCAACAATCTTCGGCATGAAGGGCCAGCCGCGACCGCGCGCCGCCGATGCGGGAGGAGACGCATCGCCAGACCGCCAGGCCGCGACCCGGCCCTTCCGTCACAGGGAGGAACGGAAAACACATGCCGAATTGGTCCAGGTCCTTGTTTGGACAGGTTTGCGTCGCGCTGGTGCTGGGGGTGATCGCCGGCTTCTTCGCGCCCGAATTCGCCGCCAAGATGAAACCGCTGGGGGACGGGTTCATCAAGCTGATCAAGATGCTGATCCCCGTCATCGTGTTCTGCGTCGTGGTGCATGGCATCGCCGGCGCGGGCGACCTGAAAAAGGTCGGCAAGGTCGGCATCCGCGCCATCATCTATTTCGAGATCATCACCACCATCGCCCTGGCGCTTGGCATCGCCATCGCCTATCTGTTCGGGCCCGGCCACGGCATGAACATCGACGTGAGCCAGCTCGACGCCTCGGCATTGTCGGCCTATGTCGACCGCGCGCATGAGGTCAGCAGCGGCGGCACCGTCGAGTTCCTGATGAAGCTGATCCCGACCACGATGATCAGCGGCTTCGCCCAGGGCGACGTGCTGCAGGTGCTGCTGGTCGCGATCCTGTTCGGCTGCGCCCTGTCGCTGGTGGGCGAGCGCGGCAAGCCGCTGCTGCACATGATCGAGCTGACGGGGGACGTCACCTTCAAGATCATGGGCTTCATCGTCCGGCTGGCGCCGCTGGGTGTCTTTGGCGCCATCGCCTTCACCGTCGGGCAATACGGCATCGGCTCGCTGGCGCAGCTGGGCTCGCTGGTCGCGTTGTTCTACGTCACCATCGCCATCTTCGTCTTCGTGGTGCTGGGCTTCGTGATGCGGCTGGCCGGCTTCAGCATCTTCAAGCTGCTGCGCTACCTGCGCACCGAGATCAGCATCGTCGCCGGCACCGCCTCGAGCGATTCGGTGCTGCCGCAGACCATGCGCAAGCTCGAACATCTGGGCATCAAGGACTCGACCGTGGGCCTGGTGGTGCCGACGGGCTATTCCTTCAATCTCGACGCCTTCTCGATCTATCTGACGCTGGCGGCGGTGTTCATCGCCCAGGCGACCAACACGCCGCTGTCCACCATGGACCTGCTGGCCATCCTGGGCGTGGCGCTGGTGACGTCCAAGGGCGCGCATGGGGTGCCGGGCTCGGCCATCGTGATCCTGGCCGCAACGCTGGCCGCGATCCCGGCCATTCCCGCCATCGGCCTGGTGCTGGTGCTGTCGGTGGACTGGTTCATGGGCATCGCCCGGGCGCTGGGGAACTACCTGGGCAATTGCGTCGCCACCGTGGTCGTCGCCTCCTGGGTGGGGGACATCGACCGCGACCGCGCCCGGCGCATCCTTGACGGCGAGGACATGCCGGCGCTGGACGTGCTGCAGCAGGACGCCCCGCTGTCGCAGCCCCAGCACGGCTGACGAAGTCGCCTCGCGGGTCCGGCCGGTTCTGCGCGACAGCGCCGGCCGGCCCCGCCGAGAAGACGGCCTGCGCCTTCCCTCCCGGTGGCGCAGGTCTTTTCGCGTCAGGGCAGCCCGGCCGCGAAGCCTTCGTCGGTCAGGATGCCGATCAGCGCCTGCACCGCCCGCGTGCGATAGCGCCGCGGATTGGTCAGCAGCGAGAAGGGCCGCTCGGCCCCGTCCAGCGGCAGGGTGCGGATCCAGCCCGAGGCGGCCGGCCGCGCCACCGCGCGCTGCGACAGCGCCGCCAAGCACTGGCTGGCGGCCACGGCGCCCAGCACCGCCTCGTTCGAGGGCAATTCCAGCGCCACCGGCAGCGCGGCCACGGAAAGCCCCTGCCCGCCCAGCCAGGCCTCGAATTCCGAGCGCGTGCCCGAGCCCGGCTCGCGCAACACCCAGCTTTGCGCGGCCAGCGCGGCCGGCGGCGGCGCGTCGCGCCCGACCCAGGGATGCCCGGCGCCCATGACCAGCACCAGCCGGTCGCGCGCCACCACCTGCCGGTGCAGCTCGCCATGCGCCACCGCCCCCTCGACGAGCCCCAGATCGGCGCCGCCCTCCTGCACCGCATCGGCGACCTGGGTGGTGTTGCTGACCGTCAGGCGCAGTTCGATCCCCGGATGCATCTCGCGCAGCGCCACCAGCCGCGGCGGCAGCCAGTAGCTGGCGACGGTCTGGCTGGCATGGACCCGCAAGCGCCCGCGCGGCTCGCGCGCCAGATCCTCCAGCACCATCTCGGCGGTCTCGGCGCGGTCCAGCACGGCGCGGGCCTCGGCCATGAAGGCCTCGCCCGTCTCGGTCAGCACGATGCGCCGCCCCACCCGGTCGAAGAACCGCACGCGATGCCGCGCCTCGAGCGCCGAGACAGCGGCGCTGACCGCCGATTGCGTCAGGTTCAACGCCTCGGCCGCGCGGGTGACATGCTGGCGTTCGGCCACGGCCAGGAAGATGCGGAGCTGTTCCAGGGTCATGCGCCATTCATAAGAAAAATCGAACGATATGGCAAATACAATGCGATGGATTGAACGTCACATCAGGATCATGTTCCGCATCACAGACAAAGGAGCGAAACCATGTCCTCGACCGATCAGGGTCAGCAAAATTCCCCTGCCATCACCGGCTGGCTGGGCGCCATCCTGCCGGGGCTGGGACTGACTTTCGCCATCGCCGTGGCGGCGACGGCGGTGCAGCGGGTCTCGGGCATCCCGGCGCTCAGCCCGCTGGTGGTGGCGATGGTGCTGGGCATGATGCTGCGCAACCTGCTGGGCACGCCCGCAGCGGCGCGACCGGGCATCGCCTTTTCGCTGCGCCGGGTGCTGCGCTTTGCCATCGTGCTGCTGGGCTTCCAACTGACGCTGGAACAGCTGCGCGCGGTCGGCCTGCCGGGGCTGGCGGTGATCTCGATGACGCTGGCCGCCACCTTCGTCTTTACCAAATGGGCCGGGCGGGCGCTGGGGGTCGAGGCGCGGCTGGCCGAGCTGATCGCGGCCGGCACCTCGGTCTGCGGCGCCTCGGCGGTGATCGCCACCAACACCGTCACCCGCGGCTCGGACGAGGACGTGGCCTATGCCATCGCCTGCGTGACGGTCTTCGGTTCGCTCTCGATGCTGGCCATGCCGGTGCTGGGCGAAATGCTGGCGATGGGCCCGGCGCATTACGGCATCTGGGTCGGCGCGACCGTGCACGAGGTGGCGCAGGTGGTCGGCACCGGTTTCCAGCACGGCGCCGAGGCCGGGCAGGCCGCCACCGTCGCCAAGCTCAGCCGGGTCATCATGCTGGCGCCGCTGATCCTGGGGCTGGGCGCGCTGGCCCGGCGGCGCGGCGGCGAGGCGCATGGCGCGGCGCCGACCCCCTGGTTCGTGCTGGGCTTCGTCGCGGTCGTGCTGCTGAACAGCGCCCTGCCGTTGCCCGAAGCGTTGCAGGCCGAGGTCGTCCGCCTGACCGCCTTCCTGCTGACCATGGCGCTGGCCGCGATGGGGCTGGAGACCGACATCCGCAAGCTGCGCGCCAAGGGCATCCGGCCGCTGGCGCTTGGCGCGCTGGCCTGGCTGTTCATCTCGACCCTGGGCCTCGGGCTGGTGACGCTGATCTGAGTCTTCGGCATTGAGCGGCCCGGCCGCGATGCCTAGATTGGGCGCGATCCTTCGAGGGACCGCGCCCATGGCCTTGCAGCCCGCCGACACCCGCCCGCTGACCCGGCGCGAGACCGAGGTCCGCCGCTTCGTCCGCGCCCGCTATGGTCTGCGCGGCACGCTGGCGCTGCATCGCCATGCCCTTGGCCCCGACCTGCTGCGCGCACCGGTCAACGTCATGCTGTCGCCGCTGTTCCTGCTGGTGCGGCTGGTCGCGCCGCTGTTGCGGCGCATCGGGCTGGTCCGGGCCGGCGACTGGCTGGCGCGCCGGCAGATCTTCCTGACCTCCGACGTGGCGCAGCGGATCGAGGCGGATCTGGCCGGCTTCATCGACGACCTGGCGGAACAGGACCTGGCCCCCAGGGCGCCGCCCGAGACCGTGGCCCGCGCCGTCTCGGACTATGCCGAGACCCGCAACGCGGTCTCCGAGATCACCACCTCACTGCTGGTTCTGCTTTCGGGGCTTCTGCTGTTCCACCGCGCCACGCCCGGGGTGATCTCGCTGGCCGGGCCGATCGCGCAGCTGCGGGCGCAGACGCAGGCGGTCGAGGATTTCGCGCTGGGAAGCTGGGCCGGGCGCATGTGGTATGGCGCCTTCCCGCGCGAGCTGTCCACCGTCGAGGTGGTGCTGACCGGCGTGGTTCTGGCCATGCTCGCCTCGGTCCTGACCACCTTTGCCGGGCTGGTCGCCGATCCGGTGCAGACGATGACCGGCACCCATCGCCGCCGCATCATGCGGCTGCTGCAGCGGCTGGACCGCGCCGGCACCGCGCCGGCACTGGAGCGCGAGCATCTTCTGGCGCGGCTGGGCGACCTGTCGGATGCGGCGATCAGCCTGTGGCGCAGCTTCCGGGGCTAGGTCTTGCAGATCGAATTGCCGCCGCCATCCGCCAGCATGGCGCTGCCGGCCACAAAGCTGGCGTGATCCGCCAGCCCGGACCAGCGCCCGGGCATGCCTGGCGCGGTGCCCGCGCCGGCCAGCATCCCGGCCGCGCCGCCCGCCGCCACGATCCGCGCGACGCGATCCCGCAACCGTTTCTCGCGCCGGGCAGCAAGGCCCAGCCGCGGCCCTGACGCGCTGGAGGCTCCGGCGTCGATGATGGTCTTGTCTTGCAGCGGCATAGGTCGTCCCTGCCGGCGATCGGCCCGGAATCCGGCGGGACAATCTCCGCCCGGAGCCCCGTTTCTTGCCGCCGAAACCCCAGGCCGGGAATCCGGTCTCTACCAGATATTTGGGGATACTTCGCCTTTCCCACTAGATATGGATTGACCGGCCGTTCCGGCCATGGCTTATTGGCGGGGTCATGGTCAACCCGGAGCGATCCGGGGACGAAGAGGGAAGCCGGTGCGAATCCGGCACTGCCCCCGCAGCTGTAAGCGGAGAGCGACGTTGGAGCACCACTGGGCAACCGGGAAGGCCAGCCGAGCCGAGACCTGCGAGTCAGAAGACCTGCCATGACGCGACAGGACGAAACCGCGCGGCGGGCGCGGGCCGGACCGGTTCGGAGGGGCGCTGCCTTCGGCCGCGGCCTGCCTTTGCCGCGACCATGAAGGAGCAGAGGCATGACCATCACCGTTTATTCCAAGCCCGCCTGCGTGCAATGCACCGCCACCACCCGCGCCCTGGACGCGCGCGGCCTGGATTATCACCTGGTCGACCTGACCGAGGATGACGCGGCGATGGAACTGGTCACTTCGCTGGGTTATCGTCAGGCGCCGGTCGTCGTCGCCGGCGAGGCGCATTGGGCCGGTTTCCGCCCCGACATGATCGGCCGGCTGTCGTAAGGACCGTGGACGGGTCCGGGGTCAGGCTGGTCTATTATTCCTCGGCCTCGGGGAACACGGCGCGTTTCGTGGCGCGGCTCGGCTGGTCGGCCGGGCGCATCCCGCTCTCGCCCCGCGACGCGATGCCGGCGCCCGTCCTGCCCTATGTGCTGATCTGCCCGACCTATGCCGACGGTACGGGTCGGGGCGCGGTGCCGAAACAGGTGATCCGCTTTCTCAACGACCCGGGCAGCCGGGGGTTGCTGCGCGGCGTCATCGCCGCCGGCAACCGGAATTTCGGCGCCACCTATGCCTTGGCCGGTCGGGTGATTTCTGACAAGTGCAACGTTCCCGTGCTGTATCGATTCGAGCTGGCGGGGACTGATCTGGACATTTCCCGCGTTCGGGCGGGGCTGCATGAATTCTGGGGGACGGAATGCTTGACGATGGCGTAAAGGCCGAGCTGGACTATCACGCGCTGAACGCGATGCTGAACCTTTACGACGGCGAGGGGAAGATCCGCTTCGACGCCGACCGCAAGGCCGCGCGGCAGTATTTCCTGCAGCACGTCAATCAGAACACCGTCTTCTTCCACAACCTCGACGAGAAGCTGCGCTATCTGGTCGACGAGGGCTATTACGAGCCCGAGGTGCTGGACCAGTATTCCAAGAACTTTCAGCGCGCGATCTGGGATGCCGCCTATCAGAAGAAGTTCCGTTTCCCGACCTTCCTGGGCGCGTTCAAATATTACACCAGCTACACGCTGAAGACCCGCGACGGCCAGCGCTACCTGGAACGCTACGAGGACCGCGTGGTCATGGTCGCCCTGACACTGGCGCGCGGCGACGAGGGCCTCGCCATGCGGTTCATGGATGAAATGCTCTCCGGCCGTTTCCAGCCGGCGACGCCCACGTTCCTCAATGCCGGCAAGAAATCGCGCGGCGAGCTGATCTCGTGCTTCCTGCTGCGGCTTGAAGACAACATGGAGAGTATCGGCCGCTCGATCAACTCGGCGCTGCAGCTGTCGAAACGCGGCGGCGGCGTGGCGCTGATGCTGACCAACCTGCGCGAGGCCGGGGCGCCGATCAAGGGCATCGAGAACCAGTCCTCGGGCGTCATCCCGGTGATGAAGCTCCTAGAGGATTCGTTCAGCTATGCCAACCAGCTGGGCGCGCGGCAGGGCGCCGGCGCCGTCTATCTGAACGCGCATCACCCCGACATCCTGCGCTTCCTGGACACCAAGCGCGAGAATGCCGACGAGAAGATCCGCATCAAGACGCTGAGCCTGGGCGTGGTGATCCCCGACGTGACCTTCGAACTGGCCAAGAAGAACGCCGACATGTACCTGTTTTCGCCCCACGACGTCGAGCGGGTCTATGGCATGCCCTTCTCGGAAATTTCGGTCACCGAGAAATATGCCGAGATGGTCGACGACAAACGCATCAGGAAGAAGAAGATCAACGCGCGAGAGTTCTTCCAGACCATCGCCGAGATCCAGTTCGAAAGCGGCTATCCCTATATCATGTTCGAGGACACGGTGAACCGCGCCAATCCCGTGCATGGCCGCATCAGCATGTCGAACCTGTGCAGCGAGATCCTGCAGGTGAACGAGGCGAGCGCGTTCAACGAGGATCTGAGCTATGCCCACTTGGGCACTGATATTTCGTGCAATCTCGGCTCGCTGAACATCGCCGCGACCATGGACGGGCCGGATTTCGGCGCCACGGTCGAGGCGGCGATCCGGGCGCTGACCGCGGTGTCGGAAATGTCCTCGATCGACTCGGTCCCCTCGATCCGCCGCGGCAATGACGAGGCGCATGCCGTCGGTCTTGGCCAGATGAACCTGCACGGCTTCCTTGCCCGCGAGCGCATTCATTACGGCAGCCCCGAGGGTGTCGAGTTCACCAGCGTTTATTTCGCCGCCGTCGCCTATCACGCCATCCGGGCCTCGAACCTGCTGGCGCAGGAAAAGGGCCGGACCTTCAAAGATTTCGAGAAGTCGAACTATGCCGACGGCTCGTTCTTCGACACATATACCGAGCGCGACTGGCTGCCGGTTTCGGCCGATGTCGTGCGGGTGTTCGAGGGCATCACCCTGCCCACGCGTGAGGATTGGACGGCGCTGAAGCAATCGGTGATGCAGCACGGGCTTTACAACCGCAATCTGCAGGCGGTGCCGCCCACCGGCTCGATCAGCTATATCAACAACTCGACCAGCTCGATCCACCCGATCGTGGCCAAGATCGAGATCCGCAAGGAAGGCAAGATCGGCCGGGTCTATTATCCCGCCGCCTTCATGTCGAACGAGAACATCGACTATTACCGCGACGCCTACGAGATCGGCCCCGAGGCGATCATCGACACCTATGCCGCCGCGACCGAACATGTCGACCAGGGCCTGTCGCTGACGCTGTTCTTCCCGGCCGAGGCGACGACGCGCGACATCAACCGCGCCCAGATCTACGCCTGGAAAAAGGGCATCAAGACGATCTATTACATCCGGCTGCGCCAGACCGCGCTGGAAGGCACCGAGGTGCAGGGCTGCGTGTCCTGCACGCTGTGACGGCCTTGGCGGTGGGGGCTGTCCGCCCCCACGCCCCCGAGGGTATTTGAGAAACGATGAAAAGGGGTTCTTCGGATGAAGGATCAGGCCATGCGCACGCCCCTGCGGGCGATCAACTGGAACCGGCTGGAGGACGAGAAGGATCTGGAGGTCTGGAACCGGCTGACCGTCAACTTCTGGCTGCCCGAAAAGGTGCCGCTGTCGAATGACGTGCAGAGCTGGGCGACGCTGCGGCCGGCCGAGCGCGCGCTGACCATCCGGGTGTTCACCGGGCTGACGCTTCTGGACACGATCCAGAACACCGTCGGCGCGCCCTCGATGATGCCCGATGCGCTGACCCCGCATGAGGAGGCGGTGCTGTCGAACATCAGCTTCATGGAGGCGGTCCATGCGCGGTCCTACAGCTCGATCTTCTCGACGCTGTGCCTGACCAAGGAGGTCGACGAGGCCTTCCGCTGGGCCGAGGAGAACCCGCATCTGCAGGCCAAGGCCCGGACCATCGTCGAGAAATACCAGGCCGGCAGCGATCCCTTGAAGCGCAAGATCGCCTCGGTCTTTCTGGAGAGCTTCCTGTTCTATTCCGGCTTCTACCTGCCGATGTACTGGTCGAGCCGCGCCAAGCTGACCAATACCGCCGACCTGATCCGGCTGATCATCCGCGACGAGGCGGTGCATGGCTATTACATCGGCTACAAGTACCAGCGCGGGCTGGAGAAGCTGAGCGCCGAAAAGCAGCAGGAGCTGAAGGATTTCGCCTTTTCGCTGATCTTCGATCTCTATGACATCGAGGCGAAATACACCGCCGAGCTTTACGACGATATCGGCCTGACCGAGGACGTGAAGGCCTTCCTGCATTACAATGCCAACAAGGCGCTGCAGAACCTGGGCTACGAGGCGCTGTTCCCGCCCGCCGCCTGCGAGGTCAATCCGGCGATCATGGCGGCGCTGTCGCCCGACAGCGAAAACCACGACTTTTTCAGCGGTTCGGGATCGTCCTATGTCATCGGCAAGGCGGTCGCGACCGAGGACGAGGACTGGAACTTCTGACGCCTCAACCCAGGCCGGCGGCCCGGCTCTGGTCGTCCAGTGCCGCGACGGTCCGGACGGTCAGCGCTTGCGGCGGCGGCGGTTCCAGATCGCCCCAGCCGCGCTCCAACGCCGCCTCGGGGCCAAAAACCGAGGCGCGGGGGATGCTTTCCAGTTCCTGCCAGGTCACCGGGCAGGCCACCGGCGCCCCCGGCCGGGCGCGGATCGAGAAGGGCGCGATGGCGGTGGCGCCGCGTTCGTTCCGCAGCCAGTCGATGAAGATCCGGCCGCTGCGCCCGGCCTTGGCCATGCCGGCGGTGAAACGCTCGGGTTGCCGCCCGGCGGCCAGTACCGCCACACCGCGGGCGAAGTGCTTCAGCCGGTCCCAGCCCAGGATGCGGCGCAGCGGCACCACCAGGTGGATGCCCTTGCCGCCGGTCAGCAGCGGCCACGCGGCCAGCCCCAGATCCGCGAGCAGGTCGCGCAGGTCCAGCGCCGCACCGCGCACCGCGGCGAAGTCCAGCGCCTCGTCGGGATCGAAGTCCAGCACCAGCCGGTCGGGCCGGTCCAGCCGATCGCGATGCGCCGCCCAGAGGTGGAACTCGACGCTGCCCATCTGCACCGCGCCGACGATGCCGGCGGCGTCGGTGACATAGGCATAGGGCGCCGCGGCGCCGTCGCTTTCGGTGATCTCGACCGTCTTCACCGCCTTGGGGAAGCCCTTGCCGGGGTGTTTCTGGAAGAATCGCTCGCCGGCCATGCCCTCGGGCAGGCGCAGAAGCGACAGGGGGCGGTCGGCCATCTCGCGCAACATCGGTCCGGCCACCGCCTGATAGTAACGCGCCAGATCCGCCTTGGTCAGGCGCGGCTGATCGAAGATCACCCGCTTGCCGCTGCTGACGGGGATTCCGGCGATCCGGATCGCATCCTGGGTCATGCTTCCCTCCTGGCGGGTCAACGCCGCCGGGCCGGGTCGGTTCACCGCTCAGTCGTCGAGGCGCGGCAGGAAGCCGCCTTGCTGGGCCAGGATATGGTCATGCACGCGCTGCCCGGCCGGGGACAGCACCATGTCTTCGCGCTTGAGCAGGAACCAGCTGCGCTGGATCGGCAGGCCGATGGCCCTGATCGCCACCAGCCGCCCCGAGCGCAGTTCCTCGGTCACGGTATGCTGCGAGATCAGCGCGATGCCGAGCCCGGCGATCACCGCCTGCTTGATGGTTTCGTTGGTGCCCATCTCGACCATGCGCCAGGGCGTGCCGTCGCCGATGCGGTCCAGGAAGCGCGTCATCAGGATCCGGGTGCCCGAGCCCGGCTCGCGCGCCAGAAAGGTCTCGGCCAGCAGGTCCTGGGGCATGACCGGGTCGGCCGAGACCAGCGGATGATCTGGCGGCGCCACGATGATATGCGGATGCGGGCCGACCGGCTCGGCCTGCACGGCCGGGTTGCGCGGCGGCCGGCCCATGATCGCCAGGTCCAGGGCCCGCGACTGCAGCCACTGGATCACGCTGTCGCGGTTGCCGATGCGCAGCGTCACCTCGACCTCGGGCAGCGCCCGGCGCAGCGCGGCCACCAGTCGCGGGGCAAAATATTTCCCGGTCGAGACCACCCCCAGCGAGACATTGCCGACATGGCCGCTTTTCAGCGCCGCCACGCGGCGGGCGCAGCCTTCCAGCGCCACGGCGATCTGCGCCTCGGCCGCCAGCACCGCCCGACCCTCGTCGGTGGCCAGGAACACGCCATGCTCGCCGCGCATGACCAGCGGCGCCGCCATCAGTTCCTCGAGCGCGCGCAACTGGCCATGCACCGCCGGCGGACTGAGGCGAAGGTCGGCGGCGGCCGCGGTCAGCGAACCGTTCTCGACCACGGCGCGCAGGGCGCGCAATTGGCGCAGGGTGATGGCATCGACCCGGGTCATTCGGAATTTCCGAAACTGGTTTCTGGATTATTAAATGTTCCTTAAAGCCCAGCCATGTCAACAACGCACCGGGGACATGGACCAGGGAGAGGGGGGACGATGACCGCCGACAGGATCGACACCGGACGGATTCCGTCCGGATTGCACCCGGTGATGCAGGCGCTGGCGGAGGCGGGGGCCGCGTTGGCCCAGCTGATCCGGGGCGGCGGCGATCTGGGCGCACCGGTCGGCACCAATGCGGATGGCGACGGGCAGAAGGCGCTGGACGTGCTGGCGTACGACCTGTTCCGCAGCGCGCTGGCCGGGGCCGGCGTGCGCTGGTTCGCGTCCGAGGAGCAGGAGCAGGCCTTGCCGCTGGACCCGCAGGGCGCGCTGGCCGTTGCCCTGGACCCGCTGGACGGCTCGTCGAACATCGACACCAACCTGTCGATCGGCTCGATCTTTTCGATCTACCCGGCCGAGGCGACGGCCGAGGCCAGCTTCCTGCGCCCGGCCCGCCAGCAGATCGGCGCCGGCTACATCATCTATGGCCCGCGCTGCGCCATGATGGTCAGCTTCGGCGACGGCGTGCAGCATTACGCCCTGGACCCGGACAGCGGCCGCTTCCGGCTGGTGGACGACCGGCTGTCCATGCCGGACTGCTCGTTCGAATTCGCCATCAACGCCTCGAACTATCGGCATTGGCCACGTCCGGTCCGGGCCTATATCGACGATTGCCTGGCCGGAATCGACGGCCCGCGCGAGCGCAATTTCAACATGCGCTGGCTCGCCTCGCTGGTGGCCGAGGCGCATCGCATCCTGATGCGCGGCGGCGTGTTCCTGTATCCCGCCGATGCCCGCAAGGGCTATGAGCGGGGCCGGCTGCGGCTGCTTTACGAATGCGCGCCCATCGCCTTCCTGGTCGAGCAGGCCGGCGGCCGGGCCACCGACACCGCCGAGCCGATCCTGGATCTTGTCACCACCGCGCTGCACCAGCGCACGCCCTTCGTCTTCGGCTCGGCCGAGAAGGTCGCGCGCATCGCCGCCTATCACGATCTGCCCGAACCCGAGATCTCGGCGCTGTTCGGCAATCGCGGCCTGTTCCGGGCCTGAAACGGAAACCGAGGGACCACCATGAGCAAGAAACATCCGATCATTTCCGTCACCGGCTCGTCGGGCGCTGGCACCACCACGATCAAGAACACCTTCGACCAGATCTTTCGCCGCGAGAGGATCACCGCCGTCAGCATCGAGGGCGACGCGTTTCACCGCTACGACCGCGCCGCGATGAAGGCCGAGCTGGCCCGGCGGACAGCGGCCGGCGACCACACCTTCAGCCATTTCAGCATCGAGGCCAATGAGCTGGCCAAGCTGGAACAGGTGTTCCGCAGCTATGGCGAGACCGGCACCGGCAGGACCCGACACTATGTCCACGACGACCGCGAATCCGAGCGTTACGGCGTGCCGCCCGGCCATTTCACCGAATGGTCGGAATTCGAGCCGGGCTCGGACCTGCTGTTCTACGAGGGGCTGCATGGCGCGGTCAGGACCGCCGATATCGACATCGCCGGCCAGGCAGACCTGAAGATCGGCGTGGTGCCGGTCATCAACCTGGAATGGATCCAGAAGATCCATCGCGACCAGGCCAGCCGCGGCTATTCGACCGAGGCGATCACCGACGTGATCCTGCGCCGGATGCACGCCTATGTGCATGTGATCTGCCCGCAATTCACCCAGACCGACATCAACTTCCAGCGCGTGCCGGTGGTCGATACCTCGAACCCGCTCATCGCCCGCTGGATTCCCACGCCGGACGAAAGCCTGGTCGTGATCCGCTTCAAGAACCCGCGCGGCATCGATTTCCCCTATCTGACCTCGATGATCCAGGGGTCGTGGATGAGCCGCGCCAATTCCATCGTCATTCCGGGCCCCAAGATGGACCTCGCCATGCAGCTGATCTTCACGCCGATGGTCACGCGCATGGTCAGCCAGTCGAAACGCGTCTGAAGAGGGGATCGCGCCAATGAACCAGATGGCCAGGATCGACACCGCGATGGAGGCGCAGATGGCCAATGCCATCCGCGCGCTGGCCATGGACGCGGTCGAGACGGCGAAATCCGGTCATCCCGGCGCCCCCATGGGCATGGCCGACGTGGCGGCGGTGCTGTTCAACCGCTTCATGACGCTGGACCCGGCGGATGCGGCATGGCCCGACCGCGACCGTTTCGTGATGTCGGCCGGCCATGGCTCGATGCTGGTCTATGCCATCAACCACATGCTCGGCTATGACGTCATGGACAGGGGCCAGTTGCGGAATTTCCGCCAGCCGGGCGCCCGCACCGCCGGCCACCCCGAATGCGGCCACGCCAAGGGCATCGCCACCGCCGTCGGCATGGCGCTGGCCGAGCGGATGATGAACGCCCGCTTCGGCGACGATCTGGTCGCGCACTGGACCTATGTCCTCTGCAACGACGGCTGCCTGATGAAGGGCATCGGACAAGAGGCCATCGACCTCGCCGGCCATCAGCGGTTGGGACGGCTGATCGTCCTGTGGGACGACAACCGCATCACCATCGACAGCCATACCGACCTGTGCATCTCGACCGACCAGCCGGCGCGCCTTGCCGGCGCGGGCTGGCATGTGCAGGCGGTGGACGGCCATGACCGCGAGGCGGTGGCCGCCGCCATCGAGGCCGCGCGCGAGGACGAGCGCCCCTCGCTCATCGCCTGCAGGACGGTGATCGGCTGCGGCGCGCCGAACACGCAGGGCAGCCACGACGTGCATGGCGCGCCGCCGGATGCCGCCGAGATCGCGGCGGCCCGCGCGCCTCTGGGCAGGCCGCACGAACCCTTCGACATCCCGCAAGACCTTCTGGACTCCTGGCGCCCTGTCTCCGCGCGAGGGGTGGCGGCGCGGTCGGCCTGGCAGGAACGGCTTGATCTATCCCCTCTCAAGCCCGCTTTCTCTGCCATGCTGGCCGCGCCCGATGCTGCGGCGCGGCGCCGTGCCATCCGGGACCATGTCGCGAAGCTCGTCGCCGGCCGGCCCAAGGTCGCGGCCCGCAAGGCGTCGGAAATGGCGCTGGAGGTGGCGAACGCCACGGTGCCGAACACGGTGGCCGGCTCGGCCGACCTGACCGGCCCAACCAACAGCCGCAGCACGGGCATGGCGGCGATCGTGAAAGGCATCGCCCCGCATGGCGGGCTGATCCCCTATGGCGGCACCTTTCCGGCCTTCAGCGACTATTCCCGACCGGCGATCCAGCCGGGCACGCTGACGGGGGTGCCGGGGGTGCATGTCGTGCCCCATGACAGCATCGGCCTGGGCGACCGTTTCGAGCGTTTCGGCACCGCCGGCCATGCCAGCACGATCAAGGTCGTCCCGATGGACGAGATGGCCAACCGCTATGCGTCGGGGGCTTTGGACCCGGCGATCACCGGCGCGCAAGCCGCCTGAGAGGAGGAAGCCCGATGAACGAATTGAGCAAGTCCGAGATCACCGACAAGAAGAAGCGCTATGCCGCCGGCGTGCTGAAATACGCCCAGATGGGCTATTGGGACGGCGATTACCAGCCCAAGGACACCGATGTGCTGGCGCTGTTCCGTATCACCCCGCAGGACGGCGTGGACCCCATCGAGGCGGCGGCGGCCGTGGCCGGCGAAAGCTCGACCGCGACCTGGACCGTGGTCTGGACCGACCGGCTGACCGCCTGCGACCAGTATCGCGCCAAGGCCTACAAGGTCGAGCCGGTCCCGGGGCAGCCGGGCCAGTATTTCTGCTACGTCGCCTATGACCTGATCCTGTTCGAGGAAGGCTCGATCGCCAACGTCACCGCCTCGATCATCGGCAACGTGTTCTCCTTCAAGCCGCTGCTGGCCGCCCGGCTCGAGGACATGCGGTTCCCGGTCGCCTATATGAAGACCTTTGCCGGCCCCCCCACCGGCATCGTGGTCGAGCGCGAGCGGCTGGACAAGTTCGGCCGCCCGCTGCTCGGCGCCACCACCAAGCCCAAGCTGGGGCTGTCGGGCAAGAATTACGGCCGCGTGGTCTATGAGGGGCTGAAGGGCGGGCTCGACTTCATGAAGGATGACGAGAACATCAACTCGCAACCCTTCATGCATTGGCGCGACCGCTTCCTTTATTGCATGGAGGCGGTGAACAAGGCCACCGCCGTCACCGGCGAGGTCAAGGGCCATTACCTGAACATCACCGCCGGCACCATGGAGGAGATGTATCGCCGCGCCGAACTGGCCAAGGAACTGGGCTCGGTCATCGTCATGGTGGACCTGATCGTCGGCTGGACGGCGATCCAGTCGATCTCGAACTGGTGCCGGCAGAACGACATGATCCTGCACATGCACCGCGCCGGGCACGGCACCTATACCCGGCAGAAGAACCACGGCATCAGCTTCCGCGTCATCGCCAAATGGCTGCGCATGGCCGGCGTCGACCACCTGCATTGCGGCACCGCCGTCGGCAAGCTGGAGGGCGATCCGCTGACCGTGCAGGGCTATTACAACGTCTGCCGCGAGATGGTGAATGCGGTCGACCTGCCGCGCGGCCTGTTCTTCGAACAGGACTGGGGCAATCTCAAGAAGGTGATGCCGGTCGCCTCGGGCGGCATCCATGCCGGGCAGATGCACCAGTTGCTGGACCTGTTCGGCGACGACGTGGTCCTGCAGTTCGGCGGCGGCACCATCGGCCACCCGATGGGCATCCAGGCCGGCGCCACCGCCAACCGCGTGGCGCTGGAGGCCATGGTGCTGGCCCGCAACGAGGGCGTGGACATCAGGGCCGAAGGCCCGGAAGTCCTGCGCAAGGCCGCCAAATGGTGCAAGCCGCTGGAGGCGGCGCTGGATACCTGGGGCAACATCACCTTCAACTATACCTCGACCGACACCTCGGATTTCGTTCCGACCGCGTCCGTCAGCTAAGGGAGAAAGACGATGCGCATCACTCAGGGCTGCTTTTCCTTCCTGCCCGACCTGACGGACGGACAGATCCGCGACCAGGTCGAATATATCCTGTCGCGCGACTGGGCGGTCGGGATCGAGTTCACCGACGAGCCGCATCCCCGCAACACCTACTGGGAGATGTGGGGCAATCCGATGTTCGACCTGAAAGACGCCAAGGGCGTGATGATGGAGCTGGACGCGTGCCGCAAGGCACATGGCGACAGCTATATCCGCATCAACGCCTTCGACAGCACCCGGGGATGGGAGACGGTGATGATGTCCTTCATCGTCAACCGGCCCCAGTCGGAGCCGAGCTTCCGCACCTGGCGGATGGAGGCCGACGGCCGGCATATCCGCTATACGCATGAGCTGGCGAGATAGGCTGCCGGGCCTGACGGCCCGGCGATAGCGGGGGGCTTGCCGCCCCCCGCACCCCCCGGGGGTATTTGGGAAACGGAGAAAGCCGGATGGATGGCGATATGGGCGAGAAGACCGCCACGGTCGATCTGAAGGCCGAGTATGAATCCTCGGGCGTGCGCGAGATCCTGGACGAGCTGGACCGCGAGCTGATCGGGCTGGCGCCGGTCAAGCAGAGGATCCGCGAGACGGCGGCGCTGCTGCTGGTGGACCGGGCACGGCGCGACCTGGGCCTGGCGCATGAGGTGCCGACCCTGCATATGAGCTTCACCGGCAATCCCGGCACCGGCAAGACCACGGTGGCGCTGAAGATGGCCGGGTTGCTGCATCGGCTCGGCTATGTGCGCAAGGGCCATCTGGTCAGCGTCACCCGCGATGATCTGGTCGGGCAATATATCGGCCATACCGCGCCCAAGACCAAGGAGGTGCTGAAGAAGGCCATGGGCGGCGTGCTGTTCATCGACGAGGCCTATTACCTCTACAAGCCCGACAACGAACGCGATTACGGCCAAGAGGCCATCGAGATCCTGCTGCAGGTGATGGAGAACAACCGCGACGACCTGGTGGTGATCATGGCCGGCTATGCCGACCGGATGGACAGGTTCTTTTCCGCCAATCCGGGCTTCCGGTCGCGCATCGCCCATCACATCGAGTTTCCCGATTATACCGACGGGGAACTGGCGCGGATCTCGGCCTCGATGCTCGAGGCGCAGGGCTATGCCTTCGACAGTTCGGGCCGCGAGGCGATGGCGGACTATATCCGCCTGCGCCGGGCGCAGCCGCATTTCGCCAATGCGCGCTCGATCCGCAACGCCCTGGACCGGGCCCGGTTGCGGCAGGCCAACCGGTTGTTTTCGGGCGGTGCCCCGGTCGATGCACAGGCGCTTTCGACCATCACCGGCGCCGATCTGCGGACAAGCCGGGTGTTCTCGGGCGGGCTGGACATCGACGGCACCCGCGGCTGAGCCGCTGGAGGCCGGCGCCGCAACCCGCTATGGCTTCCGGGCAGTCAGGCACGGGGGCGCGGGTGGAACAGGTCGAATGCATCGTTGCCGGGGCCGGCGTGGTCGGCCTGGCCATCGCCCGCGCCCTGGCGCTGCGCGGCATCGAGGTGGTGATCCTGGACGCCGAGGGGGCCTTCGGCACCGCCACCTCGTCGCGCAATTCCGAGGTCATCCATGCCGGCATCTATTATCCGCCCGGCAGCCTGAAGGCCCGGCTGTGCCTGCGCGGCCGCGACCTGCTCTATGCCTATTGCGCGGACCATGCCGTGCCGCATCGGCGCTGCGGCAAGCTGATCGTCGCCACCGCCCCCGACCAGCAGGCGATGCTGGAGACGATCCGCAGCCGCGCCATCGCCGCCGGCGCCGGGGCGCTGCGCCTGCTTCCCGGCTCCGAGGCGATGGCGATGGAGCCGGCACTGGCCTGTCATGCGGCGCTGCATTCCCCGCTGACCGGCATCGTCGACAGCCATGCGCTGATGCTGTCGCTGCTGGGCGAGGCCGAAGCGCATGGCGCGGTGCTGAGCCTTCGCAGCCCGGTCTCCGGGGTCGAGGCCAAGGCGGGGCGGTTCGTGGTCGAAAGCCGCGATCCGGCCAGCGGCGCGCATTACCGGCTGGGGGCGCGGCTGTTCGTCAACGCGGCGGGACTGGCAGCATCGGAGGTGGCGCGCTCCGTCCGGGGGCTTGACCCCGCCCGGGTGCCGCAGACGCGTTATGCCCGCGGCAGCTATTTCGGCCTGCCGGGCCGGGCGGCGTTCTCGCGGCTGATCTACCCGGTTCCCGAGCCCGGCGGGCTGGGCGTCCACCTGACGCTGGATCTGGCCGGCGCGATGCGCTTTGGGCCGGATGTCGAATGGATCCCGGACATCGATTACCGGGTCAGCGCGGCACGGCGCGCGCATTTCGAGGCCGAGATCCGCAAATACTGGCCCGCCCTGCCCCGCGACGCGCTGGCCGCCACCTATTGCGGCATCCGGCCCAAGCTGTCGGGACCGGGCGAGCCGCCGGCGGATTTCCGCATCGACGGCCCTGCCTTCCACGGCATTCCGGGGCTGGTCAACCTGTTCGGCATCGAGAGCCCCGGCCTGACCGCCGCGCTGGCGATCGCCGAGCGGGTCGCGGCGCTTTGCACCGGCCCGGCCTGATATTCAGACCCCCAGCCGGTCGCGCAGCGCATACCACCAGGAGCCGATCACCGAATAGGGCACGCGCAGCATCCGCCCGCCCGGAAAGGGAATCCAGGGAACGGCGGCGAAGGTGTCGAAGCGCGCGCTGTCGCCATGGATCGCCTCGGCGAGGATGCGGCCGAAGGTATGGCTGCCGGTGACGCCATGGCCGGAATAGCCATGCGCGAAATAGGTGTTCGCACCGATCCGGCCCATCTGCGGCACCCGGCTGAAGGACAGCGCGAAATTCCCCGACCAGGCATGGTCGATCCGCGCCTCGGCCAGTTGCGGAAACACCTTGAGCATATTGCGCCGCAGCTTGGCCTGGATGTCGCGGGGATCGGCCCCGCCATAGACCGTGCCGCCGCCGAACAGCAGCCGGTGATCGGCCGACATGCGGAAATAGTCGAGGATGTAGCGCACGTCCTCGACGCAGGCATCCGAGGGCATCAGGGCGCGGGCCCGCGCCTCGCCCAGCGGCTCGGTCGCCATGATCTGGGTCGAAACCGGCATCACCCGCCGTTCCAGCGCCGGCACGACATGGCCCAGATAGGCATTGCCGCACAGTACCAGAACCCTGGCCCGCACCTCGCCCCCGGCGGTGCGCAGGCTGGGTGTCGTGGCCTGGTGATCGACCGAGATCGCGGGCGACATCTCGAAGATGGTCCCGCCCAGGCTTTCCAGCGCCGCCGCCTCGCCGAGCGCCAGGTTCAGCGGGTGCATGTGCCCGCCCCTGTGGTCGATCATGCCGCCGACATAGCGGTCGGTGACGACATGGTCCTGCATCCGGGCGGCATCCAGCATCTCCTGGCTGTCGATGCCGTAGCTGCGCCAGAGCCTCCAGCGCGCCTCGAGCTCGCGCATATGCGCGCCGGTCAGCGCCGCGAAGACGTTGCCGGGCTTGAGATCGCACTGGATGCCATAGGTGGCGACGCGTTCGCGGATGATGTCGCCGCCCTCCATGACCAGCCCGGCGACGAAGCGCGCCGTGTCCTGGCCGTAGCGCCGGGCGATGGTCTGCAGGCTGGCGTTCAAGCCGTTGACGATCTGCCCGCCATTGCGCCCCGAGGCGCCCCAGCCGATGCGCGCACCCTCGACGACCGTGACCTTGTAGCCCTTTTCGGCCAGGTGCAGGGCGGTCGAAAGCCCGGTATAGCCGGCGCCCAGCACGCAGATCTCGGTCTCGTGCAGCCCGGCCAGCGCGGGGCGCAGCGGCGCGGGATTGGCCGAGGCGGCGTAATAGCTGGCGGGATAGGCGCCGCTGCCGGCATAGGAAGTCGGGGACATCAGACGGCCTCGAGATAGGAATGGTATTCGAATTCGGTGACATGGCGGGTGAAGCGGCGCAGCTCTTGTTGCTTGCATTGCACGAACATGCGCCGCAGCCGCTTGCTGAAGATGCGCTCGACCAGCGCACCGCGGGAAAAAGCCTCGATGGCCGAGGCCCAATCGGGCGGCAGCGAGTCGAGATCCAGCGAATAGGCGTCCCCGGTGATGGGCGGCGGCGGCTCCCATTGGTTCTCGATGCCGAGAAGCGCGCCGCCCAGGATCGAGGCCAGCACCAGATAGGGATTGGCGTCGGCGCCGGCGACGCGATGCTCGATCCGCCGCGCCTTGGGGCTGCCGCCGGGGATGCGGATGGCGGCGGTGCGGTTCTCGTAGCCCCAGGCGATGGCCGAGGGCGCATGGGCGCCGGGCAAGAGCCGGCGGAAGCTGTTCTCGTGCGGGGCGAAGACCAGCGCGTTTTCCTGCATGGTGCGGATCAGCCCGGCAACGGCATGGCGCAGGATCGCGGTCCCCGCCTCGCCGCCATCGTCGAAGACGTTCCGGCCCTCGGCATCGTTGAGCGAGAAATGCACATGCATGCCCGATCCGGCCCGCTCGCCATAGGGCTTGGCCATGAAGGTGGCGGCGAAACCGTGTTTGCGGGCGATGCCGCGCACCAGCCGCTTGAACAGCACCGCGTCGTCGGCGGCCTCCAGCGTGTCGGCGACATGCAGCAGGTTGATCTCGAACTGGCCGGCGCCGTTTTCCGAGATCGCCGCATCGGCCGGGATCCCCTGCGCGGCGCAGCAGTCATAGACCTCGTTCAGGAAGGCGTCGAAATGCTGCAGCTCGTCCAGAGACAGCGCGCCGTCCGAATCCAGCCGCTTGCCGGTGATCGGGGAACGCGGCGGCTGCGGCACCGAGCCCGAGGGGTCGACGACGTAGAATTCCAGCTCGGTCGCCACCACCGGCGTCAGGCCCCGCGCCCGGTAACGCTCGACCACCTCGGCCAGCGCCCGGCGCGGATCGCCCGGAAAGGGCGTGCCGTCCTCTTGCCGCATCCACAGCTGGGCGAAGGCGGCAGGCCGCGAGGTCCAGTCCACCGGGCTCAGCGGCCGGCCGGTGAATTCGCAGATCCCGTCCGCATCGCCGGTGTCCCAGACCAGCTCGTTGCCCTCGATATCCTCGCCCCAGATGTCCATGCCCAGCAGCGACAGCGGCATGCGCAGCGCGCCCGAGGTGATCTTGTCCAGCTGGTCGACCGGCACGCGCTTGCCGCGCATCACGCCGTTCAAGTCGCAGATGCAGGCAAAGATCGTCTCGATCTCCGGCCGGTCGGCAAGCCAGGCCGTGGCATCCACGGTGGTCATGATCGTGCTCCTACCAGATCACATCTGGAATTTTGTGATATCATTTCTTATGATGTGATGGATTATCGCCTTGAGTCAAGCCGGCGTCTGCGTCATTCTGGCCGCCCCTGCCCCAGCCCGAGCGCCTGCCATGGTCCAGCCCCTGCTTCCCGAGATCCCGCGCAGCGCGGCGATGACGACGCAGGAATATGCCTATGGCCGGCTGCGCAATGCGGTCATGGTCGGCGCGCTGCGACCCGGCACGGCGCTGACCTTCCGCGGCCTGGCCGAACAGATGGGGCTGAGCCCGACGCCGATCCGCGAAGCGGTCCGGCGGCTGAGCTCCGAACATGCCATCGAGGTGCTGGGCAACCGCCGGCTGCGGGTGCCCGAGATGACGCCGGGCCGGTTCGAGGAACTGGTGCAACTGCGCATCGCACTGGAGACCCATGCCGCCGCCCGCGCCTTCCCCTGGATCTCGGACATCGCCATCGATCGGCTGGCCGGAATCGACGCATGCATGGACGTCGCCCTGGCCGGCCATGATCTCGACGGGTTGACGCGGCTGAACCAGGACTTTCACAAGATGCTTTACGGGCTGAACCCCGACCAGGCGGCGATGCCGCTGATCGAAAGCATCTGGCTGCAGCTCGGCCCCTTCCAGCGCCGGGCGATCGAGCATCTGGCCGGGATCACCGCCGCCGACCACCACAAGGAAATGCTGGGCGCCATGCGGGACCGCGACCTGCCCGCATTGTGCGCGGCCATCGAGGCCGATGTGCATGACGGCTCGGTCCGCGCCGGCCGGATGATGCTCGCGCAGGCCCCGAGCCATCGCTGAAACCGGGGTCGGCGGCTTGCCGCGCATGGCCGCCGCCGTCCTACAATTTCGCGGCATCACCGCTAAACCCGCGGCTGCCGGCGCGTTATTCTGCACCAGAAGCCCTGCCATGGAGATCCAGAATGAAACGCCCCTTCCGGCTTGCCCTGATCCTTGCGCTGGCCGGCAGCCTTGCCACCCCCGCACTGGCCGACCGGGATCGCGGCCGCGACCGGCATGACCGACAAGAACGCCACCACCACCAGCGCCACGACGACGACCGCCGCCACCATCACCGGCAGGAGGTCCGCTGGCACTGCCCGCCGGGCCTGATGAAAAAGGACCGGGCCTGCGTGCCGCCCGGCCAGGCCCGCAAGCATTCCCGCCACAATCCGCGGGTCGGGGAATATCTGCGCGCCGGCGATTACCGGTTCATCGGCGATCCGCGGCGCTACGCGCTGGAACAGCGCCGCGGCTGGGATTATTACCGCGACGACGACCGGATCTATCGGGTGGACAGCAGCACCCGCCGAATCCTGGCGGTGCTGGAACTGATCAACGCCTTCTCGAACTGAAAAAGGCGTATGCAGGGGCCGGGCGTGGCCCGGCCCCGCGGTTTCACATGACCAGCGACCGACGGTGCTGCAGATGCCGCATGGCCAGCTTGCGGGATCGCCGCCCGCTGGGCAGCAGCCGCGCCGCCTCGGGCCGGAAGTCCTTATCCCGCAGTTCCGGGAACAGGACGAAGATCTCGGCGGCAGCGGCCGGTCCGACCGCCTTCAGCGCCTCGGTCCCGGTATACAGCGATTCCGTCTCGGCGCCGTTCGAGATCACCACCTCGTGCCGGTCGAACAGCATGTGGTAATAGTCGACCCGATCCAGTTCGGGGGCGATGTCGATGCCGTCCAGCAGCAGCAATTGCTTGGCCGCGACCAGAACCTCGGGCGCGCCGAACATCCGCTGCGCCACGGCCGAGCGGACCAGGATCCGGTGCTGCGGCGAGACCAGCAGATCGCACACCGGTCGGCCGGCGCCAAGCGCGCCTGCCCGAATGCGGATCGGCCGCAGATGCGGGGCCTGCAGCAGTTGCGTGGCCGACAGCTGGGTGCTGCCGATCCAGCGCAGCACCTGCGCACCATTGTCGCGGGTCATGACCAGATCGCCGGCCGCCAGCGTCTCGATGGCGACGGGACCGTTCGGCGTCTCGATCAGGGTGCCGCGGCAAAAACAGGGCACACCCTGGATGTTGTTGCTGCGGATGCTCAGCGTGCCGACCTCTTGGCCTTCGCTGTTGAGGACGCGATAGGACCAGTCCTTGTAGCCCGGATCCTCGCCGTCATCCTCGGCAAGATTGTCCACCTGCAGCGACCAGCCCTCGGGCAGGTTGACGATGGTATCGTCGATTTCATTATCGGCAGGCTGCGAATCGACGGTGATGGTGCCGCTGAACGACGGCCCGATATTCACCGTCACCTGGTCGTCGGTGCCGTTGTTTCCGACATTTTCATAAAACGATCCGAATCCATTCGCATTGATCGTGAAGTCCGCCATGGTTGGCCCTTTTCTGTTGCGTTGAGACTTCTTCAGACAGCGCGTGAAGCACACCGCCCGACGTGGGCGGCGCGGCCGGCATGCTAACGGCTCTGACCGAACGGTTCAGTCACAATCGGGCGGAAAAACGCCAGATCCGGTTGTGCCGTAACGTCACTCAACCCCAAGGAGAAACCCTTGGAATCAAGGCGGTCAGGCGTTGAACAGGAAATGCAGCACGTCGCCGTCCTTGACCTCGTAGGACTTGCCCTCGACGCGGAACTTGCCGGCCTCGCGCGCGCCGGCCTCGCCCTTGAAGGCGACATAGTCGTCATAGGCGATGGTCTCGGCGCGGATGAAGCCGCGCTCGAAATCGCCATGGATCACGCCCGCCGCCTGCGGGGCCAGCGTGCCCTTGTGGATGGTCCAGGCGCGGGCCTCCTTGGGGCCGACGGTGAAATAGGTTTCCAGACCCAGCAGCTTGTAGCCCTCGCGGATCAGCCGGTCGAGCCCGGCTTCGTGCAAGCCCATCTCCTCGAGGAACATGCCTGCCTCATCGGGGGGAAGCTGGCTGATCTCTTCCTCGATCTTGGCCGAGATCACCACTTGGCCGGCGCCCTGCGCGGCCGCCATCTGCGCCACGCGCTCGGACTGGCTGTTGCCGGCGGCGGCCTTGTCTTCCTCGACGTTGCAGACGAACAGCACCGGCTTCGCGGTCAGCAGTTGCAGCATGTCCCAGGCCCTCCGGTCCTCGTCCGCGACCGGCACGGTGCGGGCGGGCTTGCCGGCCTCCAGCGCGGCCTGCGCGGCCTTCAGCAGCTTTTCCTGCGCCACCGCCTCCTTGTCGCCGCCCTTCAGCTTGCGCTGGATGTTGGCCAGCCGCCGCTCGATGGATTCCAGATCGGCGATCATCAACTCGGTTTCGATGGTCTCGGCATCGGCGATGGGATCGACGCGGCCCTCGACATGGGTCACGTCGCCATCCTCGAAGCAGCGCAGGACATGGGCGATGGCGTCGACCTCGCGGATATTGGCCAGGAACTGGTTGCCAAGCCCCTCGCCCTTGCTGGCGCCCTTCACCAGCCCGGCGATGTCGACGAAGGTGATGCGGGTCGGGATGATCTGCTTGCTGCCGGCGATCCCGGCCAGCGCGTCCAGCCGCGGATCGGGCACCGCGACCTCGCCCACGTTCGGCTCGATGGTGCAGAAGGGGAAGTTCGCGGCCTGCGCGGCGGCGGTTTTCGTCAGCGCGTTGAACAGCGTCGATTTGCCCACGTTCGGCAGGCCGACGATCCCCATGCGAAAGCCCATGATGCATCCCTTTCCCCGGATTTCCGCGCTTATTATGGGGCGGCGTCGCCCGAGTCCAGTGGCGGGCCGTTGATCTTGCCCCGGGCGCGGGCTAGGGCTTGGCGGAACAAGAGGGAACGGGCGCATGAGCAGAATCGACGACACTTTCGCGCGGCTGGCCGAAACCGGCGACAAGGCCTTCGTCGCCTACATGATGGGCTGCGACCCGGATTTCGACACCTCGCTGCAGATCATGCGCGGCCTGCCCGGCGCCGGCGTGGATATCATCGAGCTAGGCATGCCCTTCACCGACCCGATGGCGGACGGCGCCACCATTCAGGCGGCCGGCCAGCGGGCGCTGGCGGCCGGCGGCAGCGTGACCCGGGTGCTGGACATGGTGCGCGCCTTTCGCGAAACCGACAGCGCCACCCCCATCGTGCTGATGGGCTATTACAACCCGATCTATGCCCGCCAGGGTGGCGTCGCCCGCTTCCTGTCCGAGGCCGCCGCGGCCGGCGTGGACGGGCTGATCGTCGTCGACCTGCCGCCCGAGGAGGATGCCGAGCTGTGCCTGCCGGCACGCGAGGCCGGGCTGAACTTCATCCGCCTGGCGACGCCGACCACCGACGACCGCCGCCTGCCGGCGGTGGTGAAGAACACCTCGGGCTTCGTCTATTACGTCTCGGTCACCGGCATCACCGGCGGCCCGGCCGCCAATGCCGCCGAGGTCGCGCCCGAGGTCGCGCGCATCCGCGCCGGCGCCGAACTGCCGGTGGTGGTCGGCTTCGGTATCTCGACCCCCGAGGCGGCGCAGGCGGTGGCGAGCGTGGCCGATGGCTGCGTCGTCGGCAGCGCCATCGTCAAGCTGATCGGCGAGGGCCGGCCGGTGCCCGAGATCCTGGGCTTCGTCGCGGATCTGGCGGGCGGCGCGCACAGCGCCTGAACCGATCCTCTGCCCGGCGCGTTCGACGATGCAGAACGCCGTGTTCCCGCCCTTGCCGGTTGGGAAAACGCGGCGCGGCGCTATCTTGAACGCATCGCAAGACGGAGGATTTCATGCCCACCCTGTTCTACCATGCCGGCGCCTGCTCGCTCGCGCCCCATATCGTGCTGGAATGGACCGGTACGCCCTATCAGGCGGTGGCGGTCGAATTCGGCTCGGCCGAACTGCGGGCGGTGAACCCGGCCGGCGCCGTGCCGGTGCTGCGCGAGGATGACGGCTGGACCCTGACCCAGGCGGGCGCGATCCTGCACCATCTGGCCTGCAAGCACCCCGAGGCCGATCTGGCCGGCGGCGACGGCCTGCGGGCGCAGGCGGAACTGGACCGCTGGTCGAGCTTTTTCACCGGCGACCTGCATCCGGCCTTCTTCCCGCTGTTCACGCCGCAGCGCTATACCACCAGCCGCGAGCAGGCCGACCGCGAGGCGGTGCAGGAGGCCGCGCGCAAACTGGTCCGCCAGCGGCTGGCGCTGCTGGACGCGCATCTGGAGGGGCGCGACTGGATTCTCGGCCGCCGCTCGGTGATCGACGCCTATGCCTTTCCGATGCTGCGTTGGGCGGCGAAGCTGCTGCCCGAAGGCACCCAGGGCTGGGCCCATGTGCAGGCCCTGCATGACCGCATCGCGGCCGATCCGGCCGTTCAGACCGTCCTTGCCCGCGAAGAGGGCACCTGAGGAGAAAAACCATGCCCACCGGCATCCATCACGTCACCGGCATCACCCGCCGGGTGCAGGCCAATGTCGATTTCTACGCCGGCTTCCTGGGCCTGCGCCTGGTCAAGCGCACCGGCGGTTTCGAGGATGCCGAGCAATTGCACCTGTTCTATGGCGACACGCTCGGCACGCCCGGTTCGCTCGTCACCTTCCTGGTGTGGGAGGACGGGGCGCCGGGCCGGGTCGGCCATGGCCAGGTGGCGGAAATCGCGCTGGCCGTGCCGCCCGCCAGCATCGGCGACTGGCTGACCCGCGCCATGACCGCCCGCGTGCCGGTCGAGGGACCGCTGCGCGAGAGGGGCGAGACGGTGCTGCGGCTGAAGGATCCCGACGGCGTGATCGTCAAGCTGGTGGGGGTGGACTTGCCGGCCGCCGCGCCGCTGCCCGATCCGATCGCGCCGACGCGGCTGCGCGGCGTCACCATCCTGACCGAGCAGCCGCAGGCAACGCGCGATTTCATCGCCCGCTTCGGCTATCGCCCCGGCACGGCCGAGGGCGCGGTGCAGCGCATGGAATCCGACACGGATACCGTCGACATCCGCGACGCCAGCGGCTTCTTTCCGGGCATTCCCGGCACCGGCATCCTGGATCACGTCGCCTTCCGGGCGCCGGACGAAGATGCGGTGCGCCGGATGCGGCTGGCGCTGAAGGACACCGACGCGACCAGCGTGCATGACCGGAAATACTTCCTGTCGCTCTATGTGCGCGAGCCGGCGGGAACGCTGCTGGAATATGCCACCGACGCCCCCGGCTTCACCCTGGACGAGGCGCCGGAGAACCTGGGCGAGACGCTGTTCGTCCCGCCCCATGACGCGGCCCGCGCCGAGGACCTGCGCGTGATCCTGCCGCAATTCGCCCTGCCGGGCGAGGAAAGGCACCCGATGCGCGATCTGCATTTCATCCACCGCTTCCACCGCCCCGAAAACCCGGACGGCAGCACCATCGTCCTGCTGCACGGCACCGGCGGCAACGAATCCGACCTGATGCCGCTGGCGCATCGGATCGCGCCACGCGCCACGCTGCTGGGCGTCCGCGGCCGCTCGACCGAGGAGGGCATCAACCGCTGGTTCCGTCGCTATGACGCCGTGACCTATGACCAGGCCGATATCCGCGCCGAGGCCGGGGCCTTTGCCGGTTTCATCGACGAGGCGGTGCGCGCCTATGGGCTGG
This sequence comes from Paracoccus sp. TOH, assembly GCF_030388245.1. NCBI lineage: Bacteria > Pseudomonadati > Pseudomonadota > Alphaproteobacteria > Rhodobacterales > Paracoccaceae > Paracoccus > Paracoccus sp. TOH. The sequence goes on from NZ_CP098362.1 coordinate 648,968, forward strand.
CCCCCAAGGCGCTGACCTATCTGGGCTATTCCAATGGCGCGAACCTGCTGGGCGCGGTGCTGCAGCTGCATCCCGGCCTGATCGGCCACGCGGTCCTGCTGCGCGCCATGCAGGTGCTGGAGGAGCCGCCGGCGCTGCAGGCGCCGGCCCTGGCCGGCAGCCGGGTGCTGATGCTGACCGGCGCCCGCGATCCCTTCGCCCGCATGGCCCCGGCACTGGAGCGTGCCTTGCAGAATGGTGGGGCGGCGCTGCAGGCACGGACCGTCGAGGCCGGGCACGAGCTTCTGCCCGAGGACGTGACGCTGGCCGCCGGGTGGCTGGGCCGCGACTGAGGGCGCAACAGGCAGCGCGGCGCCCCGCCGCGCTGCCGCATGGGTATTTGTGAAACGGTGAAGCTGGACGGGCGGGTCGCAAGGCCCGCCCGTTCTTTTCTGCACGCCGGGCAAGCTGTTTCCGATTTCCGAACGCCGCTTCCGATTCCGGTTGGCTTGTCCGAAAGCTCCGCGACGGCCAGTTTGAGGCCACGATATTCAACCCCCGCGGCCGCAACCGGCCCGCAAGACCATCACGAAGGACCTGATCCATGACCAAGAAACCGCATATCGCCATCATCATTGGTTCGACCCGCGCCGCGCGTTTCGCCGACAAGCCGGCCGCCTGGCTGCTCGAGCAGGCGCAGAAACGCGAGGACATGAGCTTCGAACTGGTGGATCTGCGCGATTACGACCTGCCGCTGTTCGACGAGGTCGCCTCGAATCTCTGGGTGCCGTCGCAAGATCCGCGCGCGGTGAAATGGCAGCAGAAGCTGGCCGAGTTCGACGGCTATGTCTTCGTGACCTCGGAATACAACCACTCGGTCAGCGGCGCGTTGAAGAACGCGCTGGACCAGGCCTACAGGGAATGGAACCGCAAGCCGGCGGCGGCCATGGGCTATGGCGGCGTCGGCGCCGCCCGTGCCATCGAGCATCTGCGCGGCATCGCCGTCGAATTGCAGATGGTGCCGCTGCGCAATGCCGTGCATCTGGGCGGCGGCGATTTCTTCAAGGTCTCGCCCCTGGGCGCCAATGGCGAGATGGCCGAGGTCGAGGCGAACCTGCTGCCGGCGCTGGACGCCATGCTGGACGAACTGGCCTGGTGGGCCGAGGCGACCATGGCGCAGCGCGCGAAAACCGCCTGAAGCCGTCCGGTCAACCAGCACAAGGGGGCGGTCGTTTCGACCGCCCTTTTCTCATGGCCCGTTTTTTTTTGGCGACGGCGGGCTTTCCTGTGTCCCCTCCCCCCAGTGCGGCGGCCGGCCCAGCGGCTGCGAACGGGTTTCCCGGCGCATGGAAAAGGCCGCCGGAGCGATCCGGCGGCCTTGCCTTGGGTTTCGGCGGGGCTCAGCCCAGCGGCTTCAGCCGCGCCTCGATCTGCGCGCGCTGCCCTTCCAGGAAGGGCGGCAGCGACAGGGTTTCGCCCAGGCTCTCCAACGGTTCGTCCACGGCAAAGCCGGGATCGTCGCTGGCGATCTCGAACAGGTTGCCGCCCGGCTCGCGGAAATAGAGCGAGCGGAAATAGTAGCGTTCGACCTCGCCCGAATTGGGCACCCGCAGCTCGGCCAACCGCTGCGCCCAGGTGTGGATCGCCGGCTTGTCGGGCACGCGGAAGGCGACGTGATGCACCCCGCCCGCGCCCTGGCGTGCCGTGGGCAGATCGGGCTGGACCGCGACATGCAGCTCGGCCGCGGGGCCGCCCCGGCCCATCTCGTAGACATGGACGGTGCCGTGGCCGTCGGGGCTGGCATAGTCGCGGGTCTTGCGCAGCCCCATGACATGGGTCAGCACGATCTCGGTCGGCGCCAGATCGGGCACCGAGATGGTGATCGGCCCCAGCCCGTGGATCTGGTGCTGCGCCGGCACCGGGCTTTTCGCCCAGGGCGCGGGCTCGGCACCGGGCGCGTCCGCGGTTAGGCGGAAACGCTGGCCCTCGGGATCCTCGAAATCGAGGCTGGCGCGGGTGTCGGTGGTGGCGATCCGCCCGACGGTCAGGCCACGATCCGCCAGCCGGCCGGCCCAATAATCGAGGCTGTCGCCCGCGACCCGCAGCCCGGTGCGGCTGATCGAATGGGTGCCGCGCCGCTCGGGCGCCGCCGGCCAGTCGAAAAAGGTCAGGTCGGTGCCGGGGCGGGCCAGCCCGTCGGCATAGAACAGGTGATAGGCGCTGGTGTCGTCCTGGTTGACGGTCTTCTTGACCAGCCGCAGCCCCAGCGTGTCGGTATAGAACCGCTTGTTGCCGGGCGCATCGGCGGTGATTGCCGTCAGGTGGTGAATTCCGGTCAGCTCCATGATGGGCCTCCTTTCTCTTGCCTGCCAATATCGGGCATCGCAGCCGTTTCCGCCACGGCAGCGGCCACGAACATCGCGTTCTGCGATTGCGAACGGCGCGGCAGCGGCTAAACTGCCGCCATGCGCTACGACCTGAACGATCTGGAAACCTTCCTGACGGTGATGGAGCTGGGCACCGTCACCGCCGCCGCCGCGCGGCTGAACCTGTCGAAATCCGTGGTCAGCAAGCGCGTCACCGACCTGGAGGCGACGCTGGGCGCGGCGCTGTTCCGCCGCAATGCCGGCCGCATCACCCCCACCGAGGCGGCGCTGCGCCTGGCCGAGCGGCTGCGCCCGGCGCTGACCGAGCTGATCGCGGCCGCCGAAAGCACCGCCTGGGACATGGACGGCGTGGCGCCGCTGCGCGGCAGCCTGTCGATCTCGGCCCCGATGAGCTTTGGCGTGCTGCATCTGGGACCGATCATCGCCCGCTTCGCCGCCCAGAACCCCGAGCTGGAGATCACCGTCGATTACGACGACCGCACCCGCGACCTGGCGCGCGAGGGGTTCGACATCGGCATCCGCATCGGCAAGATGCGCGACAAGGCGCTGATGCAGCGCAAGCTGTGCGAGGATGAAAGCATCGCCTGCGCCAGCCCCGCCTATCTGGACCGCAGGGGCCGCCCGCAATCCCTGGCCGACCTGCGCGCGCATGAGGTGATCGGCTACAGCCACCTGCCGAACAGCCAGCTCTGGCAGTTCCAGGACCGCGACCGCTTCGTCTCGCCCTGGGTCGCGGGGCGGCTGTCGATGAACAACGGCGAAGCGATCCGCGACATGGCCATCGAGGGGCTGGGCCTGGCCATGCTGCCCGGTTTCGTCGTCGCCCCCGCATTGGCGGACGGGCGGCTGGAACGGGTGCTGACCGGCTTCGGCACCAGGCCGCTGCCCATCGTCGCGGTCTGGCCGCCGGTCCAGCCCATGCCGGCCAAGCTGCGCCGCTTCATCGACCATCTGGCGTCGGAACTGCGCCTGCCCTCGTGGCAGGCGGGCTGGGGAATCGGCCGCCGCGACGCCATGTCCCGGGAATCCACAACTCCAAAGGCCGCCCCGTGAACCAGAATGGCGTAAAGAAGATCGGTTTCCTGTCCTTTGGCCATTGGTCGGACGAGCGCGCCTCGCAGACCCGCAGCGCCCAGGACGTGCTGCTGCAATCCATCGACCTGGCCCAGGGCGCCGAGGAACTGGGCGCGGACGGCGCCTATTTCCGCGTGCATCATTTCGCCCGCCAGCTCGCCTCGCCCTTCCCGCTGCTGGCGGCGGTCGGCGCGCGCACGAAACGCATCGAGATCGGCACCGCCGTCATCGACATGCGCTATGAAAACCCCTTTTACATGACCGAAGATGCCGGCGCCGCCGATCTGATCGCGCAGGGGCGGCTGCAACTCGGCATCTCGCGCGGCTCGCCCGAACAGGTGATCGAGGGCTGGCGCTATTTCGGCTATCGCCCGGCCGAAGGCGAAAGCGATGCCGACATGGCCCGCCGTCATGCCGAGGTGCTGCTGCAGCTTCTTGAGGGACAGGGCTTCGCGCCGCCGAACCCGCGGCCGATGTTCCCGAACCCGCCGGGCCTCTTGCGGCTCGAGCCGCATTCGCCCGGGCTGCGCGACCGCATCTGGTGGGGCGCGGCCTCGAACGCCACGGCGCAATGGGCGGCGCGGCTGGGCATGAACCTGCAAAGCTCGACGCTGAAGGATGACGAGAACGGCAAGCCCTTCCACGTCCAGCAGGCCGAGCAGATCCGCGCCTATCGCGAGGCCTGGGCGGCGGCCGGGCACAAGCGCACGCCCCGCGTCTCGGTCAGCCGTTCGATCTTCGCGCTGATGGATGATCGCGACCGGATGTATTTCGGCCGCGGCGGCAAGGAAAGCGACCAGATCGGCTTCATCGAGGAGACCCGCGCGATCTTCGGCCGCGGCTATGCGGCCGAGCCCGAGCGGCTGATCGAGGAGCTGCGCGGCGACGAGGGCATCGCCGAGGCCGACACGCTGCTGCTGACCGTGCCGAACCAGCTGGGCGTGGACTACAACCTGCATGTGATCGAGGCGATCCTGAAGCATGTCGCCCCGGCCCTGGGCTGGCGCTGAGGGCCGGAGCGGGGACCGGCGCGGCGGGGCTTGTTCCTGTCCGGCGCCGCGCTAGGCTGGAACCGGAAACCGGCGGACTGGGGGATGGATGGCAGGTGA